>JANYBK010000093.1 GCA_025360805.1 Methanomicrobiales archaeon
GGTCCATGACCTCGATCGGGTGGCCCATGCCCTTGGGAGTTGCAAGATTGACGAGCCTGCCCTCGGCGAGCACATGGACTGCCTTGCCCTTGAGCATGAACGTCTCGATACCTTCCCGCGTGATGACCTTGTCAGCATTCTTGTGGAGCCATTCGATATCGATCTCGACATTGAAGTGACCGGCGTTCGAGAGGATTGCCCCGTCTTTGAGTTTCCTGAAGTGTTTCTGGTTGAGGACCGCCACGTTGCCGGTGGTCGTGATGAAGAGATCCCCGAGCGCTGCCGCCTCGTCCATCGTCATGACCATATACCCGTCCATGTGCGCCTCGAGCGCCCGGCGGGAATCAATCTCGGTGACAATGACCTTGGCGCCGAGCCCGTGGGCCTTCCTGGCAAGACCCCGACCGCAGTACCCATAGCCCGCGACAACGACATACTTGCCCGCAATCAGGGTGTTGGTCGTTATCATGATCGACGTGAGGGCACTTTCTCCGGTCCCGTGCACATTGTCAAAGAACCGCTTCATGGGGGTATCGTTCACCGCGATGACCGGGAACTCGAGCTTGCCGTCTGCTGCCATGGCGCGGAGGCGGTGGATACCCGTGGTGGTCTCCTCGCAGCCACCAATAACGGTTTTTAACAGTTTACGGCGCTTGGTGTGGATGTAGTGGATCAGGTCCATCCCGTCATCAATCGTAATGGTCGGGTTTGCATCGAGCACCTTGTCGATGGCAGCATAGTATTCCTCGACCGTGCAGGCACGCTTTGCATAGCAGTGCACATTCTTCACGTGGTTGAGGGCCTCTGCCACATCGTCCTGCGTGGAGAGCGGGTTGCAACCTGTGATGTGCACAACTGCACCACCGGCGGCAAGCGTAGTGACTAGGTTGGCGGTCTTGGCCTCGACATGGAGCGCCATACCAATCGTCATGCCCGCAAAAGGTTTTTCCTTGACAAACTGTTTCTTGATCGCGGCGAGCACCGGCATGTACTGCGCAGCCCATTCCATCTTCAGTTTTCCTGTACTCATAAAATCACCGGGGAAGATGCGTTCCGGCACCTGCCCGTATCCTGTCGTACCCTATCAGTAGGCACCCCAAGTTACATAAAAACTCCGGGATTTGAACGGGTATCTCCGGACAATTCTCGACTAATCCTGAATACGGATGAATCCGGATACCCGGTTTGAGAAATATAGATAGGGATTGCACACCCAGTTTTTACCAATGGTGCTCACGCGAAGGATCATTCCCTGCCTGGATCTCAAGGATGGAAGGGTGGTCAAGGGGACAAATTTTCTCGGCCTGCGGGATGCCGGCGACCCGGTGGAGCTGGCCGAACGCTATAATGAGCAAGGCGCCGATGAAGTGGTGTTCCTCGACATCACGGCATCGAAAGAGAAACGGGGCATCATCATCGAGCTGATCAAGCGGGCAGCCGACCAGCTCTTCCTCCCGCTGACGGTTGGCGGTGGCATCCGTTCCTTAGAAGACATCCAACAGATCCTCCGCGCCGGCGCCGACAAGGTGAGCATGAACACAAGCGCTGTGCACGATCCCACCCTCATCACCCGGGGGGCGGAGTCCTTCGGCACCCAGTGCATTGTTGTGGCAATGGACGTGCGCCGGAATTTCACCCCAAATGAGAAGGCGATTCCCGTATTTCTCGAAGACGGGACCAGATGCTGGTACGAAGTGATCATCTACGGGGGCAGCAAGCCGACCGGTATCGATGCGGTTGCGTGGGCAAAGGAAGCCGAGGAGCGGGGGGCGGGGGAGATCCTGCTCACGAGCATGGAGACCGATGGCACCAAGAACGGGTTCGATCTCGCAGTTACGGCCGCAATCTCGGATGCTGCCGGCATCCCGGTGATAGCGAGCGGTGGGGTCGGGAACTTATCGCATTTCTATGACGGTTTTACCAAAGGAAAGGCAGATGCCTGCCTTGCGGCGAGCGTCTTTCACTTCGGGGAGTTCACCGTAAAAGAGGTAAAGGAGTATCTCAGAGCACGGGATATCCCGGTACGGCTCTGAGGTCGAATTCGAACGCGGCAACGGAGTGCTCGAGTTCAAACGCGTTTAACACGGCGGGATGGATCTCGCCAAAGACCCCGATCTTTTTTCCGCCGGAAATGATATCGCCCCGGCGTCCTTCAATGAAAGCGGCGTCGGCTGATTCCTTCACGGTGTACTCAATGGAGAGCTCGTGGAGCATCGCGTCTGCCGAGGCGTAGGCCTCCGAGAAGTCCGCATCCGGGTGGGTGCTGACCCCGGCTGCCTGCTGGTAGGTGAGGCAGGAGTCCACGACATCGCCCACCGTGAAGAGGCGCTGCGGGAGTTCGCGGTGCCGGTTCAGGGTCAGGAATTCGAGCAGCAGGGGGAGGAGCTCGGTCCGAACCACCGTGTTCTCGATGCTGATCGGGTGCATGACACGGAGGACGCCTTTCTTCTCGTCGCGCTGCATCTTTTTGTACAGCACATCCTCGTTTGTCAGCGTAAACGGCATCACTTCGAGGTACCCGAGACCGGAGAAGGCCTCGCGGGCCAGTGCCGCGTTGACCTGCACCGGGTGGGGTTTTCCCACGGTGAAGGTTGTGGGCGGCTGGCTTTCGAGCCGGTCATACCCGTACGCAATCGCCACATCTTCGAACAGGTCCCAGTCGTGCATGATGTCAGCACGGTAGCAGGGCACCTGTACCTTTACCGTGTCTGCACCCGCCGGTTCGGCACCAAAACGCATCTTCCGGAGGAGTTCTGCCATCGATGCTGCGGTCAGTTCGATGCCGAGAAGCCGTGAGCATTCCTGCACGCTCACCGTCCGTTCTGCGGGGGCAAGCGTCGGTGTCTGAACGCCGCCGATCTCAACGCTCTCGATCTTCGCGCCGGCTTCGGCCATAGCGGTACAGATTATATTGACCGCTACACTGACCGCCCGCTTGTCGGTGCCGGTCGTGTCGAGAAGGATGTTCTTCGTATCGATGGTCACACGGGTCCGCTCGCCATTGATGATAGGGGGGAATGAGAGGACATGGTCGTCATCGTCCACGATGAGCGGGTAGAGCGGGAAGTCTTTGACGATCTTCGCGTAGTCCCGTCCCTTCGGGTGCTTCTCAAGGATCTCGGTCATCGTCATCTTCTCGGTGAAGTCGAGCGGGATGAACCCTCGGCTCGGCCGGGAGGCGATGTAGTGGAATGGCGGCCTGACGGTATCCATGTCGTGGATGCCGATCGCAACCTTGCTCCTGCCCCGGCCTACTGCCCAGTGGAGGGATTCCTGCAGGGACATGATGCTCTGGATCGATTCGTCATCGAACGAGACTCCCCGGATAACCGCTGCCCCGAGGACGGGACGGATGGTTGCCAGCGCGGGATCGACGGTGAATTTTATACCCGATGGCTTGACCGGGTAGGACGAGAGGCCGGTCTCGATCCCAAGGTAGCCCCGCATGGCGCGGGCCACGCCTTCCGGTGAGAAGAGGTCGGGGCGGTCCGGGAAGAACTCCACATCCGCGTGGTCCTCTTCGATTCGCTCCAAATCCGAGCCGATGAGGGCGACCTTATCGAGAATCGTCTTCCGGTCGGTGCGGGTAAGCCGTTCGAGATACTTGTAGGGGAGCGTAATAACGGCCATGTTCAGATTCCTCCCTTGGTGTGGCGCAGCGAAGGGGTTTCCCGGAGGAACGCCACGTCGCTCTTGTGCAGGAGCCGGAGATCCTTGAGACCGAGCCGGAGCATCGCGATCCGGCTCACGCCAAGACCCCACGCAAGAACGGGATAATTGATCCCAATCGGTGCGGTGACCTCCTCGCGGAAGACACCGGCGCCGCCCATCTCGATCCAACCAATCCCGTCAACATACACCTCGGCATCAAGGCTCGGCTCGGTGTAGGGGTAGAAGGAGGGCTTGAAGCGTACGCTCTCGAAACCCATGCGGTTGTAGAATTCGCGGAGGATCCCCAGCAGGTTCCCGAATGAGACGTTCTCGTCCATAACGATCCCTTCGAGCTGCTCGAACTCCGCAAGGTGGGTGGTATCGATCGTCTCGCGCCGGTACACCCTGCCGACACAGAAGGCTTTCACGGGTGGGTTCGGGTTGTTGGCAAGGTATTGGATCGAGACACTCGTGGTGTGGGTCCGGAGCACGCACTGTTCGGCCTTCTCTTCCTTCCAGATACCGCCCCAGCCGGTCGAGGAGGTCTCGCCGCCGCTCTCGTGCATAGCCTTTACCTTCTCGTACCCGGGCGGGAGCGGGAGGGTTTCGCGGAGATAGAAGGTATCCTGCATCTCACGGGCCGGGTGGTCCTGCGGCTGGAAGAGGGCATCGAAGTTCCAGAAGGACTGCTGGACGATCCCGCCGTAGAGTTCCGTAAAACCCATCTCGAGCAGGATCTCGCGCATCTCGCCGATAATCCGCTGGTAGGGGTGGATCTTGCCAGGGTACGCCTTTTTGGGGAGCTTGCTCACGTCATACTTGCGTAGGTTGAGGTTCTTCCATTCGCCCGATATGATCTGGTCGCGGGTGAGGGTACCGCTCTCCCCGCGGAGATCGAGACCCTGTTTCACGAGCGTAAGCCCGGCGGGAGTGATGGCAATCGTGTACCGGACGGTTTCGGATTCCTGCAGGATTCCGCGCTTGATGAGTTCCTTTGTCTTCGGATCTGCATCGGACGGATTTTTCAGGGCAGATTCATCTGCATCGGTGGTGGCACCCGCCGTCTTTGCAACGGACGTACCTTCGACTTTTACCAGTCCCTTCTTCCGCAACTGGCCAAACCCGATCTTAAACGCCTCGTGCTTCTGGAGGTCGGCAAGCGTGGTTCCCGGCAGGATGAAACGGAGGAGCTGGGTCTCGGGAAGCCCGTCCTGTGCATAGGCCTTTCCCTCATCGGTATATACAAACTCCTTCGCCACAACCCTCTCAACAAGAGCAAAGCCATTATCCTGTGCAAGGTGCGCCCACTGCACCACTGCTTCAGGAGTTGCTTCGAGCAAGCCCGCGAGATGCGGGGCATCTGCCTTATTCTCTTTTTCCAGTATTGCAAGTAGCCGTTTCTCGTTCTGTGTCAGTTCCGCCATCTCACACCTCTATCCTGTCCATAGCCGCGTTCATCTTCTCCTTAAAGTCATGCAGGAACGCAACAACCCGTTCTGCCGTCTCTTTCTTGCACTGGCCGCAGGTGATTTCACCATCAGTGCATTTCCGCCGGATCTCTGCGAGCTCCGCATCGTCCGTAACCATGTGGAAAAGATTGAGCAGATACAGGGAGCACTTGTCCGGCTCGCCGCCGAGCCGCTTCTGCTCTTCTAATGTCACCCGTCCACCCGTGATCCCGCTCATCACTTTCTTTCTCACGACCGCCTCGGATTCGTAGAACGAGATGATGCTCTCAGGTATACTGCTCGACATCTTGCCGCCCGTGAGCCCCGGCATGAAGATATGATAGGTGGATGATGGCGTGTAAAATGCATAACCGCCATGCGCCCGCTCGATCTCCCGCACTTTTACACTCACGTCAACACACTGTGCATCTTTGATATCCACATGGCCTTCGTATTTCTTTGAGTGCGGGAACGCTTTTTTCACCGCATCGAGCGCTGCTTCCGGCGCATTCTTGGACCGAACGCTGATATAACCGTTCCGCTCTTCCACGGTGAACATTCGCATCTTGTGGGCGACTCCCCGGGTAAGCCGGATATGCGGGTCCTGGTCAACTCCAACCGGTACAAGCGTCGGAGCAGGTTCCCGGTCAATCTGGGGATACAGGATATCAGCTACCTGGGTAATCACACTGTCCGCATGGGCGATATCTGTCTCCGGTGAGAATCCGTAAATCGCGGCAAGATCCGAGAAGTTCACTTTCGTTGCCGCTTCAAAAGCAAGATCCTTGAGCCGTTCGTTTTTGCTCTGGAAATACGTGGTGCCTTCAAACCCGAGCGCGTACAGGCAGGCGAGATACTCTTTCCCGTACTCGTTGCACTTCTCCCATGAAAGACCACGGACCGCATGCGCCTCCCGGTCGGCAATAGTTATGTACCCGTTGCCACCCTGCTGGACGTGCCAGACTACTTCTTTCATCACCATCAGGTGACCGAGATGCGGGTGGCCGCTTGGCATGAACCCGGTAAGAATATGAAACGGCGTACGGTTGCGGATCGCTCTCGCTATAGGGAGGTAGTCCCGGTGACCGACAACAATGTTCCGCCGCATAAAATAGGGAACTGTTGGGAGCTCGGAAAGTATAGGGGCAATCGGCTCGATACCAAAATCGGCAAATGTCTTCTCAATATCGAGCGACGGTGTACTTGACCAGGGATTGATCTGCGTTTCTTGCATGAAAGGTGCTCACAGTTTGATTCGTGCAAATTCCACGAACTGAATTCCGTTAGTATGTACAGCGCCAAACAACATCTTCTTTTTGACACTGTGCGCCATCCGGACCGAGCGCGAGATTGCGCTCATGGGGAGCGCGGCATCCAGTTCCACCGCATGTACCAGCAGATCGGAATGCACGTTCTTGCCGCAGTAGACCCGGAAGTGGTGGCCGAACTTGTAGCCGGTCCGGGGAGTGTAATCGTGCGAACGGAGTTCTGTATACACTTTGTCCTTTTCTGCCAGTTCTGAATCGTTCTCACGGACCAGTTCAAAAAATTCCTGCGTGCTGACCTGAACGTTCCCTTTCAAAAGCTCAACTATCCCTTTTCTCATGAGATAGAGCAGTTCAACCGAAGAAAGCATGAGCCGTTCATCGTCGAGACGCTTGCCAAAACCTGATACCTCGAGATCTGATGGGGGAGCTATCTTAACCATCGCAGATTTACCAATAAGAACGGCTTTGTGTTTCGTAAGAGGAGTTAAGGGTATGCTGGCATCAGAAAGCACCTGCAGTTTGATCTCGTAATAGGTGAGTTCCTCTTCATCATCGACAACAGCAAGCACGTACTGTTTGCGCATATTGCGAGAGGAGACTACCTCTTCGATCAGTTTGGTAAACCGGATGGGATCGCGTTCCGAGAGCACACGGACCAGATAGAGGGATTCGCCGGTTCCGGGTTTCTCACCGCGCCGGAACACTCTGAAATCATGCGGACCGGTCTGCACCACATACCCCCGTTCACGGAGATCACGGTACACTAAAAAACTCCGCAGGAAATTACGTTCGCTGGCAAACTCGGAGAACAGGGTATCGAATGTATAACCATCAATCGTGATCTTCTGGCGATGGATGAGATAGAGTGCCTCCTGCGGTGCAAGTTTCACGCCATCTTTTTCCAGGCGCCCATATCCGCTCTGCTCGTAGAGCACACGCCCATCCTTTCCCACCCGCACCGCAGTGCCATCAAATATTGCCTTCACTGCCGGATATATTGGGTTTAAGGGATAATAAGGGCACTCTGAATACTTCCCAAAGTTTCTGCGCGATTGGCAACAACTTAGCGAAATCCTTATGAATTACATAAATTCGTTTCAATGCGTATAAAAAGGGTGAAAATCAATGTGTATAGTCAGATCGTATCTCATAAGTATGCTTATTTGCACGTCCCCGAGGGTGAATATCATTCCGGGAAAAACTGGGTAATACTATAAGATAGATCGATCACCCACACCGGAATCATTTCACAGCCAAAAAAGCCAAAAAAGCGGCGGAAAAATGAAGGTGCATGATACCAACGACCCTGGATACCGACGTAAGAGCACGATCAACCTTGCAGGTTTTCTTGCACGGTCATCAGTGAACGGACCCGGCATCCGGTCAGTCGTCTGGGTGCAGGGATGCCCGATACATTGTGAGGGCTGTTTCAACCCGCAGTTTTTACCATTCTCTTTAGCACAGCAGGTGACACCTTCAGTACTTGCCGATATAATTTGTGCAGAAGAAACTATTGACGGAGTTACATTCTCCGGCGGCGAGCCATTTGCGCAGGCAGACGCCTTAGGTGAACTAGGCGAACGGTTACATGAGCGGGGCTATTCCATTGTCACATTTACGGGATTTCCTTCTGATCTCGTTATCACATCTTCCCGTGCCACATGGCAGCGCCTGCTTGCGGTAACCGATCTCCTGATTGCCGGTCCCTATATCCCATCCCTGAAGTGTGATACACCGTTGATCGGTTCATCGAACCAGAGGATCATCCCACTTACCGGTATAATCACCGTACCCGCACCTCATCCCACCGTTTCAGAACACGTTGCTGAATTTACCATACATAACGATGGCATGCTGACTGCCACCGGGTTTCCCGATGCCCGGTTTGTCAAAGGGCTTGCACACCTTTGCAGGGGGGGATGATTAGTATCATGTCGCACTTCAGTCGCATCCGCACGCAGTTCCGTCACCGGGAAGCCCTGATCCAGTGCCTTGAAGAATTAGGTCACACCGTAGAGACCGATACCACCATCAAGGGTTATCACGGGCAGCATACTGTGGATATCGCCGCGAAACAATCCGGAGGCTATGGCGTCGGCTTTGTGAAGAACACTGATGGCACCTATGATATGGTTGCCGACTGGTGGGGGGTATCCGGCATAGGCCAGAAAAAAATCGCTGATGACCTGAAGCGACAGGCAGAGACTATCCAGAAGGAGTATGCGAGAAAAATGGTGCTTGAGCAGACGGCAAAAGATGGGTTTGAGGTAGTGTCGCAGACTAATGAAGCGGACGGGACCGTCAGGATAGTCGTGCGGAGGTGGACTTAATCATGCAGCACAAGGAGCCGGATTTCGCACGAAAATTAAATGTCTCCCTGCGGGCACGGGTTACCCTGATTGTCGTAATGACTCCTGAAGAAGAGCGGGTGGTTGCGCAGGTAAAAGAGGTCTGTGAAAAATGGGAGCCACCGCGCCAGTGCATTGCCTGGGACAGCGTGGACGGGTTCTCAGTTATCTGTGGCAACACTGGTTTTCTCACCCAGTCACGCGATCCGCTTGCGGCACTTGACGATATGGTGAAGACCGATGAGAATGCGGTAATCCTGCTTAAGGATTTCCATGAGTTCTGGAATAACCCGCAGGTGAAACGCAAAATCCGCAACTTTTCCCAGAAGTTCAAATACAACCGTAGGACGATGGTGATCGTCACCCCGATGCAGCGGGTGCCAGAAGAGATCCGGGATGAAGCAGTCCTCATTCACTTCCCTCCCCCCGGGGCTCCCGAGCTCTCAAAAGAACTCGACACGCTTCTTGCAACGAGCGGCATTCCCAGTTCACTGTCAGATGCAGGCAGGGAGAAAATAATCCAGGCCGCACTCGGCATGACGCTCAACCAGGCCCGTCGTTCATTTTCCCGGGTGATTGTAACGCACGGCACGCTCGATGACGGGGATATCGATGCCATCATCGCAGACAAGAAAGATGTACTAAGCCAGTCGGATGCACTTGAGTTCTATAGCCTGACTGAAAATCCAGATAATGTCGGGGGTCTTGTACAGCTAAAGGACTGGCTCCGGCTTCGGGAGCGGGCGTTTACGCAGGAAGCCCGGGATTACGGCCTTCCAGCCCCAAAGGGAATTGCCCTTATCGGGATTCCGGGTACCGGCAAGAGCTTGACTGCAAAGATGATCGCTGATCTCTGGCACCTGCCCCTGCTCAGGCTCGATGTGGGCGCCCTTTTCGGGAGTCTTGTCGGGGAGTCCGAAGAGCGGACACGCAGGGCCCTCTCCCTTGCCGAAACGATTGCGCCCTGCATTTTGTGGGTGGATGAGATCGAGAAAGCTTTTGCATTCGGAAGCGGTGATGCCGGCACCAGCCAGCGGGTGTTTGCCCACCTGCTTACCTGGATGCAGGACAAAACAGCCCCCTGTTTTGTGGTGGCAACCGCTAACAATATTGCCGCACTTCCTCCCGAACTCCTGCGCAAGGGACGGTTTGACGAGATCTTCTTTTTAGATCTCCCCAATACCGAAGAGCGCCGCGAGATCTTTTCCGTGCACTTAAAAAAGCGCAAGTGCCTGCCTGCCGAGTTTTCCCTGGATATCCTCGCAAAGGAGAGCGAGGGATATGTCGGTGCAGAGATCGAGCAGACAGTAATCGATGCAATGTACCTTGCGTTTAACGAAAATATGCGACGGGTCACTACAGAAGACATCCTCGGCTGCATGAAGACGCAGGTGCCACTCGCAATTTCCCAGCGCGAGACGGTTGCTGCACTGCGGGCCTGGCTTGCTGAAGGGCGGGCGATCTCTGCTTCGAAAGCAGTACCGACACGGGTTCATTCCGGGCGGACAATCGCGCTCGAAACATTTGACAGTATCCCCTCGTGAGCGGCATGAAGAGTTTCATTTCTGCCCCCCTGATAGGTCCCTGGCTGTACCGGAATTCCGTAAAGGAACTTAAAGACCGGGCATTACAGGGCGATGCGGAGGCAGTGCAGGAACTTGCAGGTATTTTTTGCACATCAACTGATAAGACCGTGCTTGATATCACACGGACTGCTCTCTGTTCTCTCGTCTCTCTGTCTGCCATCGATAAACTCTGCAATGAAGCACTGGAACGAGACAATGCCGCATTGCAAAGCATCGCAACCGACAGAAATTTCCTGCCCACTGATTCCTGCACGCAGGCACTCTTCCTCTTCGTAACAGGACAATGGAAACGATATGCACAATGCGATCCTTTGCTGCACCGGCCGATGCTTGCTGCAGGATATGCTCAGGCAACAAACCGGGGCCGGTTTTACGCTCGCAATGCAGCAAAAAAAACCGGGCAGTGTTCCGTTCTCGCAGCGGCTCTGATGGGAACAGAGCATTCCCGGAATGCTTTACTCTGGTCCGAGGAGGAGTGGGATATCGTAATACCCGGTCTAATCCATGAAAGGGATTGGGAGAGACTCTGGCGACTGGTCGTTCATGCACCCCTGCACTTAACGATCACTGCCTTATCCGCTATGGAAGCTGCAGGGTGGAAACCATCCGGTGATGAGAGTGCGATTTGGGAAGAGATCACCCGGACCATCCCGAAAGAATGGACCTCCCCGATACCGGAGGATTCACTACCCTTAACTTCTTACAGTCCCCAATGCCAGCCATTGCGCCTTGCTTTTTCAGAAGATGGCGCCCTGTTAGCAGCTGGATGTGCTGATGGGACGGTATGTCTCTGGACTATTCGTACAGGAACACTTGTATTCCGGCACCAGACAGGGCAGGGTACTATCAGCGGGCTGGCTTTTTCGACCGACAACCTCCGCCTGCTCTGCGCAGGAACCAGCGGGACACTCCAGTGTTACGATACTATAACGGGTACCCGGTTCTGGTCTGTTACATCCGGTGAACGAACACCGGTGCAGTTTGCCTGTTCCCGAGAGGGGTTTGTTATAGTTCCCCTGAGTGCCGGAGGGCATCTCTGGATCGTTAACATGGCTGATGGGCAGGTACAGGATCTTTCCGGAGGACATGAAGCAGCTGTAACCTGCTGTGCAATCTCTTTCGATGACCGGTTCTGTTCTGTCGGATATGCTGACGGGGCTGTGGGGATTTGGGATCTCCAGAAAACACAATACCTGAAGACGTTAAAAGGCCTAAGTGATCCGGTCAGAACTTTCACCTTTTGTGAGGATGAAGATCTTCTTGTAATTTATGACCATAACCGACCGGTCAGATGGCATATTCGATCAGGTTCACAAGCAAGAACCTATACTGGCAATACTGGTGCGACGCACTGTTGCGCCATCACACCGGATGCGAGCTCGTTTGCGATTGCCGGCGATGACCGGATACTCAGGTCCTGGCAGGCAGGAAAAACCGATCCCGTTGCAGAGATCCCGCTCTCCAAACGCTCCCTAACCGCATGTGAAGTGTCAGCGGACGGCATGAAATTGATTACCGGATGCAATGAGGGGAATTTGCGCATCTATGCTATGAACGGGGGTTCGGTGCTTCACGATTGCAAAGCGCATAAACAAACGGTAACAGCGATTGCCCTGTCCTCTCATGCAGAGATGATCGCAAGTGCCGGCTGGGACGGTTCGGTGAAACTCTGGAACTGCACATCAGGAGAACTCGTCCGCACTCTCATGCGGCCATCGGGTGAAGTGACCGGTATTACTTCTACACCAGACGGCTCCACGATCTACGCAGGATACAATGATGGTACAATCAGGCAGATCGAATTCACTACGGGGGAATACTCAAAGACGCTCGATATGTACACGAGCTCCATCCGGGCGATTGCCATTAACCCAGATGGCACCCAGCTGGCTTGCGCCGGTGGAGATAACTCGCTGCGGATCTGGAATGTCAAAACAGGCGGACTTATCAAGAGTATTGAAGGGCTCACCGCAACCCAGCGCTGTCTCGTATTTTCATTTGACGGAAAGACACTTGTCTCGGGCGGCTGGGACGGGAAAGTTCGTCTCTGGAGCGTGCCGGATGGCACCCTGCTAAAAACGCTTACCGGTCACACCAGTATTATTACGACAATCGCGATTTCACCGGATGGCGCCCTGCTCATAACCGGCAGCAATGACCGAAGCGTACGGATCTGGACAGTGTGCGATGGCCGGTGCGTTTCTGTATTAGAGGATTCCCGCAGCGAGGTGAGCGCACTGGCATTGTCTCCGGACGGAACGTTTGCCGCTTTTGCCGGTGCGGATGCCGTTATCCATCTCTGCCACTTGCCGGAAGGCACACCTGCACCCACGATTCCATCACCTCCGGGTAAGATCACCGCACTTGCCTTTGCAGATGACGGACGGGTACTGGTGGCCGGTCTTGACACGGGGACGGTAGCGATATTTTCCTGTATCGGGCGAAACCTGATGCGGACAATGACGGCACATACAGCAGCGGTGACGGGCATTGTTGTTCTTCCCGGAGGGACATCGGTGTTGACCAGCAGTCTTGACGGAGGGGTACGATACTGGATGCTGCCCTGGACAAAACCCCTGTCCGGAACAACCCTTGATGATATCTCCATTGTTGCACGTTATGAACGCACCTGCTCACGGACTGATGCACTGGCACAGTGGAAATTCCTTCACGGTATGCTCAATGCAAGGTTCTCAAACGATATCGAACTCTGTACAACAGTCGATGACGCAGGTTTGTATGATATTCAGATCGTAGGGTGACTGATATGCAGAGAAACCATCCAGAAGGAACCGGAAGACAGCGTCTGGGAATTGATTTTGGCACGGGCAGCACGGTTGTTGCTGCACGCGATGATAATGGCGCGATACAACTCCATGATTTCTCCGGCTGGTCCCGTCCATTTCCCATCGCGGGGATGGACCATTACGTCCCAAGAATCCCATCACAAATCAACTACAGCGATACCGGCAACCGGTACTTCGGGGCTGAAGCACTACCAGATGATGCGAATCCTGCCGGTTTGGCACGATGGTTGCGCCATTACATACTTGAAAACAGTACGGTTCAGATCCCTGCAGGGTGCGGGAGGATGACCGGGTACAGGAATGCTGGATCTGATTTCCTCACTGCACTGCTTACCCATGCACCCGGTAACGGCACGGCAACCCGCGAAGTAGTATTCTCGGTTCCGCTTGATGCTCCTGATCAATATATCGCATGGCTCCGAGCGGTGGCGACCGCAGCAGGGTTCAGCGTCCCGTTTGTGATCGACGAGGCCTGTGCCGCAGCGCATGGATATGGTCTGCACCTTTCATACGGCTCACTGATCTTTTTGATCAATTTCCATACGGACGGACTCGATATTGCTCTTTTCACAATAGATGAATCCTCTCACGATACCGGGAGGATTTTTTCACGCGTACTCTGTAAGGTACACGATGACACAAGCGGATCGATGGTCGATGGATGGATTGTACAGGATATCCTTGCCCGGAACCAACTGGATGAGACCAATCCCCGTGCAGCCCGGATACTCCCTCTCATCAAAAACGAAGCGGGAAGGGCACGCGAAGCATTGGTCCTCAACACGGAAACCGAGGTCCGGGTGACCGACCCGGTTTCAGGATTTTCTCTCACAGCACAATTCAGCAGGAAAGACCTCTGCCAGATCCTTGAGGCGCGGGGACTGTTTGCTATCATTAACCGGGCGCTGGACCGGGCGCTGTCCGTTGCAGGCATCCGGGAGAGGGGGGAAGAAAAGCGGATTACAGCTGTATTGATGGTGGGGGAATGCAGTGCGATTCCCTGTGTACAGGATGCGCTCAAACTGCGTTTGGGATCAAAGGTTCACTGCAATAATCCGGTGGATGCGATTGCCCGTGGCGCTGCTGCGGCAAGTCCGGAAATTCCTGAACCCAACAACCGGATCAGGAACGATTACGCCATACGTCATTGGGATCCCGTTGCCCGTGAATACCGTTACCGGTTTATTGTCAGGGACGGTGCCCGCTACCCCAGTGCCGGGCAGGTTGCACGTTTCATTATCAGTGGGGCTTACGATGGGCAGGCGTACCTGGGCATCCCGCTCTGCGAGATAACTACCGCAAACCACGACCCGCATGGCCATATAGAGCTGGTTTCAAACGACAGGGGGGGATTGCAGATTGCCGGGCCCGCTCCTGATGCAATACCAGCGATGTGTCCGGTATTAGTAAACGGGCAGGAACCGGTGCTGCTCCACGCATCACCTCCGGCCAAGAAAGGCGAACCGCGGTTTGAACTCACATTTTCCCTTGACCGGGAGGGATACCTGTGCCTCACCGCACGGGACCTGCTTACTGGTCTGATAGTAAAACGGGATGCACAGGTATTCAGGCTGAATTAAAACTACTGGAGATAGAAATGACAATGCAGGAACTGGAAATTACGATTGACAACGAAGGCAGGGTACTGGTTCATGTCAAGGGTGTAAAGGGAGAGGGGTGTCTCGCGCTGACCAAAAATCTCGAGAATGCGGTGGGAGATGTGCAGGAACGATCCTTTTCTTCGGATTACTACGAGCAGCCGGTTGAGGTTTCAGAGTATCAGAAAGCCGGTCTGCGGTAAGGGCCTTTGTTAAAGGAACTTTTTTTATAATAAACGGAGTTGGTCTTTCTGATCAGCAGAAATTCCCGGTTATGAAAATCTTTTCATTTGACGAGTATGCAACACCGACACCTTCCAGAATGAAATGTTCTGTCAGAATTTCCGGGCCGTGATTGAAGGATCCGAATTGCCGGATAAAAAAAGATACCGGGTTTACCCGGCCAGTTCCCTTACTTTGGCAATATTTCCGGAGTCGTCCCTGCGATCATCAACAGGAGTCTCGCAGACCAGTGGCAGATCCTTAAAAGCCGGATGATGGAGTATGCGCCGGAACCCGTCCTCGCCAATGAAGCCCATACCGATATGCTCGTGCCGGTCAAGCCCGCTTCCCTTATCGCCTTTTGTATCGTTAAGGTGAACGACTTTCAGGTTCCTGATTCCCACCTGTTCATCGAACTGTGCGAGAGTGTCTGCAATTCCCTCGTCAGTCCTCAGTTCATAACCTGCAGCAAACGCATGGCAGGTGTCAAAACAGATACCGATCCGCTCTGGTGCAGAAAGCCCATCCATAATTCCCCGTATGTGCTCGAAACTACTGCCAACGCTGTTCTTCTCACCGGCAGTGTTCTCAAGGAGCAGCATAACGGAATTATCTGATCCGGCAATGGCAGTGTTGATTGCTCTGATGACCCGCGCCCGCCCTCCTGCAATCCCATCACCGAGATGGTGGCCGAGATGCGTCACAAGATAGGGGATGCCTAACTTACCGCAGCGGTCAAGTTCTGCTGCAAGTGCCGGCACGGATTTTTCATAGATCTCCGGTTTGGGCGATGCAAGGTTCGGAAGATAGGGCATGTGATCAACGGGAATGATACCAGTAGTCCTGATCTTTGCCCGGTAGGTGTCACAATCCTCATCCGATAGAGGCTTGTATGCCCAGCCCCGGGGATTTCTTGAGAACTGCTGGAAAACATCGCAGCCCGAATCCTTTGCGCGATCCACTGCGAGATCAAGCGAGCCTGCGATTGAAACATGGACACCGACACGAACCATAGCACACCGTTTTGTATGCATCTTGGTTCGGGGCGGATCTATGATAAGGTTGTGATCGTACCGGGCCGTGAATGCCGAAAAGTTTTAAAGAAAAAGGAAATAGGATCCTGCCGGCGTTATCGTATTATTTCAGGATATGTCGTGCAACTAACCCGACTGCCACGAGTGCGACAAATACACAAACCGGGGATTTTGTGGGTGCCGGTGCTGCAGTTGATGCACTGGCCGCAGTACCGGGTGCAGGGTTCGCACTCAGGGTAAGAGTGCCTGACTGAGAACCAAACAGGACGCATTGCGCATCCACACGGATCTCCCCGCTGCTGCCTTTGAGCTGTGGCAGATTGTAGCGGTAGGAAAATGATGATCGGTCCGGCTGGCTGGTGTAGGACTTGTCGATGAGCACGGTATCTCCCTGCTTCACCGTCACCTGTTTCACATAATGAGTTGTGGGATCGTCAACCTGATGGGTAATAGTGACAATAAGATCGCCGGAATTCTGGTCATACGTCATCACCGCATCAGCAGGTGGATGTGCAAGAGCACCGCAACTCAGCACCGCAAGGCTGACCAGTGCCAGAACGAGTGCCCTCACAATTAAGGAGAGTTGCTGGAACTGCACAGGTGACGAATGAGATTTATCCTGCATATTAGTTCGCCTTCAGAGTTCCGGTAGTGTTGACGGAATTGACTGCCATGAATGATAATCTGCTGACACACGGATAATTATTCGTATCGTGTCAGGCGTTTTTTTGTTATGAAAAAATGTTGTGGGCTACTTTGGGGTCGCTGGGTAGTCACAAATATTGGATAATATACCCAATTTTTCAGCCATCCCCCGAAAAAAACGACCTCGATAGCGACCCTTTTTAGGGCAAAACTCGCCTCATACAGGTAAATCATCAGTGAAAACAAAACGCGATTTAAAGGGCCTTGGCGGCCTTCACTTTTTAAGCCATTTCCAGCCGTATTTATGCAAACAGAGCGATATTCATGGACTTATTTTCAACTTCCGGAACCAGAAGGTTTTATGAGGTTTTCCGGACCGGAATCCGGAAAACGGAGCCCAATTTAGGCTTGTTTTCCCTCATGGTACATACCCCATGATTACAGGCATCACCTACGAGTGAGGGGTGATTATTTCACACCCCCAATCCTGGCAAACTCACGCTCAAACCCCGCCATCAAAAAAATCAGCACCCTCTCTCCCCATCACCGTCCCTGACCATTATCCCTCACCCTTTTCCCGTAACAATGCTCGCAAAACTTCATCCCGCGGCCTCTTGGTCAATCCAATCCACTCTCACCAACCCGCAGACCGAACACTTTTCCGCAACCAGAGCAACAACCAGAAAAAGAAAGAGAACCTTAAATCAATACAAAGCTCCCGGATGCTCCGCTCATGACCCTTGACCAACTCATCAATGAAATCGAAACACGGGAACTCGAATTCAAGGAAAAGCCAAATCCCGCACTCTTCAAGACATTGTCTGCATTTGCCAACACCAACGGGGGAGTTGTGTTCATTGGCGTATCTGACAAAAAAGAGATCACCGGTTATCGCTGCTCAAACGCCGATCTCAAGGAACTATCCGATACCATCGTCAACAAACTTGCCATCCACCCAGTCATCGAACCCGTCAAGTGTGACGGAAAAACCATCCTCCGGATAGATGTGAAAAAAAGTAAAAATCCGATTGCATACGAAGGCCGGTATTACAGCCGGGTGGGAAACACAACACGGCTGATGGACTACGAAGAGCTCAGAGAATTCCTCATATCAGGAATTGAATGGGACAGCCTGCCCTCGCAGCGGGGACTTGCGGATATTGACGAGGAAACGGTTAGGCACTTCGTACGTCAGGCAAAAAGTACTGGGCGGCTTCCCGTTGCCAATGAACGCGAACCGGTTATAGCGATACTCACGCGGCTCGGACTTATGACCGGAGATCAACTGACCAACGCGGCGTTCCTGCTCTTTAAGAAAAAACCGGAAGATCCCTACCTGTCGGACCCGGTGCTTCGTATAGGTCGGTTCAAAGATGGTGCAACCATCATCGGGGATCGCTGGATTGCCGGGAATCTTTTCCTTCAGTTTGTTGAGGGAGAGGAAGCGCTGAAGAATTTCATCAATGTCCGGTACGAGATCACCGGAGAAACACCGGAACGGAAGGAGCATTGGGATTACCCCCTCCCCGCACTCCGGGAAGCACTCATGAATGCGCTTGTCCACCGGGATTATTTCAAAAAGAACGAACAGATCCTGATAAAAATTTATGACGATAAGATTTGGTTCCATAATCCCGGGGGTCTGCCAAAGGGGCTGTCAATCGAACAACTGAAGGAAAAACCTCAGTCGGTTCCAAGGAATCCGTTGATTGCGAGAATCTTCTATCTCGCCGGTTATATCGAGAGTTACGGTTCTGGCATCCAACGGATAGTCACATCGTTTGCAGACGCAGGGCTTCCGGATCCTGAATTTCAGACAGATGCCTGGAGTTTAGCCCTCACGATGAAGATGGATATCTTAACTGAGGAATATCTCGTGCAGCAGGGACTGAATGAACAGCAAGTGAAAGCTGTAATTTACGTGAAAAAGCATGGCAGAATTACCAACAAGGAGTTCATCGCTCTTATACCTCAAAAAGTCACTACCAAAACTGCATCCCGTAATCTGAAAAAGTTGTGCGATCTTGGTATTCTGACACAAATAGGAACCTCCGGAAAAGGAACGTATTACATTCTATCATCCCCACGTGTTCTCTCTATGAGAACTTAAACGGGACATTAACGGGACATTAACGGGACATTAACGGGACATTAACGGGACATTAACGGGACATTAACGGGACATTAACGGGACATGGATCAACAATTTTTCACATCCGGTGTCCGCACCCCCAATCATAGCAAACTCACACCCAAATTGCGCCATCAAAAAATTCAGCGCCCTTTCTCACCATCGCCATCCCCGAATTGTGGGTGCAGTGAACCCACAATTTCTCGATTATCCCCCTTTTCCGGAAGCATGTTCAATAATTGTGGGGACAGTGCACCCATAATGTGCGGATACGCGAGGTAAAAATCTCGATATCATTATAACTGGCGTGGGCTGCAATTTGATACTCCGCGTGAAGTAAGATCTGTAGCATGAGCGGGACACCCGCCGGGCATCCTGCTGATCTTTTTACCGGGCACTACGCTCATTGGCAAATTTTTCAATGAACCAGGTGCCTTTCCTCCCGCAGACATAAAACGCGGTCTTTGGTTCCGAAGATTCGAGTTTCTTGTAATCATTTGCCCGGATGGCGCGTTCCTTTTTTGCTGCAGAAGCGGTTGTTTGCTGCAGGTTTGCTGCAAGTGCAGCAATCAATCGGGGGATATTTAGGTCCGATATTTTCCGTTCCGGTCGGTTTTGGCAGAGATCGATTTTCGTTTGCTGCAATTGTGGAATTATGGAGACACTGATGTGTGTCCGGACCTGCTTGATGAGTAGCAGTATAATTCCGGTTTTGCAGCAACTCACCTTCTCTTAGTATAGAATTATTATCAATATCAGTACCATAGCGGGAAACGGAGGCACCGGGAACGCCTTTTTCATTTGCTGCAGTTGCAGCAAAGTTGCAGGAAACATTCCGCAATGCAGCAAACGAACCTCCATTACCATCCTTCGGGTCGCGATCGAACCAGCAGGCCCATCCATGCTTCTTCCTTGGGTCAGCGTAGCGATATTCGCCTCGTATTTTATTTTTTGTCACATCCTCAAACATATCCTCACGCATTCATTTCCCTCCGCTCTTTTTGTTAAAATAAATCAAATAACCGATCACGTATCGCATTATCAGGCATTGCATCCGGTCTCCGGACAATATCCAGCACTTCGCGGGGCGGGAGTTCAGTTAGATATTCGGCGACGCGGATGCTGCTCGTTTCGAGTTCGAGGAGCGCACTCATGCGAAAACCAACCTGTCTTCACTGCATTGCCATAACCCGTTAAAAATTGCAGGAAAACCCGGCATGTTAACAGGGTGATAAGAACTTGTAAGACCCGAAATAAAATATATATAGAGCGATTTTGCCCGATTGAATGGATTTTCAGGACTTTTTCAGAATGCAAAAAAATTATGTTAAGACCTTGTTAACACTCCTTTTTAAAACGTATCATTATTGATTGTGGGTGCAGTGAACCCACAATTCCCGGAATAAAATCTTTTCTCTGGAGCAGGTTCTATCAACAGACGGTTTATCATGGCACATCGAACTATCTGGAATTTCCAGATAGTTGCCAGAGACGGTTGATGCTCACTCATGTGGAATCTTATTTTCCTTGTGTTTTCCAGCAGGGAGTGTTTTTACTTCCTCAACCATACGGTCAAAATCGCTGGTGGGCTCAGTTGCCTCTCGTAAACGTCGCTGTTCTTCATACCGTAAAAACTCCTCTTCCGCTTTTTTCTTTGCAAGATCAGCAGAAATTTTCCCGGCAGACGTAAGGATAACACGATCATTGAGCTGGATAAAACCATCGAGTTTTTTTAACCAGTCCCGCATTGACATGGGTTTCCGCTGGCGTGCCTGCGCCTCAGCAAAATCAAGGTACTGGGTTACAATCATGTTGAGATCCGTGATCTCTTCCTGTGACAGATAGTTTTTTGCAATGGTAACATCCGTTTTCTGGATACGGCCTTTCGGTCCATGCTTCCATGCAGTCAGACCAATATAAGGCTGTTCTGCATGGGCACGCTCCGTGATAAGTTCCGCTGCGGTGTGACCGTGAATTGCCCCGTGCATTTTATTCTGGACGGTTGCAAAGAAATCGAGCGTCATCTGGTGATGAGGATCGTAATCAACGCTGGTCGTGTAAATATCCGTGATCTTCTGGTAAAATCTTCGTTCGGATGCTCGAATATCCCGAATGCGGAACAGGAGTTCATCGAAATAGTCCTCGCCGGGACCCATCCCGGCTTTGAGTCGTTCATCATCGAGGACAAACCCTTTTGTTACATATTCATTCAGATGCCGGGTTGCCCACTGACGGAACTGAGTACCGCGATGAGACCGGACACGATAACCAACCGCGAGGATTACATCCAGATTGTAAAAATCAACAAGGCGTTCGACCTGACGGTTCCCTTCCCTTTGAACTATTCGGAATTTCCGAATAGTTGCTTCCGGGTCCAATTCCTTTTCTTCGTAGATATTCCGGATGTGTTCATTAATTGTCTTGACGGACTTTTCAAACAAATCCGCGATGAGCTTCTGGGTCAGTTATACGGATTGCTGGAACAACCGTACCTGAACACGGGGTTCTCCATTTTCCGTCTGATATATCAGAAACTCTGATGCAGCACGATCCACATCGTAAATCTCAGGCAGGTTTTCCTCCGGCATCAGTTCACCCTTCCGCATTATACTATTTCCGTCATCGTTTCCATAGGTATCGGAATTGTCCACTCACTGAGTAGACAATTGTCTCGACAGTGTCGAGACTTTTTTCCAGACATTGTCTGGACTTTCGTCCGGTCAAGAATCTTCCCCACATTCTCACCGATCCATTCCTCAAGCACGCGGGTCTCCGCGGTTGAGCCGCTCCAGTTCCTCATCAAGAGATTCCAACCGCTCGTAGAAATTCCCTTCATCCTCTACCTTGGCCGCAAAACCCATGTAACGGCCGGGGTTTCAGGCTCCAACCCTGTGCCTGGATATGTTTGTCTGGTGTAATGAGGGGTCACTGGATGATGATTGCATACTGACGGTTACTGGTGAGATTCGACGGGGTATGAAATATAGTTAATGAAAAGTCCAAACGAGTTGAACAAAGTCGAAATGTTGGGAGAGTATAAAGGATAATTATCGTATCATACCTAGAGTCTGCTTCGTGTAAAAAGTGTTATTCCTTTCTCATCACAAGGATGAGCCCTGCAAGCCCAATCGCTCCAAACGCAGCGAGTGGCAGCATGCCGGATTTCGTTGTTGGAATTTGGGTAGGAGAGGTGGTGGAAGCAGACACAGGCAGCGGTGTCAACGCCTCATCGGGACGGGTTGTGGTTGCCGTGCGGATGTCCACTTGTGCTGCACTGATAGGTGGCACAATCTTAACCACGTACACCGAGATCGCCTGGGGCCCGGTCATACCGGCTTTATCAGGGCAGGTACTGGACAATGCCTGTCCCTTGATAAACGTGACTGCCACACTCGAACCATCGTTCCGGCCATTGTAGGTTAAGGCTTCACCTGGCCTGAGCGCCTTTCCAGAGACTTGCTTTCCTTCGCTCATTACCTTTACATTCGCAAACATGGCGGTGCAGGTTGTCCCAGTACAGGAAGAGCAGTCCGGGACAGTGGTTGCTTCCACAATGTAATTACCGATGAGCGGGGTTGGGATCGTTCCCATATCACCAACAATATCGGTTACGAACTCCTCGTTTGGCCGTGAACCGAACAACTTTGCAAGCGTGATCCAGGTCTCACCTGCTCCACCGAGACTGGTCGCGACAACCGGGTCACCGGTTTTAAACACAGAAAACGCAGCCGCATCCGGTGCCGTCCCGGTAAGAACCTCAACGCTCATCGGAGTATACGAACAGACTGGTGCACCGCTTGCGGGATAATTGCACCCGTACTGCTGGGGGTGTTCGAGGGTAATAGTATTCTTAGGCTGGTTTAGGGTGGCAACCGTCCCTTTAAGGGTAACCTGCTGGATAACTGCACCCACTGGTACGCACATGCAGCACAGGAACAGAACTGCAACAATGACGACAAGATAAGTCTGCTTCACAAACATCAATTCTCCACGTTTCGTATATCGACCATCGATTTAGAGAAATAAATAACGGATCATCTGCACCTGAACCATTTTGCAGTAAGACGACCAATAAAAAGGTATGCAGGTCACCTTCCTTGGCACCAATGGCTGGTTTGATACAGCAGCCGGCAATACGGTATCAGTGCTGGTCCAGTCTGACGAATATGATATCATCTTTGACGCGGGAAATGGCATAGCAAAAGCGGATCGTTATATCACCCAGAAAAAACCAGTGTTCCTCTTTATCAGTCACCTCCATATCGATCACATCGCCGGACTGCACACGCTCGTCAAGTTCCGGTTAAAAAATGGCCTGCACATCTACACTCAACTAGGGAGTCTAAAAGATCTGAATGCATTTGTCCGTGAACCATACACGGTGCCTTTTTCCGGTCTCCCCTACAAGGCAGAAATAACAGAACTGGCAGAAGGCAGGCACTCACTACCGTTTACTGTAGAGTGCCGCCCGCTAGTTCACCCGGCCCCCTGTTTCGGGTACCGGCTGGAGATTGACGGAAAGGTGATCACCTACTGCACCGATACCGGGGTCTGCGACAATGCGATTGCTCTCGGGCGTAATGCTGATCTCCTCATCACTGAATGCGGACTCAAACCCGGAGAAAAGAGCCCGGACTGGCCACACCTCAACCCGGAGGACGCAATACATATTGCCCGGAAGGCCCACGCAAAGCGGCTTGCCCTCATGCATTTCGGGGCGGAAGTGTACAAAACGGTTGATGAGCGCAAAGCATTGCAGAAGCGGTACGAAAAAGAATGGCCGGATCTGATTGTTGCTACCGATGACCTGACAATTACGGTGTAACTAAAAAAAAAGCGCAACAAAAAATTTATTCTTCCAGTTTTTTCATCAGCCACGCCATATTAATGCCAAGCGTCCTCATGGTCGTTATCCCCTCGTCATCATCGTTTACATCGCCCGGTGCAAGTCCGATCCCGATATTCCAGTACGAAGAGCCCGGCACGATCATCTGGTTGATGAAGAAGAAATGGTTGAGCGTGTCGAATGCATGAATCGCGCCACCGCGACGCACGGCAATAACCCCTGCACCCACTTTTCTCCTGAACATATCCTGGTTGGCTTTTGCAACAAAACCCGCCCGGTCAATCAAAGCCTTCATCTCTGAAGACACATCGGAAAAATAGGTAGGTGAAGCAAGAATTATACCATCTGCATCCAGCATCTTTTCTATGCATTCATTAATCACATCCCCTTTCACCGCGCAACGACGGTCCTGGTTCTCAAAACATTTCATGCAGGCGGTGCAGCCCCTTATCATCTTTCCCGCAAGCTGGACAAGTTCTGTTTCTATACCCGCTTTTTTCAGTTCGTCAAACACCGTATCGACAAGGATTGCCGTGTTCCCGTCTTTTCGCGCACTGCCATTAAATGCAACAACTTTCATCCATTTCACCTGATTATGATCCCATTTCCCTCCGGACAGATAAAATTTCCCGGCAGATGGACTAAAAATATGTTGTCTCAGTGCGCCATCTTATGAGCTCACAGGCCAAATAGAGGAGCGATATGAACACTCGTATACAGTTCTCCGATTTCCACCTCTCAAAGGAACTCGGAAAAGCCATTGAAGATATGGGCTTTGAAGAGCCCTCGCCTATCCAGGCACTCGCCATACCTCTCATACAGGCCGGGCGTGACGTAACCGCTCAGGCACAAACCGGAACCGGCAAGACTGCCGCTTTTGGTATTCCCATCATAGAAAAGATCGATCCCAACAAACGCGTTGTCCAGGCAATAGTACTCTGTCCCACCCGTGAACTTTGCATCCAGATTGCAGAAGAGTTCTCACATCTCCTCGCACATCTCCCAATGGTCTACGTTCTACCGGTCTATGGCGGTCAGCCTATCGACCGGCAGCTGCGGGCACTTCATTCGGGAGTCCACATCGTGATCGGTACTCCCGGGCGAGTGATGGACCATCTCGATCGCAGAACGCTTGGACTTCATGATGTCCGAACCGTTGTGCTTGATGAAGCCGACCAGATGCTCGATATGGGATTCAGAGACGACATCGAACTGATCTTAAAGAAAGTTCCGCAGGAGCGCCAGACCCTGCTCTTCTCTGCCACCCTTCCCCAGCCGATCATTGATATCTCAAAGCGGTTCATGAACAAACCCGAGTTTGTCAAGGTCCAGTACGCTGAACTGACAGTACCACAAATCGAGCAGAGTTATATCGAAGTTAAGGATCGCGAAAAGATCGATATCCTATGCCGGCTGATCGATATCGCCGACCCCCACCTGTCGATCATCTTCTGCAACACCAAGCGCAGGGCAGAAGAACTCGCAGGCAAGATCAAGGCCCGTGGTTACCGTGCCGAGGAACTGCACGGCGACATGAAACAATCGCAGCGCGACCGCGTGATGGGAGGATTTCGAAAAGGTTCAATTGAGATTCTCATCGCAACCGATGTTGCTGCGCGTGGTATCGATGTCGAAGATGTTGACATGGTGATCAACTTTGACATCCCGCAGGATGTGGAGTACTATGTCCACCGTATCGGCAGGACCGGGCGCGCAGGAAAGAGCGGAAAGGCCATCACCTTTGTCACACCCAAAGATTTCAACAAGCTCCGCGAGATCCAGCACTATGCAAAGGTCCAGATTCCCCGCATGCCCGTTCCCTCGCAGAGCGATGTGGCAGAGACAAGGACCAAGGCAGTGCTCGAAGCAGTGCGCGAAACCATCCAGGCAGGAGGTCTCGAAACCTTTACCCGACTCATCGAAAAGGAGACAGAAGGAGATCTCAACACCGTTGAAATCGCTGCTGCACTCTTAAAGATGCAGATGGAAGAGCGCCTTGAAGCCCCCGCAGAGAAACGCGAAGAGGTGGACTTTGCCGACACAGGCGCAGAAGTCGGCATGGTCAGGTTTTTTTTGGCAGTCGGCAGGCAGCATAAGGTCGCCCCTAAGGATATCGTTGGTGCGATTGCTGGTGAAACCGGCATTCCCGGAAAAGCGATCGGCGCAATAAGGATCCTTGATTCCTACTCCTTTGTTGAAATTCCAAAGGAAAATGCCAATGAAGTCTATTCCATCATGAAGGAGCGGACCATCAGAAACCAGCCAACCGGTATTGAACCGGCAGCCGGTAAGCGGGCATATTAAGAGCCCGTCCAATCTAGGGTTTAGCATATAAACCCCTAACCCATTTTCGTGAAGCAGTGAACCCACAGGCAGCAATTATCACTCTGCCGATACAAACCGGCAGCTTTATATAGTTTCCAGACTGCCTCCCATGGTTTTC
>JANYBK010000207.1 GCA_025360805.1 Methanomicrobiales archaeon
GCAGGCTGCTTTCGAGAGATCATCCTGTATATAGTATATTAATTTCTGAGATTTAAATCTAAGTTTTTTGGGGTGTTGCGCAAAAGGTTACGGTATGAAATTAATGACACTTTTTGGAGGGGGTCGGGAATGGGAATTTTATATCACATCGCTTAGTTTAATCTTCAGACTGGCTCGCTTTTCCTTAACCAACAATGCGCGTACTCTCTTTTGAATGTCGATAATTACCGCTGAATTTTGGTTTTGATGCTTGAGATGTGAGAGGCTATGCAAGAGTGCAAAGGAGAATGAAATAACAGATTTCCTCTTCTGTGTTCAGGAGGTTTTATAGCAGGTGGAAATCAGCTTCCATATATACCAAAAGAAAAAATCAGTACCCTTCATAAAGGTTTGATAGATGATGACAGAAACAAGCAATAACAAGAGATCAATTGTTGAGATTAAGGACATTACTGCAGGAGCTGGGGCGCTTGGACTTCTGGGATACGGAATGCCGGGAGTCCTCCTCGGTCTTGCCAACGCGGGTATAATCCAGGCCGGGTCAATGATCCTTGCAATGGCGATCTTCATGGGTGGGTTTGCCATGTTCACAGCCGGCCTTATGGAGTGGAAGAAGGGTAATACTTATGGCATGGCGGCATATTCCTCGTACGGCCTGTTCTGGTTCTCGTTTGCAGCACTTCTCTTAATGCCGGTGCTTGGGCTTGCAAAAGATACTGGCGGTGCGGGTGCAATGGCGGCATATCTCGCTCTCTGGGGTCTCTTTACGCTGATTCTGTTTATTGGATCATTAAAAATGTCACGTGCACTCCAGTTTGTCCTCGGGACACTTGCAATCGTGTTCTTCCTTGAAGCCGCTGGTGCTGCGACTGGTACGGGTATGTTCACCATAGTTGCCGGGTATATTGGCGTAATAAGCGGTCTTGCTGCGATTTACACAGCCCTCGCACCGATCCTCAATGACATATACGGCAAGACAATCGCACCGTTGGGATAAGACATTGAGTGTTAGTTAAAGACCTGAAAGGAATAGTTTCAGGAAAATTTAAGATCCCGACCCTTTTTTATTTAATATCTCATTCAGTTACCATTCATTGTGGGCTGTAAAAAAAATCTCCTCAGAGCAGGTTACCTGATGCGTTTTGGTTTTTTATGAATATTATTTCCCGATGCGACAAAATCATTTCCTGAACGATTTGGAGATCTGACGGCACAGACCGCAACTTCAATACTCCGATTGGATTGCCACCGATGGATTATTCTCTTTTTGAGCCTTAACCTCCATTTGGTGGAGAAATAAAATGAAAAGTCCGGTCTATTTTGCAAGTTTAAGGGCGAGTTCGGATCAGGAGTGCACTACGGCAAAGGTGCGACGACTCTTTGAGCGTGCTGGATTCTCAGAACTTATTGTACCTCATGACAGGACTGCACTCAAACTCCATTTCGGTGAGATGGGTAATGACGGGTTTATCAGCCCGGTCTATATACGGCAGGTGGTAGAAAAAGTAAAAGAGTGCGGGGCATTGCCGTTCCTGACAGATACAAATACCCTCTATTCCGGGAGCAGGTCAAATGCAGTGGATCACATCACTACTGCAATTTTGCATGGCTTTGATTATGCAGTGACTGGAGCTCCGGTTATCATTGCGGATGGTTTGTCCGGTAAAAATATTGCCCGGGTTGAGATTAACAAAAAACATTTCAGCACGGTCTCTATTGCAGGAGATATTGCCGCAGCAGACAGCATGATTGTCCTGAGTCATTTTAAAGGGCACATCGTATCCGGTTTTGGCGGAGCGATTAAGAATCTTGCAATGGGTTGTGCGCCGTTGGAAGGAAAACGTGCCCAGCACAATGCACGCCCGTTTTCTATAGTCGAAAAGTGTACCGGTTGTGGAATGTGCATGGCAGTCTGCCCGAAATCCGCGATCAGTATTGAAGATGGTAAATCCGCAATCGATCAGGATCAGTGTATTGGCTGTTTTGAATGTATGCATGCCTGCCCGGAACATGCGATCGATATCAATTGGGAGACCGAGATCCCGGAATTCATGGAACGGATGGTTGAATACGCGTATGGTGCGGTGAAAGGAAAAGAAAAGAAGGTCGGTTACATGAATTTTCTCATCCGCATAACTCCCGACTGCGATTGTTTCCCGTTCAGTGATGCCCCGATTGTTCCGGATATCGGCATCCTCGCCTCGCTCGATCCGGTTGCCATTGATGCAGCCAGTTTTGATCTGGTGAACCAGCAGCAGGGATATGCAGATTCACTCCTGACTGCTCATCATCATGCCGGAGAGGACAAGTTCAAAGGTGTCCATGCACAGACTGACGGGTTCTTTCAGATCCGGTACGCAGAAGAAATTGGATTGGGCAACCGCGCTTACGAGCTGATCAGGATCTGAGATTTTCATTTTTTGGTTTTTGGATTTTTTGAGATTTTTTTTTTAAATTTTGCATTTTTTAATACCATTTTATGTAAAAAGTGGGTGGAAATGTACTGCCAGTGCAATAAAAAACCGTAACGCTTATAATGGGGTGGAAAGCAAGCGCTTATTAGTGAATGAGTTATAAATAAAATTAGTTTGAGATCAATCTTTCCTCAAACATTCCCTATCGTGTTTTCACATGGGAGATTTCGTTATTCAAATGGAGTGTATTAATGAATCTTAGACAGCCAAATGCAAACGAAGCAAACGGGACGGTGAACCGTTCACGGAATGTAGCTCCGTGTTCAGGTATCTGTACCCGTTGCATCGATGGATGTAAAGGCAGCTGTGAGATCTGGTTATCATCGTTCAGGGGCAGGGAAGTTCTTTATCCCGGCCCGTTTGGAGAGATCACCGCAGGTGCAGACAAGAACTACCCGATCGATTATTCCCATCTTAATATCCAGGGGTATGCGGTCGGTGCACGGGGTCTTCCCGATGGCGTTGAAGCCGGTCCGGATACAGCGGTCTTCTCAACTGTGGATACCGAGACCGAGTATGGCTGGGATGACAAAGTCAAGATGCGCCTGCCAATCTTTACCGGAGCTCTTGGTTCTACAGAAATTGCCCGTGCAAACTGGGAACACTTTGCAATCGGTGCAGCCATTTCCGGAATTACACTTGTCTGTGGTGAAAACGTCTGCGGTATTGATCCGGGCTTAAAACGCGATAACAAGGGTAAAGTTATCGAGTCTCCCGAGATGGATCGCCGTATTAATGTGTACAAGAAATTCCACGACGGTTTTGGAGAGATCCTTGTCCAGATGAATGTTGAAGATACCCGGCTTGGAACCGCGGAGTATGTCGCAAGCAAACACAACTTAGACACCATTGAACTCAAGTGGGGACAGGGTGCCAAGTGTATTGGCGGTGAGATCAAGGTCAAGTCTCTTGAGCGTGCAATCGAGCTTAAGAAGCGTGGCTATATCGTCCTGCCTGACCCGACTCTTAAGGAGAACCAGGCCGCGTATAAGGCTGGAGCGATCAAGGAATTCGAGCGCCACTCACGGCTTGGTTTTGTTACCAAAGAAGGATTCTTAGAAGAGGTTGACCGCCTGCGAGACATCGGCTTCAAGCGCGTTACGTTAAAGACCGGTGCGTACTCCATGGTAGAGCTGGCAATGGCTATCAGGTATAGTTCCGAAGCCAGAATTGACCTGCTCACTATCGATGGAGCTCCCGGTGGAACCGGCATGAGCCCATGGCCGATGATGAACGAGTGGGGTATCCCGTCGTTTTACCTCCATTCACTGGCATACGAGTTTGCCTGCAAGCTGGATAAGAAAGGCTTCCGTGTACCGGATCTCGCATTCGCCGGTGGATTCTCTGATGAACCCAGTGTCTTTAAGGCACTTGCGATGGGCAGCCCATACGTCAAAGCGGTCTGCATGGGCCGTGGTCTCATGATCCCCGGCTTTGTTGGCAAGAATATCGAGAAGTGGATCAAAGAAGGCGATCTGCCAAAGTCCGTTTCCAAGTACGGTAACAATGTCGAAGAGATCTTTGTCTGTTACGAAGACCTCAAGGAGAAATTCGGTCCACGCATGAAGGATATCCCCATGGGTGCAGTCGGTATCTACACCTATGCGCAGAAATTCAGGACCGGTCTCCAGCAGCTTATGGCCGGCAGCAGGAACTTCCGGATTTCGACCATGTCCCGCGATGACTTAATGGCACTCACTCCGGAAGCCGCAGAAGTTTCCGGTATTGACTATGTCATGTCTGCCCGGTACGATGAGGCGATGGGCCAGTTGCTTGACTGAGCTGAAATAAAAGATTATTACGTCTGCTCCGGGGAATTTTCCCCGGTATTTTTTTTTGGTTTACTGTTTCTTTTATCCTTTATCATCGTTACCTGTAATAGGGTGGTCATGACCATGAGGTAAAATAAGCCCAATTCGGGCTTCGTTTGCCGGCTTCAGGTCCAGAAACCCCCTCTAAAATGATCAAGTTTTGGGACGTGAAAATAAGTGCCAAAATCTCGCCCCGTTTGTCTAAATGCGGCTTGATTGGGCTTAAAAAACATGAGTCACCAAGGCAGTTTAAATCGCGGTTTGTTTTACCCGGTGGTTTACCCGTTTGATGGGACTTTCGTTAAAAGAAGCCCTGTTAATGAGGTCATTTTTCCGGGGGTCGAAAAAATGGTTTTTCAAGGAATTTTGTTCAATATTTATGTCCGCCGACAGTGAGATAAGATGCTCAATGGGATTTTGTCCTTTACCCGGTGGTATTGATGGTGATTTTTGCATCCGGCATTAAATTTTTTTAAAATTTTAATTCGGACACGGGATCATAGTTGCAGTAATAAATCTCTCTCCTTACATCTCCCTCCTCACAAAATCATAAACTGCCAAAGACGCAAAAAACGTTTTTGCCATAAATAGCAAATTATTTATATAATGGAAGGACACTTCCATCGTACCTCAGATCTGTATCAAATGTACTGGTCGAAAGGGATAGTAAGTGAGAGGGGGAAAAATGCCAAGCGCAAAAAAAATAAGCAGCGAGCATTCTGTGCCCCGGTACATCATGCCGGATGCATCGGAACCTGACTATCGGGCCATCCTTGAACAGTTGCAGGACTACCAGTCTTCATTGATTGGGTCATCGTATTATTATATCCGGGCCGGAGAGGGGGATTATTCCCTGTGCCGGATAGTACCCGGTGGTGGCAAGATATTCTTCCATGAAATTGTCGATCATGAGAAACACGGGATATCTGAAGATGATCTTGAAGAAGCAATACAACAGGACACCGGTCAATTGACAATACCGTCTCATTACCCGATATCTCCGCACATTGAACAGAAATTACGGGTCTTGCTGGATTTTCAATAATTTTTTCATCCACACTCGGATTATCCAATAACCGGAAACTTTTGCCAAGCTCAGATCATTTAAGACGGAGAAAATATTACCGAATCCGGTGTACGTAAAAATTTAATTCAAGGGGATTTATACCCCGCTCAAAGAAAAAAAGATTTGATCTGATTCAGGTTTTTTCTTATGATTCTGTTTCTCCGGTACGGATCCTGATTGATTTCTCGACCGGTAGAACAAAGATCTTGCCATCCCCGATCTTTCCGGTCCGTGCTGAATCCATTATGGTTGTGATAAGCATCTCGACATCAGTGTCCCTGACAACGATCTCAAGCTGGATCTTGGGCAGGGAATCAACGATATACTGGCCACCCCGGTATTCCAGGGTGATACCTTTCTGTTCGCCCCTTCCTCTCACATCCGTGATTGTCATACCATTGAAGCCTTTGTCCTCAAGTGCTTTTTTTACGAACTCGAATCGTTCCGGTTTTATGATTACTTTTACCATTTTCATGTTGAATCCTCCTAATCAGCAGCGCTCCCCGTGCTGGGATATGTCAAGGCCGACATATTCTTCTTCCTCACTGACCCGCAGTCCGATGGTTTTGTCGATAATTACTGCGAGGATGTAGGTTACGACAAACGCGTAGATGACCGCTGCGAATGCACCTGCTGCGTTGGCAACGAACTGGTGTACGTTCCCCTCAATCAGGCCGGATGCACCGTTCACTGCTGCCACGGCAAAGATACCGGTGGCGAGCGCTCCCCAGAGGCCACCCATACCGTGAATTGCCCATGCATCGAGGCTCTCATCGAGACCTTTTTTCATACGGAAGAGCAGCATGCCATAACAGACAGCACCACCAATTGCACCAATCAACAGGGCTGCCATCGGAGTCACATACCCGGCTCCGGGGGTGATTGCCACAAGTCCGGCAACTGCTCCACTGACGAAACCGAGAGAACTCGGTTTTCCGTGAATCCAGCTGATCAGGAGCCAGGCCATCGCACCTGCGGCTGCAGCAGTATTTGTAGTAACAAATGCTTGGGCTGCCAGACCATTTGCTCCGAGTGCACTTCCAGCGTTAAACCCAAACCAGCCAAACCAGAGTAGGGCGGCACCAAGGATCGTCAACGGGATGTTGTTTGGTTCCATAGAATATTTGCCAAAGCCAACACGTTTTCCTATGACAAGCGCCAGAGCAAGTGCGGCAAACCCTGAACTGATGTGAACGACTGTTCCACCGGCAAAGTCGAGTGCTCCGAACTGAGCAGCCCAACCTCCGCCCCACACCCAGTGGGCTAGTGGATCGTACACGATTGTTGTCCATAGGAGTGCAAATACAAGATAGGCACTGAATTTAATGCGCTCAGCAAACCCCGAAGTCACAATTGCCATTGTTACTGTGGCAAACACAAGCTGGAATACCATGAACAGCAGTCCGGGTATTGCGGTGCTATAAGGACCAGGATCCATTCCAACATTGTTCAGGCCAAGATATTGCAGATTGCCGATAAACCCGTTAAGGGAGTTGGCCGGATCATTTCCAAATGCCAGTGAATACCCTATCAGTACCCACTGGATACTCACCAGTGCGAAGGCGACGAACGACAGGGTAATCATAGATATGAAATTTTTCCTGCGTACGAGCCCCCCATAAAAGAATCCTACCGCCGGCGTCATGAGCATCACGAGTGCCGTTGAGGCGAGGATCCATGCAGTTGCTCCTGTATCTATTGCCATTCATTTCACCCGATTTGTTTTTGCATTGTTACTCTTGGCTCTTAAACCATTTCCCGAGCATGAGATGATCATGACGGCGATTTTTACAAGCATCCAATGCCGGATTTTAAGTCCGGTAGAATGCATTCTTGCTGAATCGCGAGTTTTTTCTCCTGCTCTCAATTGCTTTGTTAGTTTTTTAGGTTCATTCAATTGATAGAAGGAAGTTGTATTCCTACATATAAAAATATTTTTAAAGTGCAAAAATTCCATTTATTCAAAATACGTCGCAAGTCCATGAATTATTAATATAATTTCCAGAGGGATCGACAAACCCAACGATGTTTTAATCGCAGGTTTTAGTAAAAGCGGAGGACATACTTTTTTCGTATCCATTCTACAGCAACTATCGCAATAATTGAGAATAACCGTTCCTGGTTTTTCGTTTTGAAGCCCAAAATCAAAAGATTGGATAAAAACCCTGACATCCAGGTTTTTTCTGGATTTTTTATTGTGGAAAAAATGAAGATGATAATTAAATTTCAGGCTCTTTCTCCATGCTGGCAGATATCGAGACCAACATACTCTTCATCTTCGCTGACTCTCAAACCCATCACATGGTTAATGGCAGTTGCAATAATGTACGTCATGACAAAGGCAAACACCATTGCCACAACCGCACAAAAAGCATTCACCAAACACTGGTGGACATTGCCTTCAATCAAACCTGAAAATCCTCCAACAGCAGCAGCAGCAAAAATGCCGGTTGCAAATGTACCCCAGAGTCCTCCCATACCGTGGATGGCCCATGCATCAAGACTTTCGTCACATTTTTTCTTGACCCTGAAAAGCATCATGCCATAACAGAGTACTCCGGCAACCGCTCCAATAAGAATTGAAACAAGCGGGCTGACAAAACCGGCTGCCGGTGTGATCGCAACCATTCCTGCAATTGCCCCGCTGACCATTCCAAGCGAACTTGGTTTACCGTGATACCAGCTGGCAAACATCCATGCTAATGCACCTGCCGCCGCAGCGGTGTTTGTCGTGATGAATGCAGTTGCAGTCACACCGTTTACTGCAAGTGCACTTCCCGCATTGAAACCAAACCAGCCAAACCACAAAAGCGCTGCCCCGATAAGAGCCATCGGGATGTTATGGGGTTCAAAGGTATACTCCCCATATCCGGCCCGGTTTTTAATTACCAGTGCAAGCGCAAGAGCTGCAAACCCAGAACAGATCTCAACTACTGTTCCACCTGCAAAATCAATGAGGCCCAGTTGTTGTGCCCATCCCCCGCCCCATGCCCAGTGTGCAAGTGGACAGTATACGAGGGTAAGCCACACAATGATAAAAACAAGAAACGATGAGAACTTGATTCGTTCGGCAACCGCTGAAGTGACAATTGTTACAGTCACAGAAGCAAAAAAGAGCTGGAATGCCATAAATACAAGCGGAGGATATCCCCCGGGTCCCGCATCAGCACTGACCCCATTGAGTCCCAGGTAATTCAGGTTGCCGATTATCCCTCCGACATCGGGACCGAATGCAAGCGAATACCCTATCAAAACCCAGTGGATACTCACCAGTGCGAGCACTACAAATGAGAGAGCAAGCATCGAAATAAAATTCTTCTTCCTTACTAATCCGCCATAAAAGAGCCCGACTCCCGGGGTCATCAGCATAACAAGCATTGCCGAGACCATGAGCCAGACAGTAACACCGGTATCTAAAGCCATGTCTTTCACCTTTGATAGATTTATTTCATACAGGCAACCGTTCTTTAAGGCTGGAACTATCTGCGTCTTTTTTTTGTGGATTACGCCATACGTCAGTGGTTAACAAACGCTACTTCGAACAGAAAGGCCATAATCTCGCTATATATGCAAATATCCCGGCTTATAGAACGGTCGACAGTAAGTTACCGGATTACAAGTCCGAACCTTGCCGACAAAAAATTAAATTTTTTATTAGTATGTTGCCAGGTAACGGTCCAGTTCCCACGGGTGAACTGCGAGTCTGAAGGCATCAGATTCCATCTCTGCTATGCGGGTTAAGTTCTCTACAACATGGTCGCCAAGAGTCTTGCAGATGACCTCGTCTTTAAGCATTGCAGCATTTGCTTCAGCAAGGCTTGCGGGGAGCATTTCGATGTGAAGTCTCTTTCGGTCTTTTGCATTGAGATGATAGATGTTCGTGTTCGTTGATTCCGGTGGCATGATCTTATTCTTGATCCCGTCAAGACCTGCCGCAAGCATACAGGCAAAGGTGAGGTACGGGTTGCACATCGGGTCAGGGCTGCGGAACTCGGCACGGGTACTGTTGCCGCGTGCAGCGGGAACCCGGACAAGGGCAGAGCGGTTAGCGGCACTCCAGGAAAGGTAGCAGGGTGCTTCGTAACCGGGAACGAGACGCTTGTAGGAATTGATGGTCGGGTTTGCTACTCGGGTGATTGCTCGTGCGTGCTTCAGGATACCGCCAATGTAATACATTGCAGTGTCGGAGAGCTGAAGTTCTGCATTTGCATCGTAAAATGCATTCTTGCCGTTCTTGGACAGTGAGCCGTGAGTATGCATACCGCTGCCGTTGATGCCGGCAATCGGCTTTGCCATGAAGGATGCATGGAGCCCATACTGAAGTGCAATTGACTTGGTGGCGAATTTGAACGTGATTACACGGTCAGCAGTTGTAAGTGCATCGCCATATTTGAAATCAATCTCGTGCTGGCTGTCAGCAACTTCGTGGTGGGAGGCTTCAATCTCGAATCCCATGTCACTCAGTGCCAGGACAACATCCCGCCGGACATCTTCTGCTGAATCGGTAGGTGCGAGATCAAAATATGCGCCGTGGTCCTCAAACTCTGTTGTGGGTACACCATCGTACATCTTGAACAGGAAAAATTCAAGTTCGGGTCCCGTGTTGAATGTGTATCCCATCTTTGCCGCTTCAGCCATAGTTTTCCGCAGAACAAAACGGGGGTCGCCCTCAAATGGTTTGTTGCCGTAGGTCTGAACATCGCAGATGAACCGGGCGACCTTTCCTTCCTGGGGTCTCCACGGGAGTATAGCATAGGTTGCCGGGTCTGGCTTTAAGATCATGTCGGATTCTTCGATCCGTGCAAAACCTTCAACAGAGGATCCATCAAACCAGATTCCTTCCGTCAGTGCTTTCTCAGCCTGAATGGTGGGAATAGCAACATTTTTTGGCATCCCCTGGATATCCGTGAACTGAAGGCGGATGAATTTGACTTTGTCCGCCTCAATTTTCTTAAGCATCTTCGTTACGTCTGCTGACATAATGGAAGAAAGGTTCCACCCAATCGTATTTATATCTATTTCACTTACATTATTGAGCGAATACTTAACATTCAAATTCAGGAAATTATCAGATTAAAAGACCATCGTTCTCTGTGATAATATGTGTGGTATAATTGGTGTAATTGACAGGAACCGCCAGCTCATGGATGGCGGGAAGATCAGGGAATCGCTCGCTATGATGGATGAGCGGGGAAGCGGCGAGGGTGCCGGCTATGTCGCATACGGGATATACCCGGATTACAAGGATTACTATGCGCTGCATGTATTCTTTGATAATATCCGCGAAAACAAAGGAGCCCTTGATACCCTGCTCGAGAAGTGGGGAACTATTGTTCACGATGAGCAGATCAAGACGTACGAGCAGCCCAATATCCGGAAAGTCCACACCCCCTGGAGATATTTCTTCCGCCCTGATCGCAGCCTGATGCAAAAAAGTAACACACCCGATGAAGATATCG
>JANYBK010000214.1 GCA_025360805.1 Methanomicrobiales archaeon
CAGATTTTACTTTTAGGTTTTTTCTCTCCACTCATACTGACAGAATCGACAAGGAAAAATATAATTCCTGCCATTAGCTTTGCCTATCCATTTTTATCTCGTGCCGGTTAACGGCGGGGATAGGGCCATCAAATTAGAAATTGGTTGGTTTGGGCTAATTTGAGAGTCTCTTATGGTAAGTGCTGCCTGTGGCAGTCCCGTCTCTGGCAGGACAGATAATCCACAATTCAACACTACCATCGTCTCATTATCTCCCGTTGTACGTGGTGAACATTTTTCATTTTGTGAGCGGATTCCCGTAACCGCTGTTCCTGATGCTCGCATTTGGATATTTGGAAAAAATTACCTGACGATCGATACCCTTCCTGTGAAGAACAATGGCAGTATCAACTTCTCTTTGGACACGAGCAACCTGTCTGCGGGACAATATTATATCCTTGTCCAGAAGCTCGGGACAGACAGTGGATTTGATATTGCATACGATAACCATTCCCAGAAAGTAAGTAACCGTAAAAAAATCGGTGAAAAACAGGTCCTTTTTACCCTTGCTGAATCTCGCACTATGGATCCCCGTGATATGCTGACGATTCTACTCAGAGAATTCGAATATCCGGGTATAGGGGATCAGGTCTATGCCTATTCCCTCGAAGTTCCCGAACCCTATATCACCATTGACCCTGTTGGAGATCATGCAGTTGGTGATATAATCAACATTACCGGAACAACTAATTTACCGGTTAATACAATGTTGTATATATCAGCAGGGCCCGGGATTTTCACAAATTATGAACCCAATTATTTCATCGGGCAAACCCCGGTCATCCAAGGACAAAAAAGCAATATCTGGTCTATAGTTTTGAATACATCCAGGTTTTCAATCGATGAATACGGTCTTTTTGTCGAACCGTTGAATAAAAATCCCCTAATTGAGTATACCAAATTCAATGTCACTCCGAAATGCCGTATACCCCAGACAACTCTTCAGGAAAATTATGCAAACAAAATGATAACCCTCGATCAGATCACTCCTCACTATCAGAATGAGTCGTTCACAATCACCGGGACAACAGATCTTCCCCCGGGCGATGAACTCCTTATTGAGGTATTTTCACTGAATCATACTCTCGGTCCCAAAGGAACAGACTATAGCGGAGCTGTTGGGGTGGTTAATGTACGAGAAGAGTTAACGGGAAAAAATATCTGGTCATTCACCGTAAATTCCTCGGACCTGAAACCCGATGACTATAAAGTCGTCGTTACTTCATACCGGTATGGAACCAGTAATGATTCATCATTTTCCGTCTCTTCAGATAAAATCAGCAATCGATTATCCAGTATCCGTGGGGCGGCTGCAAATCCGGTAAACTCCCCATCCCCAAAACCCTCACCGCTCCCGGCTGTAATTGTCGTGGGATCACTCTTGTGTACGGTGTTGCTTCTCCTGATGAGAGAGAGATGATGTTTGCCATGATACCCTCTCTCACCAGCCGGGTCTGGATCATATATCCGATAAATGCATTTCCACCGCGGATAATCCCGTGCTGTTTCTATCGCGAGTCGTCCGAATATATCTTTTCTGACCGGCGACCGCGAATTTGCCGATATGGACAATGTGCAATTTATTCGATAGCTACGATTTTTTTATCAGTTCGGAATCAGGTTTCTAATCCTGCACTCATTGAATAAAGTAAAAAACCGGGGCTTGCCCCTATTCGCTCAAGTGCGGAGTCCTGTTCTCTCTCAATACCCGTTCTTCCCCATCACAACCCCGCGTATCCCGCCCCGGGGCTTTTTGACATCCCCGATATACCGGGGGATCATGTGACAATGGCAGTGCATCACTGTCTGGCCGGCTGCAACACCGGTATTGAACCCGATATTATACCCGGCGGGTGTGAAATTCTCCTCGATCACTTGTTTGCATTCATCGATCAGGGCAAACATGGCGAGCTTCTCCTCAACCGTCATGGTAAAAAGAGTCGGCGTATGGCGGTAGGGCATCAGGAGCAGGTGCCCCTTGCTGGCGGGAAACCGGTCCCAGCGGGCATAACAGAGCTCGTTTTTTGCAGCAATATCATCGGCAAAGGGCTTGCAGAACGGGCATTTCACGGGTTCCATGTCAGAGACATTTTTGACATTGAAGCGTATGAATTTTTTTTATTTGTCGTGCCGGTCCGGGACCCGGGCTGTGAGGGCAATGAGTTCCATTTGAGCATCAAACACCGATCTATACATCCATTCCCAGCACTTTCACTCCGCCTGTCGACTCACAACACTTCAAATAGTCCTATAGAAATATAATACTAAGGAATTAAGAGGTAAACCGTATGGCAAAATCCATTGAGATCGGGCTGGTGCTGGAGGGAGAGGACGCCCGGCGGTTCCACAAATACATGGAGGACCCCAAGATCACAAAAGAAGGGCGTAACCTCATACGGGAAGCCATCAAAATCGCAAAAAAAGAAAAACTCTATGCCTGATCTTTCCTATACAGATATCGTTTTTAAGTCGCTTGACGCATATGACGATGTCTCTCTTTTCATTCGACAGAACAGGAACTTGACGATTTTTTACAAGAGGACGCTCTTCTAAACAAGACAAACCGGCTTTCCGTTACCTTTCTTGCCTGCTGGAATGACGAGATTGTAGGATACTTCACCTTGGTCAATGACAGCATTGTTGCAGAAGCTGTACATGAATCGGATCGCGAACCCTCATGGGAATATCGTAAATATCCTGCAATCAAGATCGCCCGGATGGCTCGCCACCGGGATTTTGACGATCATGGAATCGGTACCATCATGCTTCTCCGGATTTTTATCATCGTTCTGCACGTTTCGCAATTTACCGGCTGCCGGATCATTACGGTTGATTCCAAACCCGGCACGGCCGACTGGTACCGGAAGAAAGGATTCACTCTTGCGCACATGAAACCGCGTGATGATACAATTCCTCACTACATGGACTTCCACAGGTTTGTATCTCAGGAAGAGCAACGGGTACTATAATCTCGTCATGGCTTTTCTAAAAATAATTTTGCGTATCCAAAATGTAACAATCCTCTGCAGGCTGTGGGGCAAAAGCCCCTTTTGTGTGTAACTTCTCTAAAAAAAGTTCAATCCCCGCTGATGGCAATGAATACATTTCATCTCAAATTTACGTTCGGGCGAAATATTGTTAAAAACAGGATCACGGGAGGTTCCCATCCCCGGAACATTCCTTCTGGCGCTCTTCGCTCATCGCAATGAGCTGCTCGAATATTTTCTGCGTGGCCACAGGATCGATCCGGGCTTCAACCGCCTGGTCAAAAACAGCGTTCAGAACTTCAGAAGCCCGGTGCTCATCATGGACCGGCATACCTTCATGGATCTTGATTTTTGCAATCTTTCCTGCAAGATCCTGCCGGTGTGCAATGAGCCGGATGATCTCTTTATCCGTCTTTGTAATCTCTGCCCGTACGGCTTCGAGGGACATATGATATACATATCTTCAGCATTCACATAAACGTGTTTATTCCCACCATAACACCAAAGAAGATATCGCAAGAGCACCCTATCTGATCCAGTGATTACATGCTCGAACGAATATCTCGCCGGGAAGAATTTGATCTTTTTATATCGTGGATAGCGATATCCATATCGTTTGCGATCATAAAGATCGCTCCCTATGGAATAACCGGGCCCATGAGATCGATCGATCCCGTTCTCGCACTGATCTCGTTTGCTATTGCACTTCTCACCGTAGGTATCGGGTTTATCCTGCATGAGATGGCCCACAAGTTTACCGCGATTAAATTCGGGTACTGGGCGGAATTCAGGAAAGACAACATCATGTTGCTCTTTGCCGTGCTCCTCGCAGCCCTTGTCGGTTTTGTCTTTGCTGCCCCGGGAGCAACCGTCATCTACAGCAATTCCGCAACCGGGCAGGGTCTGACCCGGAGGGAGAACGGTATCATCTCGGCATCAGGACCGATTGTTAACCTCCTGCTCTGCATTCCCTTTGGCGTGCTGGTCCTGATCGCTACCTCTCTTACTGGTTTTTCCAGTATCCTGCTTGCCCAGATCGGGATCTTCGGCATCCAGATCAATGCCATGATCGCGGCATTCAATATGATCCCGGTCAGTATCCTTGACGGCAGAAAAGTGATGGCATGGAACATCCCGGTCTTTGCCCTGCTGATCATCGCCTCGTTCGGGACGCTCGTGGCATCGTTCTATCTTCTTTAATCCCCCACAATTTTTTTCGTGCGGGTAAAACGCCCGGTTTATCCCGCCTTTAACGTTTCAATAACCCCGACAACTTTCTGTCCTTTTAGAAATGCATCCTTAAGAGCAGTCGGGTGATTTTTGATCCCCTTGAATTCATCCATATTATTGGCAATGATATCGTCGTAGTATTCAAACCCGGTGCCGTTGAAGATGGCAGTGATCGCAGGAAACGCCCCGTCAAAGACATGGTCCCAGTTCTGGCCGGCGGTTGAGATAAAGAGCCCCTTGTGCCGTTTGATGTGTTCATCAGGGAAAAAGAGCGTTTTTAAAACAAATTTCCGGGCCCAGAGATACTGTCCCCGGTCGATTAACCCTTTGAGTTCTGCCGTGATTCCCATCGTATAGATGGGTGAGGCGACCGCGATACAATCGGCTGCCAGTATTTTATCAAAGAGGAGGATTGCATCATCCTTTACCACGCACTCGCCATTCTTATGGCAGGCATTGCATCCCCGGCAGGGTGTGTAAGTAAGATCCTTGAGTACCACTTTCTCAACCGTTGCACCGGCTGCACGGGCGCCCTCTAAGAAACTGTCGAGCAGGGTTTCTGTATTCCCGTGCCGGTGCGGGCTTCCGGATATCCCAAGGACAGTTACGGTCATGGTAATCACGCAGCGAGCCGCTTTTTGATCTCGGCAAGCACGGTTTTTCCGAGTTTTTCCGCATCGGTCCGGGCGGTAGGATGCTGGTCGATTGCTCCTTTCTCATCCACGTTATTTACCATCAGGTAGGAGATGTCGGCATCCTTTATGTCAATGACATGGTAGAAGCATTTCACTGACGGGACAGCAGCATCAAAAACATGGCCCCAGTCCTGCCCGGCAGATGCGAGAAAGACCCCGAGCCTCTTACCCTTGCGCTCAACGGGAACAACCGGGAGTTTGAGCACATATTTTCGTGAACGGAACACTTGAGCCCTGTCGATTAAGGCTTTTGGCTGCGACGCGATACCCATACAATATATCGGCGATGAGAGCAGGATAACGTCAGCCGCGACGATCTTGTCATGGTAGATGTCCATGCCATCGCGCTGCACGCATTTATTGAGTTTCTCGCAGGCATTGCATCCCTTGCACGGATTGATGTTGGCATCGGTTAAGGCAACCTTCTCAATCACCACGTCCGGGTCTGCGATCATCCCGCCCAGTACCCAGTCCAGCAGTGTCTCGGAGTTACCATGCCTGCGGGGACTTCCGGCAAAGGCGAGGACTTTGATCGGCATACCCGTATCTTTGTCATGCGTCATAAAAAAGGATTGGATTGTTTAAAAAAAGGAGTTCCATCTCTTGCCCTCCGGGATGGAGTGCTGACCCTCTCTGATTTTTAGAGAAACATGACGCGAATGATTAACCGGGACTCTGTATCCGCAAATTTAGCTTTGCATACACATGCAACGTTTGTCTGTAAATTTCTCAATAAAAAATGGGTTATTGACTGCACTACACCTTCTTGAAGCAGAGGTACCAGTCCTTGCACTCGTAGCCTTCGCTCGGGCGCTTGTCCATCTCTGCTGTTGTCTTTGGTGGAGGCACAACCACTTTCTCGCCCGGCTGCCAGTTCGCCGGTGTCGAAACTTTGAACTTGTCTGTTGTCTGGAGTGCCTTGACCAGTCGGATGATCTCGGGCATGAACCGCCCGTTCTGGAGCGGGTAATAGATCATTGCCCGCATGATCCCTTTGTCATCAATGAAAAAGACGCAGCGGACCGCAGCAGTCGAGGACTGCCCAGGGTGAATCATGCCATACTTCTTTGCCACCTTCATCGTGAGGTCAGCGATAATGGGAAACGGGATTGTAACTCCCATCTTCTCCTTGATTGCGTGCACCCATGCCAGATGTGCCGAGATGCTGTCAACGGACAGGCCGATCAGCTGGACATTGAGTGTCTTGAGTTCGTCATAAATCTGTGCAAAAGCTAAAAACTCCGTGGTGCACACCGGTGTGAAGTCCGCCGGGTGCGAAAAGAGCACCACCCATTTCCCCTTAAGGGATGAAAGCGTTATAGGCCCCTGGGTAGTCTCCGCGTCGAAGTCCGGCGCCGGTTCCCCGATTACCGGGAACGTGATACAGGTATCGTCTTCCATGATGTCTCACCGCAGAGATCGGTTATGGCATGACCTCATCGAGCTGGGCTTTGCCATAGACATATGCGGGCATACCCGAGAGCAGGAAGGTGACGCGGAGCGCCTCTTCGACTTCTCCTTTTGTGACACCGATATTCTTTGCTCCGGCAAGCTGGGCACGGACTGCGTGCTGGTCACGCATGGCGGCGGCAATCGCAATCGCTATCAGTTTTTTTGTCTTACCCGAGATCTTTCCATCATCCCAGATGTGCTGCTCAAATCTCATAACAAGGTTGAACATCTCGGGCTCTTTTGTGGTCAGATCCTTGAAAAATTTCGGCACTTTACCGATCTTCTTCTCAAGGGTTTTAAGTTGCTTTTCCGATCCTTTCTTTGCAACCGGTTTCTTTACCGGAGCTTTCTTTACTGCTGCTTTTTTTACAACCATAGTTACTCATTCTCCAGTTGCATAGGTTCGCCGCAACAGACGAGTTCTCCGCCGCCGCTCTCCTTTACCACAACTACATTCCCGCAGATCTCACACTTAAAGATCTGCCCTTCTTTTGAAACGTTTACCATCAGGAGATCCTCCATGTACGCCAGATAAACCAGGGGAATCCCGCTTTTTTAGTGCAGGAACCCCCGGGAGTCACACCGCTGTGCCAGTGCTTTAAAAGAAAAATGTGAAATTACAGGTTACTTTTGCCGCGCTTGGGGGGGTTCTTTGCATCTGCCGGTGTCTTTACGTCCGGGCGGATGTGCGTCATCGGGAAGCACTGGTATTCCTCGCAGGAACAGGTGGGACATTTCCTGAGGTCCTGTTCGCTCTTGTCGAGTGTGAGCTCCTTTCCACAATCAATGCACACATATTTGCCCGCGCCGACTTTCTGTCCGGCTGTGTATGTCTTCTTTTCGGTCAAATGATTCACCAAACTTCTCATGCACGCCAAAGATATATATGGGTTGTGTTAGTGCCACCGGCTCTTCATAGATCTCCTCGTAATGTGATGATTGTAGGTACTTATGATGCTGTTGCATGACTATTTTCGTTTGTACTTTTGTGCCAGTTGATGTCAGAAAGATCCCTGCATTTCTGTCAGAATGCATTCTCTCCATCACTAATTCTACAAATGGGTTCTTTTTTTTGTTATGCTACAGCCTCTTATGCGAAAGCTATATCCTCGTTTTTCACATCTTATGTTCTATGGGAAAAAAGGTGATCGGCCTTCTGGGGAGTCCTCTGTCGGATGGCAACACGGCACAACTACTGGACCGTGCACTCAAAGGTGCCGAGGATGCTGGCTGCATGGTCGAAAAGATTGAAATTGCCAGTCTAGATTTCAATGCATGCATGGAGATGTTCTTCTGCAAAGATCATGACACCTGCATCATGGATGACGACATGCAGCAGCTTTACCCGAAATTCAAAGAGATGGACGCTCTCATAATTGCCACACCAATTATGACGATGGGAATTCCCGGCAAACTCAAATCAATGATGGACCGTTTTCAGGTTTTTTTCATGGCCAAGTATATGCGGAAAAAACCATTCATCTCAAAGGAACGCAGAGCGGAACGAAAGGGTTTGTTCATCTGCATCTCTGGTATGAAGATCCCCGAAGTCTTTGTCGGCGCAAAACTTACGATCAAGGCTTTTTTTGATATTATCGACTGCCAGTTCACTGATGAGCTGCTGATTAACGATATGGATACGATCCAAAACGTAACAGCACACCCGGATCTTCTTGAAGCAGCCTACCAGAAGGGATATGCCCTTGGAAAATCGCTCAAGGTGTAACTTCTGCGACAACCCTTTTTGGCTGGTATGAAACAGTGGCATCTGAATTTTCATTCTTATTGTTATCCACAAATGTCTAGGCACGCAATGGAAAATTTTTTGTTGTTGTGAAAACGCCTACCAAAAATTTTTCACAGTTTGCTAGAGCAGTCCCCTTTCCTTCATGCTCAGGTAGCTGTTCTTTGTTACAATGATATGATCGAGGAGCTGGATGCCCAGAAGCAGTCCAGCCTCACGGAGCTGCGTGGTTATCGCAATATCCTGCGGACTGGGCTCGAGTGAACCCGATGGATGGTTATGCACACAGATGATCGATGCAGCACGGTCAGTGATTGCATCTGCATAGACTTCTCTTGGATGGACAAGGCTGTGGTTGAGCAGCCCTACTGTGATGATCCTGCTGTCAAGTACCTCTCCTGCGCCATTGAGGGTGATACAAATGAAATGTTCCTGCTGTTTGTTCCGCATTTCGGCTATAACAGGGAGCGGGAGGATGTCCTGCGTTTTTGTCACTTTGAAACTACCGTCCGCGGGTGCACAGTAGCGTCTTCCTATCTCGAAGCACGCTATGATCTGGGCAGCCTTTGACGGGCCGATCCCCATTATAGAGATGAGGTCATCGTACCGGACCGTTCCCCGACTATCCTTTTTTAGTCCGCAGATCTCTTTTGCAATCTCACGAACGTCCTTGTTTCGTGTGCCCCGGCCAAGGATCGATTCGAACAATTCCTGATCGGTGAGTGATGTAACTCCTTTTTTGGCAATCTTCTCGCGTGGCCTGTCCATCTTAAGGACATCTTTCATCTTCTTCATTTTTTAAAAAACCCGTATTTCAGGAAACGACAGAAACTTGTGTTCCTGTGATGTGTCAGGGTTTCTTTTATTTGAAAAGTAAAAACCTTTCTTATTTGTCGCCGTTTCAGGATCGTCTTATATCTGCCACATGAAGAATCTTTAAGTCAGATTCCTGCAGTACCCTATGCTCATGGCAACCATTGAGAATGCAAAAGAGGCATTTGCCGGTGAGTCGCAGGCAAACCGGAAATACCAGGCCTTTTCTGAAAAGGCCGCAGATGAGGGTTTCAAAAACATTGCAACGCTATACAAAGCCGCTTCAGAAGCAGAAGCAATTCATGCAAAAAAGCTTTTGAAAGTGCTCGCTGCAATCGAGCCGACTGCAAAGAACCTTGAGGTGAGCATTGCCGGAGAGACGCATGAGTTCACCCACATGTACCCGGATTTTATCAAGGCTGCAGAAGCGGAAGGCAGAAGCGACGCGTTGCTTGCGTTTACCTATGCGATGAAATCTGAGCAGGTGCATGCGAACTTGTACAAGAAAGCACTCGATGCGGTAAAGGCGGGACACGACCTTGGACGGGAAAAGATCTTCCTCTGCCCGGTCTGCGGAAATATCGAGATCGGCAAAGCGCCCGACAAGTGTCCCATCTGCGGTGTTTTCGGAAAACAGTTCCGGGAAATCACTCTGTAATCTTTTCCTCATCTTTTCTTTTATCATCCTCTCTCTCTTTCTCCCTCTCTTTTTTGCGCCTGTGCAGCCACACAACAACAACAATCAGGGCAATCAGGGTGGCCCAGGATGCAGAGTAGATGATGATTATCGGGTTTGCAAATACGTTCTGCGGAATGAATGACTGGGGCGGACTCGGCGGTCTGATGCTCTCAAACTGGACTGCTACGCTTGCCGGTAACCGCTCTTTACCGTCAAAGTATCGAATGGTAACATTGGCATTCCCGGAGGGAACCACTCCTTCGGACGGTGCGTTGTTTGTGTTTGGAAATGCTATAGTCCGGGCAATCCTGCCATGTTCATCGCTAATCTCGATATACCATGCATCCGGGTTCGATTTTTCATAAAGATCCCGACCGCTTACGACCAGTTTTGAACCCGCCGGCAAGGTCACTTTCCAGATCCCATTGTCTGTATTATTTAAAAATGACATAATCCGAACGACTGGTTCTCCGTCCCTAATCTGCAGAGCACCCGATGTCGGGTAGCACAGCGCTGCCGGTTCTTCAAATTTTCCCGTTTTAGTGGGTGCTGCCGGTTCCTGTGAGCAGCGGAACCGGTCGTCCATCACCTGTCCATAATTAAGAGCCCGCGGGTAAATCCTCACCTCATCAAGACCACCGTTGAGGTAATTCGAACATCCAGAATCCGGTCCTTCCCCGGTTCCTGCATTTGCACCGAGTATCACGTAATTGGGATACTGGTAATGGATCAATCCTGATGCGTTCTGCTGGTTTCTAAGTACACCATCGAGATAGATCTTCGAGTTCTGCCCGTCATAGGTTCCCGTGACTTGGTGCCACTGATTCAAAGAGATGCCCTCGTGCTGCACAGGGATCTCCAGATCCCCATAGCCTCCAAGATTTATTGTCCACCAGAGATCCCCCCCGTCTCCAATGCCAAGCCGGTAACCCCCCTCGTTATAGGAAGAGATCAATGTCTGCGGGTGAAAAGAGTCTATGTAAAACCATGTGGAAACTGTGATTGCCTTATCCGGGTGGTTGTAGGAAGTATATGGAATGGTTGCATAGCTACTAACCCCGTTAAACCGGATTGCACCCCCGCACCCGCCGTTGTTAATTCGCGATGTGTTGTGAAGAGTCCCGCCATTCCCATGCCCTGAACCATCGAGAACGTATGTACCGCTGCCTTCATTGAAACTGAAGTACAACGAAGGATCTGTTGTAGTATCTGCCTGCCCTGATGCAGCTGAGGCAGCTCCTGCCATCAGCAGAAGGAACAAACAAAAAAGTGCCGGTACGCCAGATCCCTTTCTGCTCCACATTGTGCTCATGGTATGCTATCAGAGGATTATAGGGCTCATGGAAAAAGAATATTGCTATCGGCATGTTAAAGACGGGCTTATTAATGTCCATATATTTATATGAAACCAGAACGTTTCTAAAAAACGATGACAAAAGTCACTGTCTACTCCACGCAAAACTGCCCCTACTGCCGGATGGCCAAGGCTTTTTTAGAGAAGCACGGTGTTTCGTACGAGAACATTGATGCTGGTTCGGATTTCGAAGCTGCAAAGAAGATGATTGATATTTCCGGTCAGCGCGGAGTGCCGGTGATCGTGGTTGATGATGAAGTGATTGTCGGCTTTGATTCCGTGCGCCTCAATGAACTCTTCGGAGAAACTAACACCGGTGAGAGTTACGATGTGGTGATTGTCGGCGCCGGCCCGGCAGGACTCACTGCGGGGGTCTACTGTGCAAGAAAGATGCTCAATACGATCATTATCAGTGAAAATATTGGGGGGCAGGCGCTGGAATCGTGGGCAATCGAGAACTACATGGGCTATCGGATGATTTCCGGTGAAGACTTAATGAAGAAGTTTGAAGAGCAGGTCAGGACGCTCAACATCCGGCTCGAACTCGATAAAGTGACTGCAATCTCAAAGGACAATGGACTTTTCACGATCAGCACCGGTTTCGGAAACACGTTAAAGGCAAAGGCTGTCATTCTTACGCAGGGCAACCGCCCGAGAAAATTAGGCGTGGCAAACGAAGAGCAATATCTTGGGCGTGGACTCTCGATCTGCTCTACTTGTGACGGCCCGCTCTATAAAGGAAAGCAGGTTGCTGTGGTAGGCGGGGGCAATTCTGCACTCCAGACGTTTGTTGAGATGAGCGATATCGCCCAGTCAGTCATCCTGATTGTGCGCAGTACAATAAGGGCTGATCCTGTATACATGGAGAAGCTCAAAGAAAAAAAGAACATCACTGTGTACACGAGCACTCATGTCTCTGCCCTTCATGGTGATAAGTTCCTCTCAGGTATTACAATCAAGGATGAACAGGGTAAGGAGCAAACGATAAGTCTTGACGGGGTTTTTATAGAAATCGGCTGGTTGCCCAATACTGATATGGTGGAAAATCTAGTTCAGCTCAACGACAAGAAAGAGATCATAGTAGACATCAATGGTCATACCAGCATCCCCGGTATTTATGCTGCAGGAGATGTGACTTCGGTGAAGAGCAAACAGATCGTCATTGCATCAGGTGACGGGGCAAAAGCGGCGCTTGAAGCGTTTGAGTATGTCCTGAAATCACCTTCAGCGTAATTTTTTTAGTTGTGATGATTGGCAATAGAACCATCATGTACCTGAAAATTGAAGTGGCAAAAAATCCAACAATATTCCCATGGAGACAGCACTTCTGGATGCATTCATTTTCATAGCAATTGGCATTGTTGCCGCAGTAATTGTTCACTTTTTCTTTACTTTCTTAAAAAAACGAGCTGAACAGACCGAAACTAAGATGGATGACCTGATCATTCATTCTCTAGGTTCACCTTTAACCATTCTGGCGTTTTTTATCCCGGTTTTTTTTGCCATTCAGCATGCAATTAATGTCTATCCCCAGTACCAGTGGATCGCCGATTCAAAAGTCCTGTTATCCATGTACATCCTTGTCGGGACATGGATTATCTCAACGTTTGTTGATGGTTTTTTACGAACATACGGTATGGCACTGGCTGAAACAACAGAAACTGATCTCGATGACCGGATTATTGAAATCCTGCAGAAAATTGCGAAATATCTCATCTGGTTTACGGGTATTTTATACGTTCTGACCCTGTTTAATATCAATATCACTCCCCTGATTGCTGGTGCCGGGATCTTTGGTATTGCGATTGCGCTTGCAGCACAGGATCTGTTTTCGAACTTTTTCGGGGGTGCCGTGATCATCACCGACCAGCCGTTTAAAGTAGGTGACCGTGTCCTGATCAATGATATTCTCGGTGATGTTACCCACATCGGTCCGAGAAGTACACGGATTATTACGCTCGATTCAGACGTTGTTACTATTCCCAATAATAAAATAACGACAAGCGTTGTCCGAAACTTTTCCCTACCCAGCCCTCAGGTGCGGATACAGATTCCGGTAACTGTTGCAAACGGGACAGATATCGACCATGTGAAAAAATTACTTAATTACATTGCAGAAAAGGCAATGAAAAGCAGATCTGATATTATCAATCAAAATCCTATGCATACGGTTTACCTTACAAAAATGGATAAGTCTGCTATGACCTTTGAACTGACAGTCTATGCAAGAGAATTTAAACATAATAGTGTTATTAAGGACTTTTTAAACACCCTCATTATTGAAGAATTCAGGAAAGAAGGGATCATATTTTCCTGAAATAACGGGTAACCGGCTCTCATTTTGATTCCCGAATCCAACCAACTTCTTTATGTGGCAAAAGAGAGAATGAGAAAAGACAGGAACGGTAATTTCCTGTGACTGCGAGGAATCAAACAATAATTTATCCAGGGGAATTATGAGAAACCGGATACATCTTTTGCTGCTCATTGGGATTGTTTTTTGCGGGCTCATCTCTGCCGGAACACTTGCTATTACTAACGGGGAATCCGTTTCCGGCTTTATTATAGTTACAAACCCGCCGGTTGCCGATTTTTTCACTAATACCCAGTTCGGTACCGCACCACTATTGGTGAGCTTTTCAGATCGAACAAGGGGAAGTCTTCCCTTAATCTACTTCTGGGAGTTTGGGGATGGGAGTACTTCAACCGAACAAAACCCCTCTCATTCCTATGCACGCAACGGCAGGTATACAGTCAGTCTTACGGTCACCAACAAATACGGCACTGATAAAAAAACCATTCCGGAATTTGTGTCTGTGGGAACTATACCGGCCGCATCATTTTACGCCACACCCGTACATGGAACAATTCCTCTCACGGTAAAGTTTACGGATTCTTCGGGTTCCGGTATTACATCGTGGCACTGGAATTTCGGGGATGGCACTACATCTACGGCCCAGAACCCGTCCCATACCTATACAAAAGAAGGTATTTTCACTGTTTCGCTTGATACCATGAACCGGTACGGTGAGGGACACAGTACAAGGGCGGGTCTCATCAACGCCGGCACGATCCCAAGCACGGAATTTTTTGCCGATATACGTACAGGAGATCCGCCACTGACGGTTAAATTTCATGACTACTCCAGCGGCAATCCATCAGCATGGTTATGGGATTTTGGTGATGGATCAACAAGTACGGAAAAAGATCCGGTTCATACTTTCACCAGTATAGGATATTACAACACCACTCTGACTGCAACTAATGCATTTGGCAGTGATACCCTCACCCGCACCCATCATATTCGTGCAGGCAACCCGGCAGATCCATTAAAACCTGAGCAACAGCAGGTAACCATACCAGAATCAGTTGTGGAAACAAAACCTGAAGGCATCATCGGACTCATCCGTGAGGCACGCGGCACCACTGATAAAAATCTTCCCACAAGCGGGATAATCCCCCCTCAGTTCATGGCACTAGCTGCAGTCCTCACGAGCATGGGAGTGGTCCTCCTCAATATTCTTGTCAGCAACATCGGCATCCTCTCTCAGATCGGAACAAAACTTGCTAAGTTCTTTGCGGATCTTATCGGCGGACACGCAGTAGAAAAAATGAGTGCCGCGGAGATTGAAAAACGCGGGATTGCAGCCCGCCAGTTTGAACACCGGTATTTTGGGCTCTCCGCTATCGAACTGGTCATCGCTGAAGTGGCAATTATTATGATTGCCCTGGCATTCATCCTTGCTGATCGTGTGGAACTTTCGCTGACAACCGTCTTCATTTACATCGCTGTTGGTGCGATATCAGTGATACTACACGATTTTGCACACCGGTATTTTGCTACCAAACATGGATGTGATGCCGACATCCAGTTCTGGGGACTGGGGACCATCGTTATGTTCCTCACAGCATGGCTCTATGGCAATGCTTTTGCACAGTCCTATCGGAATCTTGTCAACCGCCCGGGTAAGGACAATGCACGGGAAATTGGTATTGAAATGGTTTCAGGCCCCTGTGTCAGTATCATCCTCATGCTGCTGTTCATTGCAATCATCCCGTTAGGAGATATATGGGCTATTGCCGGGGGTGTCGGTTTTACAATCAACCTCATTACCGCAGTTTACAGCCTGATGCCGATTGAAACCATGGACGGTCTTGGGATCTGGAGATGGAACCGGGCGGTATATTTTGTACTGTTCATTCCGATGATCGCATTTTATTTCTTTACCTATATGATTGCATAAAACGGATATGGAAATGCAGAAACCGTATAATCCTTTTTCACTGACAGATCTCTTTTGGTTTTTACTCTTTCCATGAAATGTTCAGCATATCATAACCCTCAAATAGCAATTTTAGGCTTAGCAAATCGTTTACTCTGATGACATAAAAAAAAGTAAAAACCGGTGAATGTTTACTGCCGATGGTCGGATAAATATCAACGGTCAGTGTAGAAAATATTCAATGATCAACATTTGTGCAGGTAGTGTAAAGATTCAACTGTAAATTAGACAACCCTGACTCTAAACAGATCAAATGTATCCTATCGGCGCAACATAAATCCATCGAATCGGTAAGAAG
>JANYBK010000232.1 GCA_025360805.1 Methanomicrobiales archaeon
GCAGGCTGCTTTCGAGAGATCATCCTGTATATAGTATATTAATTTCTGAGATTTAAATCTAAGTTTTTTGGGGTGTTGCGCAAAAGGTTACGGTATGAAATTAATGACACTTTTTGGAGGGGGTCGGGAATGGGAAATTAAACGCTATGCAATTAGCCATCAGAAACGATTTTTGATCTACACATATCATGGTGCAGATGTCCCCCAGAACTCTCCTGTCATTCAACATTTAAAGCCATACAAAGAAGAGTTAGATCTCCGGGCAACAGAACAAAAATGGTTTGAATTACAGCAACCTCAATACGCCTTTTTTGATTATTTTAATAAACCAAAGATTGTTTATCCGGAAATATGCAGTCGTCCCAATTTTTCTCTTGATGATAAAGGATATTTCATGAATAACAAATGCTTTGGGATTCCAAAAGCAGATTTATACTTTTTAGGACTTCTCAACTCTCAGTTAATGACGTTCCTTTTCGAGATATTCATACCCCGATTGCGTGGAGGTTTTTTCATGCCTGGTTCGAGTATGTTGGTAAAACTCCCCATCCGTACCATCAACTTCTCCGATCCCGTAGACAAAGCCCGGCACGATCGCATGGTTGCGCTCGTCACGCAGATGCTGGAGTTAAACAAAAAGTTGCAGGACGCTAAACTCGATCACGAGAAGACGCTGCTGTCCCGGCAGGTTGAAGCGGCGGATGGGGCGATCGATAAGTTGGTGTACGAGTTGTACGGGCTGACGGAGGAGGAGATTGCGATTGTGGAAGGAAGTGGGAAATGAAACCTGGCGAAAGAATAGCCGAACTGATCGAATCCGGGGAGATCCTCATCTCCCATCACGCCCGGATCAGGATGTTCGAGCGCAACGTCTCTACCGATAATCTGATCACTATAATCTCATCGGGGGAAATAATTGAGGAGTATTCCGATGATGAGCCGTGTCCATCGGTCCTTATCATGGGTTTTATCGATGCAGTCGCATACCACACAGTCATCGCATTATGCACGGATCATATCCGAGTCATCACAGTTTATATTCCGGAACAAGATAAATGGATTGAGTACCGTAGAAGGAGGAATGAACCATGATTCCAGATCGTTGCAGCTTCTGTAAAGGCAAACTCCGCGAAGGAAAGACAGAGTTTATGGCGCATGCAGCCGGTGAAGTCATCGTGATCAAAGATGTACCGGCATATGTCTGCGATCAGTGCGGAGAAGCATATTACTCAGCCGAAATCTCCCGTAAAATTGATGGGGTTATGCAGAGCGCTCACCAGAAAAAACTGTGCATGCGCCCGCTTCCCGCAGGTGAAGTGTCACTTAATGGATAATTCCCTATGGATGAAGTGAAACCCGCCAGCGTTCGACAACGTGATTATACCAAAGAACGTCATGAATGGCTGCCTGACAATCTCGATGACGTAAAGGCTGGTCTGCTTGAACGGCAGAAAAAACTCAAGATTAAAAAACAAATCTAAATGCCAGATATGTACTCTGGAATGTACTTTATGATAGCCAAATCTCCTTTTTTCCCGCAGATTTTAAATATTCATCCATTCCGCACCATCAACTTCACCGTTCCTGCAGACAAAGCCCGCCACAATCGCATGGTTGGGTTCATTACCCGGTTATCAATCCGGCACTTTTTGCCGCAAACCTGATAGCTTATTTCCCTTAGCGCCAACCCTATAGTGTATGAAGCCTGCTACGCCCGGGACCCCTTCGTCGTCACGGAACAACACTATGGCACAGTTTTTTTCCACCCATCCTTCCCGGGCGGACAATTTCTCGGAATCCGTGATCCGGGAGATGACCCGCTTGTCCCTTAAACATAATGCGATCAACCTCGCCCAGGGTTTTCCGGATTTTCCGTGCCCGGCAGAACTGAAAGCTGCGGCATGCGAAGCGGTCAATGAGGATTACAACCAGTATGCGATCACGTGGGGGGCACAGGATCTCCGCGAGGCGCTCGCAGCCCGGGTGAAGCAGTTCAATGGCATGACCTTCGACCCGCAGGCGGAGATCACAGTCACCTGTGGTTCGACCGAAGCGATGATGGCATCGATGCTCGCCATCATCCAGCCCGGCGATGAAGTGATTGTCCCTGAACCATTCTACGAGAATTACGGGCCTGATGCACAGATATCAGGAGCGGTGCCGCGGTATGTCCATCTCGCGGATGATTTCTCCATCGATGAAGAGGCATGGAAATCCGCATTCAATAAGAAAACCCGGGCGATTATTCTCAATACTCCTAACAACCCGACCGGCAAGGTATTTTCCAAAAAAGAACTCGCGTTCATTGCTGACCTCTGTATCGATAATAACGTGATCGCTATCACGGACGAAATTTACGAGCACATCCTGTATGATGGCAGGAAACATGTCTCGATCGGAGCTTTGGATGGCATGCATGACCGGACTATCACTATCGGGAGTTTTTCAAAGACCTACAGTGTCACGGGATGGCGTGTCGGGTATGCACTTGCGGGTAAGGAGATTACGGCACGACTTCGCAAGATCCACGATTTCTTAACGGTGGGGGCACCTGCCCCACTACAGCATGCCTGTGTCGCAGCTCTTCATCTGCCGGAATCCTATTACCGGGAACTTGCCCGGGAATATGACCGGAAACGGCACATCCTCTTTGACGGGCTTAAGAACGCCGGCTTTTCTTGTGAGCTGCCGGAAGGCGCCTACTATATCTTTACGGATATTGCCGGATTTGGCATGAGCGATACTGAGTTTGCCCGTTATCTCGTGGAAAAGGCCGGGATTGCGGCGGTACCGGGAAGTTCGTTTTACCATGAAGGGGGAGAAACGAAACTCCGGTTCACGTTCTCGAAAAAGGATGAGACGCTGGTAGAGGCCTGCCGGCGCCTTGAAACGCTCAACAGCAGGTAGTCGCTGTCAGCGGAAAAAAGAAAATATTATTCAAACTGCCTGACGGCTTCCGGCAGGCAGGTGACAACACCCCGGATGCCGGATACCCGACCATCGGCAGTAAAAATTCACTGATTTTTATTTATTTTGTACATAGATATTTACCGGAGAAGAAACTAACATGAACATACCGCAAAATGACATTAATAGACGGTTCAAATGTAACAATCGGGCATCTCGGCATA
>JANYBK010000244.1 GCA_025360805.1 Methanomicrobiales archaeon
CTTGGTCAGGATGACGCACAGATCCATTCGAACATGGCTCATGCGCTCCTTGTCATCGGACGATACACGGATGCATTAAATTCCCTGAACCGTTCTATCGAACTCGCGCCAGATGATGCAGCAACATGGTTTGAGAAAGGACAGGTACAGTCTTTACTTGGGGATTTCAATGGGGTTATAGACGCATTTACAAAGACGCTTGAACTGAATCCAAAGGATGCTCATGCATCATTTGGGAAAGGCGAGGCACAGTCTGCACTCGGACATTATGAAGACGCAATTACAGATTACGATCTCGCGTTATCTCTGGATTCCACATTCGCTGACGCAGCTTTTGGAAAAGGACTCGCGCTTGTCCGCAGTGGAAATTACTCTGAAGCAATCAAAGCATTCGAATATACCCTGGAATATCTTCCTGAACATGCAAGAGCACATTACCAGAAAGGTCTCGCACTGAATAAAATCGGAAAATACGAAAAAGCAATTAAAGCATTCAAGACCGCATTGACGCATGATTCTTCTATTCATGATGCAATCTACCAGTCTGGCTTAGCATATGCACAGCTTGGCAATCACGAAAATGCCTTGCAGGCATTTGACAAGATGTTGGAGCTGACACCTGAAAATGCGGAGATCCTATACCAGCGGGCGCTCGCGTTAATAAATCTTCAGCGGTTTAAAGAGGCCCTTCCTGCACTCGATCGCACTCTCGAATTCAACCCTCAACTTAAAGATACCGCTTATCAGAAAGGACTAGTGCTTGCAACTCTTGAACGGTATGAAGAAGCGGTTGTTACTTTCGATCAGGCAATTGCACTTGGTCAGGATGACGCACAGATCCATTCGAACATGGCTCATGCGCTCCTTGTCATCGGACGATACACGGATGCATTAAATTCCCTGAACCGTTCTATCGAACTCGCACCAGATGATGCAGCAACATGGTTTGAGAAAGGACAGGTACAGTCTTTACTTGGGGATTTCAACGGGGTTGTAGACGCATTTACAAAGACACTTGAACTTAATCCAAAAGATGCTCATGCTGCCTTTGGGAAAGGCGAGGCATTGTCTGCACTCGGACAGTATGAAGACGCAATCGCTGCATTTGATTTGACATTGACTCTGGACTCTACAATTGCTGATGCAGCCTTTGAAAAAGGACTGGCTCTTACCCACATCGGAAATTATCCGGAGGCAATTAAATCATTCGATTATGTCCTGGAATATGTTCCCGGACATGCGAGAGCACATTACCAGAAGGGTATCGCTCTGAATAAAATCGGAAAATACGAAAAAGCAATCAAAGCATTCAAGACTGCACTGACACATGATTCTTCAATTCATGACGCGATCTACCAGTCTGGCTTAGCCTATGCACAGCTTGGCAATCATGAAAAAGCTCTGCAGGCATTTGACAAGATGGTGGATCTGACTCCTGACGATGCAGGAGTTCTATACCAGCGGGCACTTGCCTTAACAAAACTCCACAGGTTTAAAGACGCACTTATCCCGATTGACACCACTCTGGAACATGAGAATCACAGATCAGAAGTCTGGATCCTTAAAGGGAGTGCTCTTTATGAATGTGAACGGTACGCAGAATCGTTAGAAGCATTTGACCGGGCTCTTGCACTAGAACCGGATAACAGCACCGCATGGTACCGGAAGGGTAAATCATATCTCGAACTTGAAAGAACCAGCGAAGCAATACAGTGTTTTGAGCGGGTATTGTCAGCAGATCCTGCATGTGCCTTGGCATGGTTCAGGAAAGGAAGCGCACATCTTTCTACTGGAGAGTTTGAACCCGCTGTTGATGCACTAACCCGTGCTCTCGAGATCAAGCCCACATCTGCAAACGGGTGGTATGATCGTGGAATTGCCCTCTTTGAACTGGGCCGATTTGATGAAGCCGTCTTATCGTATGATCGCGCTCTTGCTATCAACCCGAAATATGCCAATGCCTGTTATGACAGAGGAGTAGCTCTCATACGGTTAGGCCGTGATATTGATGCAATCACAGCATTTGAACGTGCAACAGGAATCGATCCGCATTTTGCCACTGCATTTTTTGACACTGGCCTTGCTAACCTACGGCTATCGTATTACAAAGAGGCCATTACAGCTTTTGAAAAGTGCATATCTGTTAATGCGTCTTATGCCCCAGCCTATTATCACAAGGGTATTGCACTCTTCAACATAAAAAAATTCAAAGATGCGATTGTGGCATTCGATGCTGTAATCAGTCTTGATGGGGGCAACTATGAGGTCTGGTATAACAAAGGTCTCGCCCTCTCAAAAAACAATCAGTTTGAGAAAGCAGCAGCTGCATTTGAAAAAGCAACAGGTATTAATCCAGAAAAGTATGATCCCTGCTTTGAAAAGGGTTGTGCGCTATTCCGGCTCTCCCGATATGATGACGCAATTGTGGCATTTTTGCAGGCACTCACTCTTGATGACAAACAACGCGATGGAAACTTTGCCTTAGGTCGTGCATATGTAATATTACACCGGTATGAAGAGGCCGTACACTCATTTGACCGAACGATTGCCTGCGATCCCGGTTTTGTTAAGGCGTATCTGGAAAAAGGGCTTGCACTCGAAGAACTCGGGCGATACGATGAAGAGATAACTGCATTGGCGGGGATGCTATCGTACGAACCTGAACATGCTGGTGCATGGTACCACACTGGCATTGCGTATGAGCATCTGGACATGGATAATGAGGCTGTTGAAGCATTTGAGCTAGCCCGAACCGGTGATCCATACAATATCTCACTCCTCTTTTTAGAGGGAAAGACATTAGCACGACTGGAAAAATATGAAGATGCCATTCATATCCTTGACATCGCACTGGGCCGTGATCCGGATAATGGCGAGGTACTCTTTGAAAAAGGACGTGCACTTGCCCATCTTGAAAGGTATGCAGAGTCAGCAGAAATTCTTGGGGCAGCAGCAGCACATCTACCCCAGCGGTTTGAACCTCCCTATGAACAGGGACTCTGTCTGGTAACCGTTTGCAGGTACGAAGAAGCCGGAATTGCTTTTGATGCAGCACTTCAACTGAATGCAACAAACCCTGATATCTGGACAGAGAAAGGGTCAGTACTCCTGCATCTCAAGCATTACGGAGAAGCAATCGATGCATACACAAAAGCTACTTCGTATAACCCGGGCTCTTACCGGGCATTCCTTGAGCAGGGTAGGGCTTATGCACTTCTTGGGAAGATGGAAAACGCCATTGTGGCATTTGATAGTGCTATCCAACTCAAACCCGGGGATGCCAGTGCCCTCTATGAAAAAGGTCTTTCCCTGTTCCACCTCAAAAAGTTCACAGAAGCTGTCAGGGCACTGGATGGATCTCTTGCAGCAGAACCAGATAACCCAAATACACTCTATTATCGATCTGCTGCATTAGCTGAAGCAGGAGACTATTCTCTATCCGCAGAATCATACGAGCATCTGCTCTCACTTACTCCGGAAAATTCAGCTGCATGGCTGGAACTGGCTCTTATCCTTGCAAAGATAAACCTGCACGAAAAAGCCATTGTGGCATTCGATCAATGCCTAAGGTTCCAGCAGGATAGTTTTGCAGCGGTTTATAACAAGGCCCGCTCCCTGGATCTTCTCAACCGGACAAAAGAAGCAATAACGGTATACAACCGGGCTCTCACTCTCGATCCTGCACATGCACAGACCCATCATTTCAAAGGAAAGGCTCTCCATCGTCTCAGCAGGTTTGAAGAAGCAGCAAAAGAGCATGATATGGCACTCGAGATCGATCCGGCGTTTGAAGAAGCGTATTATGACAAGGGCCGATCACTTGCATCACTTGGAATGTACCGGGAAGCTGTGAAAACATTCGATAAATCATTAGCAATCGGAAAAAATTATGCTGCTGTATACTATGATAAAGGCCTTGCTCTCGCGCATCTGGGACGGCACGAAGATGCCATAATCGCATTCAACAAGAACATCGATCTCGATACCGGCAATGCACTGGCACATTACAACAAAGGACTATCACTTTCTGCTACCGGACGGCAGAATGATGCAATTGAAGCGTTCGACCGTATGCTCCAAATCGACCCGCAATCGATCGACGGTTGGCTGCATCGTGGACAGGCTCTGGCCAATCTCAAACGATATAATGATGCTATTGAAGCTTATGTCAGGATATTACAGATCGATCAGTCCAATGCTGAAGCATGGTACCTGAAAGGTAGTGCACTATACGCTCTTGGAGGTTACGATGATGCCATTGAAGCATTTTCCCGGGCACTCGAGATACGTCCCGATTATTCGCAGGCATTTTTTGATAAGGGACGTTCCCTGTATCAAATGGGAATGTTTAAAGAGGCAACAATATCGTTTGAAAATGCCATTTTAATAGAACCAAAAAATATTGATGCTCTATACCAGAAAGGGCGGGCACTTATACGACTGGAACGGTATGCAGATGCAATTGCGGCATTTGATCCTGCACTGCGCATTCGTCCGACTGCAGCCATGATCTGGACCGGAAAAGGTATTGCTCTTTCGGCGCTATCAAAGGATCAAGAGGCAATCACCTGCTATAACAAGGCGCTTGGTATCGATAGCAAAGATGCACAGGCACATTATAATCTCGGTATCTCCAACATCCGTCGGGGCAGATATCAGGAAGCTATCAGAAATCTGGATACTGCCCTGTCTTACCGTCCCAGATGCGCTGAAGCATACTTCCAGAAAGGACAGGCACTTTCTGGCCTTTCAATGTATCATGAGGCTATCGGCGCTTTTGATAAAGCACTCGCACTTAACGGAACTTTTGCGGATTCGTGGCTCTATCGCGGTATTGCTGAGACGAACCTTGGCAGTTACGATGCAGCACTGGACTGCTATGATCGTGCGGTTGCAATTGATCCCGTATACGCAGTTCCATACTTATACCGGGGCATTGCACTTATCCAGCTGAAACGGTATACAGAAGCTATCGATGCATTTGATCGGGCTCTGGAATATAAGCCAGACTATACTGAGGCGTTTTATCACAAGGGGCTTGCACTGATTCACAAAGGACTATATGAAGATGCGATCACCTTGTTTGAAAAAGCGCTTGCATTAAATACCCGTTACTTTGAGGCATTCCAGTACAAGGGTATTGCCCTTGCCCGGATTCAACGATATGATGATGCGATCATTGCTTTTGATGCAGCACTTGCAATAAAGCCTGATTCTGAAGAGGCACTATATGAAAAAGGTCGTGCACTGATACGCAATGAGAATCTTAAGGAAGCAATTGTCACCTTCGATCGCTTACTGGCAATAAATCCCGGATATACCGATGCGCTTTATGAAAATGGAATGGCATATTTCTCACTGGGCAATTATGAATGGGCTATTTCCGCATTCGAACACGCAATTGAGTGTTCTCCTTCATGCGCTCCTGCATTCTTCTGGATGGGACGGGCATATGCTGAACTCGGTAATATGGATGCGGCGATTACTGCGTACAACCATGCGCTTGAGAACAAACCTCGCTCTGCTGAAATATTTGTGTACAGGGGTCTTGCATATGCAAAACTTGAGCAGTACAGGGAAGCAATCCAGTCATATGACCGGGCACTCGAAATTGATCACATAGCTTCTACATTCGCTCACAAAGGTGTTGCACTGGCTGAATTGGGAATGACACGAGATGCCATCGATGCTTTTGACCGGGCACTGGAACACGACGGGACTCTGGCAGAAGCATGGATAGGGAAAGGTAACGCCTTTTATGATCTGGGGAAATATAAAGAAGCGCAATCAGCTTATGAACAGGGCCTTTTACTGGACCCCGAAAATGTTGTTGGCTGGACTCGACACGGTATGTCACTGGCAGGTCTGAATAAAGATAAAGCTGCCTTGGACTCATACGATAGGGCGATATCAATCGATCCAACATTTTCCATTGCCCACTTTACAAAAGGCAGTGCTCTTGATGCGATCGGACGGTACGATGAGGCGGTAGAAGCATACAGCGATATGATCACCCTCCAGCCGGAATTTGTGGATGCATGGATCCATAAAGGACGCTCCTTAAAGGAACTGGAAAAATACCAGGACGCCCTCACTGCATTCAAGCGTGCGCTGGAGTTGGATGCCACCAGAAAAGAGGTCTGGAAAGATATTGGCGGAATACTGGATACGATCGGGAAGCATGAAGATGCACAGATCTGTTACGACAAAGCCCGGTAATCCGTATAAAGCCCCCCCAGTATCCCCTTTTTTATTATGTGAACCGCCACCTATTTTTTTGTAAGGATACAGGTATGTTTGAAAAAGATAGTGGACAAAATACATTTGTATTTTTAACATCTTTGTCATATCTCTACGTGGAAGAATAGTAGTGTCCCCTTCCACGAATTAGATTTTATCGCATGATCGCACGCGTGCGCCCGAATTACCGTGTGTAATTTTTTCCTCAATAAAAAGATTAGTATTCTTTCTTAACGGAAATGAACCATGCGATTGCCCCAACGGCAAATAGAGCAATAATTCCTATTGTAAAAGCGTTTTTAACATACCATGGCGTTGCCGCATCGCGGCTCTGTTCTGCGATACGCCGGTTTGCGGCAAGATTCGGATACTTGGGATTGAGTGACTGGACTTTATCAAAAGCGGAAATGGCTTCGTCATAACGTTTCATGCCGGCAAGTGAATAGCCTTTGTTAAACCATGCTTCAGCGTTTGAAGGATCGATGGATATAGCTGTTTCATAGGCTTTGAGTTCATCTGCATTCCTGCCAAGATTGTAGAGGATATAGCCACGGTTGATCCATCCCGGTACATATTCGGGATTCAATGACAGTGCTTTATCCGATGCAATGAGTGCTTCATTAAAAAGTTGTGCCCGGTTTAAAGCGTCAGCTTTGCTATTCCAGGCTTCATAATAATCCGGGGCAATAATAATTGCTTCATCATATGCTCCGATTGCCTGTGTGTAATTTTTATTTTTCATTAACAGATTTCCCTGTTCGTACCGTTCAGTGGCATCAGCAGAATATGCTAAAACCGGTAGGGTGCAAAGAGAGAGAAGAAGAAGTGCGAATAATCCCGTGCACATCATTTTTTTGGTGTACATAACAATCTTACAATATCTGGTGCGGATGCATCATAAATAATTCTGGTTCTTCTCCAAAATTAGGATGACATAAAATATACCAGAAGAATAATCAACCTCCGTTTGGTATCCTCTCGAAAAAGTGGGGGAATGTATAAATCCGGGTACAAATATATTATGAACTGTGTCTGTGACCCCGCAGGATTTAGTTTTCCTCCAATCAATAACACACGAAAACCTAAACAAATTTTTTCCTCCTGAA
>JANYBK010000040.1 GCA_025360805.1 Methanomicrobiales archaeon
TTACCCATCACTTCACCAACCACCCTCGCACTCTTCTTGGTGGGCTTGTCGCTGGTGTTGCCCATCTCCCACATGGCAAAGGAGGTGACCAACCTTGACATCTGAAGTACCCCCCGCAAGCGGCCCGGAAACCCACCGTACCGAACCTATCAGTATCGCGCACGAGATGAAGACCTCGTACATCAACTACGCCATGAGTGTCATCATCGGGCGTGCAATCCCCGATGTCCGGGATGGACTCAAACCCGTTCACCGCCGCTCGCTCTTTGCCATGTGGGAGATGGGCAACACCAGCGACAAGCCCACCAAGAAGAGTGCGAGGGTGGTTGGTGAAGTGATGGGTAAGTTCCACCCGCACGGCGATGCATCCATCTACGATACGATTGTCAAGATGGCACAGCCGTTCTCGTACCGCAACATGCTGGTACAGGGGCAGGGTAACTTCGGATCCGTTGACGGCGATGCTGCCGCAGCCAGCAGGTACACCGAAGTCCGGCTCTTCCCGTACGCAGAAGCGCTCTTAGAGGATCTCGACAAGGATACCGTGAAGTTCCAGCCGAACTACGATGAATCGTTGAAAGAGCCCACCGTACTCCCTTCAAAGATTCCCAACCTGCTGGTCAATGGTACCGATGGTATTGCCGTCGGTATGGCAACAAAGATGCCCCCGCACAACCTGCGCGAGGTCTGCGCTGCGGTCAACCTCTACCTCGACAACCCGGAAGTTCCGGTTGAAGAGATCATGAAGGTCATGCCGGGTCCCGACTTCCCGACCGGCGGCATCATGATGGGCACCGAAGGGGTAAGGAACATCTACACCACAGGCCAGGGACGCGTGATCGTCCGTGGTGTTGCAACCATCGAAGAGAGCGAAGGAGGCAACCGCGGAGACCGCATCATCGTCTCCGAACTCCCGTACCAGGTCAACAAAGCGCAGTGGATCACCGGCATTGCCGACATGGTCAAGGACAAGCGGATCGACGGCCTTTCCGACATCCGCGACGAGTCGGACAAAGATGGTATCAGGGTAGTTTTTGAGCTCCGCAAGGGCACGATGTCTGCGGTCATCTTAAACCAGCTCTACAAGCTGACCGCACTCGAATCCAGTTTCTGGGCAATCAACCTTGCAATTGTTGAAAACCAGCCCCGGGTGCTCAACCTTCACGGCCTTCTACAAAACTTCGTCCATCACCGGATTGAAGTGATCCGGCGCAGGTCGGAGTTTGACTTAAAGAAGGCGCAGGATAAAGTCCATATCTTAGTCGGTCTGCTCATTGCCCTTTCCAAGATCGATCTGATCATCGCAGCCATCCGGGCATCTGATTCGGTTGATAATGCCAGAAACGCACTTATCCTTCAGTTCGGGCTCGATGAACTGCAGGCTGCTGCGATTCTCCAGATGCAGCTCCGCCGCCTCGCAGCGCTTGAGCAGCAGAAGATCAATGACGAGAAAAAGGGACTTGAAGCCGAGATTTTACGGCTTGAGACCATCCTTTCAAACGAAGCTAACATCAAGGATGAGATCCGTCGCGAGATTGTCGAGATCGCGGCCAAATTCGGCGATGCCCGGAGAACCGAGATTGCGATCGATACCAGCGATCTCTCCAATGAAGATCTTATCGAAGACAAAACGGTCCTTGTGTCGCTTACAACTGCCAATTACATCAAACGAATGGACATCGACACCTATCGCAAACAGCGGCGGGGCGGACACGGGATAACCGGCATGACTACCAAAGAGGATGACGGTGTTGACCGGGTGTTTGCCGCAGAGATGAAAGATTATCTGCTCTGCTTTACCAATATCGGCCGTGTCTACTGGCTCAAAGTCTACCAGATTCCCGAAAGTTCCCGCATTGCAAAAGGCAAACCAATCGTCAATCTCCTCAACTTAAAAGACGAGATTGTTACAAAAGTCATACCGATACGGATCTTCAGGGAAGACCAGTTTATGCTGTTTGCAACCAAGTTAGGGCAGGTCATAAAAATCCCCCAGACGGAATTTTCAAACCCGCGTTCTGTCGGGACCAATGCCATCCGGCTCAGGGAAAATGATCAGCTAGTTGATGTCATTGCAACCGATGGTAACAAAGAGATCGTTTTATCCACCCGTTTCGGTTACAGTCTCCGCTTCCATGAAGATACCGTTCGCACAGTTATGCGCAATGCTTCCGGTGTGCGGGGGATGAAACTCAGGGGCGAAGATACTATCGTGGCACTAACCCTTGTTGAGAAAGATCACCTCCTCACCATTTCCGATGTTGGTTTTGGGAAGAGGACGGAATTTGACGACTTCCGCGGGCATGGACGGGGCACTATGGGTGTCAAAAACATGCAGCTCGAACGTAATGCCGTAGTAATCGAGTCGCGTGCAGTGCTGGATACCGATGAGATCATTGTCATGACTGCATCTGGAGTCGTCATCCGTATGCCCGTCTGTGAGATACGGATGATCGGGCGCGGAACGAAAGGTGTCCGGACCATCCGGCTGGATGAAAAAGACCGGGTTGTGGGTGTTGCAATTTTCCAGCCCGAGGTCGAAAGCGAAGAGATTGGTGCAGAAGTGGCAGCAGATCCGGCTGACCCCGGAACGAACGGATCAGAAAAATTCGAATAATCACCTTTTTTAGCTATCAGTTTTTTTGATTTTTTGACTCATCGTCATTTTATGTGAGTTCGATCTGATTTTCGTTTTGGATGTCTCCCATCACTGATGGTTTCGCCCGGCCTCCGCTTCGGAGGCTGGCCCGGCACGGTTTTTTTCAGGATTGTGCACACAAAAACTGTATTAGAACTGGTCGCGACAGCGTCCCATCGTGAACGGCGGCGTTCATCGTATGTTCTGGAAATGATGGCATCGGCTCCAGTCTATGCAATTCACTCAATTCATGCGCTACCCCTTTAACAGCGAAAAACCATCTTTTTTTTGTGCAGCTGGCTGCGGGTTACCGTTCCATTAAGGATAACAGCACCACGATTACGCACAGGCCGGCAGATACTGCCATAATCCGGCTGATCGAGACTGTCAGGAGAACCGGGTCCGCAGTAATTATATCCCCGCCATATCCTGCGGCAATGAGCTGGAACGAGAGCAGGATGCTGCCTAGCGAAACACCAAGTGCCATGCCTAAATTCCGGTTCGTGGCAATCACACTCGATGCTGTAGCGAGTTGTTCTTTTGGGAGTGCATTCATAATGGCGGTATTGTTGGGAGACTGAAAGAGCCCAAAGCCGATTCCAAAGAGCACAAATGCAACAACAAGCCCGGGCACATACCGGGTAAGGGCACAGTACGAGAGAAGAAGGAAGGCAATTGCGGAGATCCCCATGCCAAGTGCAGCATAGTTCCGTTCCGGGTGACGGTCATAGAGCGATCCGGCGACAGGGGCAACGATCACCATAACAGCAGGAGTGACTAAGAACACCAGCCCCACCTGTGACGGGCGGTACCCCAGCACACCTTCAAAATAAAACGGTCCGACAACGGCCATCATAAAATTCGCAGTAAAGGCGAACACAACCGCGATGATTGGGAGTAAAAAAGGACGATGGGAAAAAACGGAGAGGTCGAGCAGGGGGGCCGGGCAACGGCGCTCGAACCTGATGAACAGGGCAAGTGCAACGAGAAATACCCCCCCAGCGATGATTGCTGGCAGGGTAATAATCCCCGTGTCAGCCAGGCTCCCCAGCGCCAGGATCAGTGCGACAAACATCGTAACCATTGCAGCGGTACCTTTCCAGTCGAGCGAGAGTGATGCTGTCCGCTTTTCATCGGTCCGCAGGTAAGCTGCTGCTGCTGCGATAAGGAGGATGCCAATGGGTATATTGATAAAGAAAATATACTGCCATCCGAGAGAGTCCACAACAAAACCCCCGACAACCGGACCCATGATACTGCCGATGGCAACGGTTGCACCAAGGTAGCCCATCGCCCGTCCGCGTTCCGCAAAGGGGGTTGTAGAAAAGATTAGTGCAGATGAGATGGAAAATAGCATGGCGGCACCGGAACCTTGGATCACCCGGAACAGGATAAGTTCTGGAAGTCCTGTTGAGAGTCCGCATGCAAGCGAACTTGCGGTAAACACAATAATGCCAACAAAGAAGAGGCGGGCACGTCCCACGTACTCCGACACTTTCCCAAAGACAAGGAGCAGGCTTGTCATCGTGATGAGATACGCGGTGATCGTCCACTGGGAGTCGGAGAGGTTAACGGCAAAGAACCGGGTCATCGAAGGCAGCGCAATGTTGACTACAGTGCCGTCAATAACAGCCATCAGAACAGAGGCAAGAACGATGAATAGAACTGCATACCGATGACGAAAGGGTGAATCATCATCGTTTTTTTTGCCCGCCGATGGTTGATTCTCGTTCATTGTACACGCTGAAACAATCTTGGTGTGCGGGGGGTTTAAAAATTATCCACATCCCGCAGCAACAAAAAGGAGCCTGCGCTGCTGATGAAAGGGAATGATTTTGTTATTGGGCGCAAAGGATCTTTTGGGATGCATGCATGTTTACCAGAACCATTCGGATCAGTACACAACGTGAAGGCGATGTTATCGATCTCACAGATGAGGTAAAGAGTGTCGTTAATGAGAGCGGGATAAAAAACGGGCTTGTCCATCTCTTTGTGCAGCACTCTACAGCCGCATTGACCACGATCGAGTTCGAACCCGGTGTGCTCCGGGATCTCAGGCGCGCCCTGTCCGTGCTTGCACCGGACACAGCAGACTATGCGCATGACACCCGCTGGGGTGATGGCAACGGGCGCTCGCATGTCAAAGCGGCGCTGGTAGGTCCTTCGCTGACTATCCCGATAGAAAATGGTAACCTGTTGTGCGGAACATGGCAGCAGATCGTGTTACTCGAACTGGATGTGAATGCCGGCAGGGAACGGACAATTGTGTGTACGGTAACTGGAGAATGAAGAGAAATGATCTCAAGCGGTACAAGTTTTTATTGCCGCACACACGCACAGTAAAACAATGAGTAATACGATCAGAGAGCAGATCTCCTTAAAATGCGCTGAGCAAGACATCCCTCTTGTGGGATTTGCATCTGCCAAAAGCTGGGATACGCCTCTTTTCGACCCTTGGGTTCCTTCTCAATTCCGTCCACTGGCAATCTGGCCGGAAGTAAAAACGGTTATTGTCATTGGGATTCCTGTTAGCCTTCCGGTTGTTGAGACTGCACCTTCCATCTGGTACCATGAACTGTACAGGACCGTCAATACCCTGTTAGATTCCAATGCGCTACGAATTTCCACATTCTTGAATGCACAGGGCATTTCCTCAGTCTATATCCCAAGGGATGGTTACGGATCGATTGTGGTGCTTAAGGAAAAACCCGTTGCCTTTTTTTCCCATCGCCATGCCGCATATCTCGCGGGTCTTGGAACTTTCGGACTAAACAACATGCTTTTGACACCGCAGTTCGGACCCCGGGTCCGGTTCACCTCCATCTTTACCTCATCAGAGATTGGTTCGGATCTTGTCATGCAAGATGATCTGTGTATAAAATGCAAGCGGTGTGTAGATGTCTGCCCGGTGAAAGCTATCCCGGGTGGGGATTATCCTGACGGGATTACGAACAAAATTGCGTGTGCCACGCGATCCGAAGCACTGCTCAAACGGTTTATTTCACCCTGTGGACTCTGCATCAAAGTATGTCCTGTAGGAGATGATCGTGCGTTGTTCCACAGGAAAGACCTGAGAATTTATGATGAGGATAAAAAAGAGTTTTCCTCCTTTCATGCGGCTTGGAAGCATGTGAGATCCTATGGGGGGAGATGAAATAAAAAACCAAATCTCTGTCTGCGAATCTGGTATTTTTTAAACCACGCTTATTTAAATAGGATAAAAGTAAAATTCACGCTATGAAAAAGATCACGATTCTTTTATTCATCTTTGTCATTTTTGCAGTCATAATAGCCGGCTGCACGACCCCAAATCCCGCACCCCAGCCGGTGACTACGCCTGCAACGCTGCCCCCGACAGTGATTGTTACTGCCACACCAGCACCACCTGCATTGCCCGCTCAACTGACCCGTAACTGGGTGCTCACTACAATGGCGATACAGGATGGAACCGGAGTCACACATCCCACAACTCAGATCTCCTTAACATTCAACCCGGATGGATCACTCACCGGCTATGACGGTTGCAACAACTACTTTGGTTCAACGACCCTGACCGGAATGACAACGCCAAAAGGGAACGGAATGACCATAAGCAACATCGCATCATCCAAAAAGTATTGTGAAACGCTCGCACAACAGGAGACCATGTATCTCGCTGTTCTGGGAAAAATAATGGCATACAATGTGGATGGCACCCAGTTGTCGATGACTGCAACAACAGGAGATGTGCTGATTTACCAGACTCCCATAACGCTCGTCACAACGAACCAGTACCAACCGATGGGATAACAACACCTCTTTTTTCTGGCTTAACAGTTCATAAGATTTTCAACATTGAGATCCCGTGACTTTTTTCCCGGATACGAAGGTAACATCATGGAAAACGATCAACCTCCATTCGCACGGATCATCGAAGAAGAACTAATCGATTACCGGATCCGCTCCCGTTTTTACCACCCGGATTATGTAAAAAGGCTGGGACTTTCCGGCACTGAACGTGTGCTGGAATTTGGTAGCGGCGGCGGGTGCATGTCGAGGGCACTTGTCCGTACGCTCAGCCCGGAGGGATCTTTATCCTGCGTGGAAATTTCCCCGTACTGGATAGAAAAAGCCAGACGAAGACTGAAGGTTTTTTCAAATATAAAATACCTGCAAGGCGATATCACACGGTTGCCCGGTCCGGAAAATCATTTTGATGTTGTCATCATCCATTTTGTCCTCCACGATATCGAGTCGACGGCCAGGATTGATGTGGTGAATGCACTTGCAAAAGTTCTTCGGCCGGAAGGTACCCTGTTCATCCGCGAGCCGGCAAAACCTGAGCACGGGATGCCCCTGTCCGAGATCCGTTCACTGATGCAGGATGTCGGGTTACGGGAGATTCACACTGGCTGCACCAGATCATGGCAAAGGTCATGGATCTGTGATGGGACGTTTAAGAAGAGCTGGTAACTGTAAAGGAATTAAAAATGTATGAGTCCTCACGCTCAAATCATTTCCGGATACTATCCGGAAAATCTTTGCAGCGTGAGGAGGTAATACCGGTTATAGTGTCACACGGTCTTATTTCGTGCTGTCGTACCCGCATCGCTTGCAGGTATAACTGCCATCGGGCCGGACCTTGAGATTTGTATCCTGGCACTTTGCACAGATCGGTTTATCATGCTTCACACGCGGGGTTTGAGTTTTTTGATCCATGAGAATTGGTTGCTATTTTACTATTTAGATATACCGTGGCCAAGGGATACTAAAAATGCCCGGATTTTTTCTTAACCACACCTTCATAATCCATTAGGTATAATATCGGACGATCATTATGATACAACCTTCCATTCGTATATCGATATTCCTCCTGCTCCTCTGTATTTTTCTGGTTCTTTGCCCGGTCAATGCCATCTCTTTATCCCCCGGAAGCTCGTTTTCCGGAGCGCCAACGATTGCTAATGGGGACCCCGTTTATATTCACGGGATTGCTACCGGTCACCCGCAAAAAGGTTTGCAGGTCTGGCTGTTTGGGAACAATTATGTGAAGATTTCCACAGTATCTACAAATGCGGACAATTCCTATGAATATGACCTGAAATCTGCCGATACCCGTTCCCTTGCACCGGGGCAGTACTTCGTACTGGTTCAACATCCAATGATGAACGGAGAATTTGATATTTATTATAATGCCGGGACCGGCAGTGTTATCAACCGTCAGCTCGGCACCGGATTTTCTATATTCCAGCTTACCGGCGGTGGCAGTCTTCAGAGCCCGGCTGGTGCAAACGCATTGATGCAGGCTATCAACAGCCAGAATGTTGATGATACGTTTGCCTCTACATCTTTTATTATCGGTCCCCCGAACGCATTCATCAACCCTGTCGGGGTTCATGTGGTTGGGGAAAAGTTCATTATCTCTGGTTCTACTAATCTTGCTGCTGGTGACAACCTGATGGTTGAGATTACCTCTTCATCCTTCAAACCGACCTACAAATCCCAGAGTGCAGAATTCTCCGGAGCTGCTGGCACGGTTAGGATAGAGCAGGGCAGTGACGGGTTTAAATGGTGGTCGTTTCCGGTCGATGCATCGACGTTCAAACCTGATGAGTATATCGTGAAAGTCTCCGGCACCACAGTGGATGTGACCGGGTCCACCCTTTTCAATATCGTTGAGGCACTCCCGATAACACCAGCAACAACAGCACCTGTAACTACGGAACGGACATTACCTTCAATTGCCACTACAACACCGACTCCTGCCCCCACAACGCAGAAGTCGCCGCTGTCATTTGGCGTAATTATCGGTGCGATTGCGCTGGTTTCCTGTGCGCTTGTTCCGAAAATAAAATGAGTTTTTCTTTTTGTTTTTACAAAAACAGTAACCCGTTTTTGTCAGTTCAGGCTTTGTTAAACGGGGATAACGCCTACCAGCTAATTTCACTTGCAGGTAGTTGGACAGTAGCTTAAAAATTTGATTTCTCCTAAAACCCAAATCTTTCTATACTTTTTTTACATTTCCCGATTGGGTGCAGCAGGGGCCGTTTGATGTCAGTGTTCTTTAAAAATGTTTTATAAAATGTAAAAAAATCCCCTTTTTACCAGCCCAAAAATAATGTTTTTGTCCGACTGTAACTTTCAAGCGCATGGGAACCATTCTCACGTCCGATGCCGCTCTCGTTCATACCTCCGAATGGGATCTCAGGAGGCACAGTGAGGTGCCGGTTCACCCAGATGATACCGGCATGCACCTCATCAAACACACGTTTTGTGGTGGCAAGATTTGTTGTCCAGACTGAGGCACCAAGACCGTAACGGGATCTGTTCGCTTCCTTGATTGCGGTGTCGAGGTCCGGAACGCTGACCACAGGTAACACAGGCCCGAAGATCTCATCGTTGAGGAGTCTGGCATCAGGGCTTACGTCAGAAACCAACGTCGGGAGATAGAAATATCCAGCATCATAAGAAGGTCCGGTAAGTGAATACCCTCCTGTAAGAATGGTTCCTTTCCCGTTCTCTGTCACATCTTTAACCATATCGGTAATCAGATCACGTTGTCCTGCGCTGTTCATAGGTCCCAAATCGATTCCAGGTTCAAGACCGTTTCCTGTTTTTAAGGCTTCGACACGTACCTTAAGTTTCTTAACAAAGGCATTAGCAATCATATCGTGCACGTACAGGCGTTTGATTGCTGTGCAGGTCTGACCGGCATTGTAGAACCTGCCCCGTAAGGCCCCTTCAACTGCCTTGTCTATGTCGGCATCATCCATAACGATCATCGGATCTGAGCCACCGAGTTCCAGCGTAAGTTCTTTTGATTGTCCCGATGCCATAGTGCGGATTTTATTACCAGTTGTGCAGTCTCCAGTGAACGAGACTTTGCCGATGAGAGGGTGACGGACAATGGCTGCTCCTACCGACTCCCCACTACCGGTGACTACGTTGAGAACCCCGGGTGGAAGACCGGCTTTGTTAAGAATTGCAGCAAGTTTTAGACAGGATAGTGGTGTTGTGGACGCAGGTTTGAGCACCATCGTATTTCCGGCAAGGAGTGCAGGCCCGGTCTTCCAGCCCATAATGATGACCGGCATATTCCACGGAATGATCGCACCGCAGATTCCTATGGGTTCATGCACGACCATGCAGTCACCGGCAAGGCCAAGTCGAATTGCCTCACCGGTGGAGTGGGCCGATATACCGGCATAGTACTCTAAAATACAGGCAAAACCCCGGACCTCATCGATGGCCTCCTTAAGCGGCTTTCCCTGCTCCATGGTCAGGAGCTTAGCGATATCCTTATGCTGCTCTCTTACAAGCCCGGCTGCGTGAAACAGGATCACACCTCTCTCCCGCATCGTTTTTTTCTTCCAGCCCCCGGCCGCCGCATCCGCTGCTTCCACTGCACATGAAACATCGTCCGGTGTCCCGGATGGCACCCGGTCGATAAACACACCAGTGGCCGGATTCTTTACATCAATCCAGTCTCCGCCAACTCCACCGGTATCTTTCCCGTCAATCCGCATCAGCATTTTAATATCTCTCCTATTCTATCTGATCGAGTTATGCAATGCCAGTGCAATAAAATGAATTGGTGGGCACAAACGGGCTGTCCGGCACATTGCGCGAACTTGAGTTATTAGCATACGCTTGTAATTTGGACCGACAATCGATATGCAACGTGTCCGGTCAACGGGGCACTCGAGGACTAGGAATGGAAGTTTCCATAATGCAATTGGGCCGACTATTGCGAGCAGGACAAACTATATGAGCAGTATCCTCTAATGTCTGGCTGATAGGGAACACATATGACCGAAGAACCGCTCATTGAAGTCGATGATCGTATCTGGGAAAAAACCGTAGAGAAAGGGACAAAGCCCGTAGCCGTAATGTTCTACAGTCCTGCTTGTGCATTCTGTCACCAGATGGAACCATATTTTAAAAGTTATGCAGAAGATTTCAAAAATTCCATTGTTTTTGTAAAGATCAACATCCTGACAAATCCGTGGGTTGCCGAGCGCTATGGTGTTATGAGCACACCGACATTCAAGTTCTTTTGCAATGGTAAGGCTGTGCAGGAGATGGTAGGAGCGGTATACCCGGCGCTCCTCAAGAAGATGGTTGAAGAAGTGCTCGTTCATGGAAAAGAATGTGCAAAGAACTCAACAGATATCGATTACGAAATCACTGGGTACGGATAGGGATCGATATGGATACCTTCGAACTGTGGATGGATAACTCCTGGCAGAAGAATGTGCATGATCGTAAGGAGATCATGGATATCAAAAAGGTTGCCTGTATCTGCCCTTAATGCCCGTCTTATCACTAAAAATCTTACGATCACAAGGAACGTATTTACTGCATAACCGGAAAAAGCCCGCTCTGTACTACAGAGGCGTGTGATTGCGGCTGCACGAAATGTTCAGTCACCGAAGAACTCGGTCTCATACACCATGACTTTTGTTTCGCAGGAAGCGAAGCTGCACAACGATTTGCACACAAAAAGTACTAATCCTTTTTAAAGAGGTCTGCTGCATCCGCATCTGATTGCAGCTTCTTCTACTGCTTTTGCCACGGCTCTTGTCACCGCCTTGTCAAGTATGCTGGGCATGATCTGGTCGCGCTGGGGTTTTTTTACGAAATTGGCAATCGCATGGGCAGCTGCGATCTTCATCTCATCGGTAATACGTGTGGCCCGGGCATCGAGAGCGCCACGGAAGATGCCAGGGAATGCCAGCACATTGTTGATCTGGTTGGGAAAGTCGCTCCTGCCGGTTCCGACAACAGCAGCACCGGCCTTCTTAGCCACATCCGGCCAGATCTCCGGTACCGGGTTTGCCATAGCAAAGACAATCGCATCCTTGTTCATCGATCTTACCATCTCTTCAGTTATCAGATTAGGGGCTGAAACTCCGATGAAGACATCTGCACCGTGCAGTGCATCGGCAAGTTTGCCGGAGAGTGCCGGACGGTTTGTCTCTTCTGCGATGATGAACTTGTACTTGTTTTTGTAAAGGCCTTCGCGTCCACGGAATATTGTTCCAAACGTATCGCAGACAATAATTTCGTTCACTCTGGTGCAGACATTCGGGTTATAGCCTATGCATTTTAAGAGCCGGGTGATAGCAAAACCTGCCGCACCGGCACCGGATATGACGATATTGAGATCTTCATATCTCCTGCCGGTCACTTTGCAGGCATTGAGCAGTGCCGCAAGTACCACTACTGCTGTCCCGTGCTGATCGTCATGCATTACTGGAATCCCAATATCTTGCAGGGCGTCTTCAACTTCAAAGCATTTCGGGGCTGCAATATCTTCGAGATTGATTCCCCCAAATACGGGAGCGATATTTTTGACCTGATCGACAAAATCTGTTTCATAGTTCTCAAAGCAGATGGGGAATGCATCGATACCGGCAAATTCCTTAAAAAGAATGGCTTTTCCCTCCATCACCGGGATGGCTGCATTTCCCCCGATATTTCCCAGACCCAGCACTGCCGATCCGTCGGTAACTATAGCGATCGTATTGGCTTTTAAGGTATACTTATATGCAAGGTTACGATCGCGGGCGATCTCCCGGCAGACTTCTGCTACGCCGGGTGTGTATGCGCGGGAGAGATCGAATTTATTTTTTAAGGGTACTTTTGAGCGGATCTCAAGCTTGCCTCTATGCTTTGCGTGCAGGGCAAGCGCATCTTTGTATATATCATCACTACCCGGTGAAAACAGCATGTCCTATCCTTATACGAAAAGAGCGTGTGAAAGGCAATGAATCTTGCCATATTCATGAACAGGATTCTTAAAAAATTGGTTGTTCATCATTGTTCTATTACCCGATTTCCCGCGCCGGATCAAGCAACACTTCGTGTGGGAGCCCGGCAAGGGCAACTGCACCCAATGCGCCAATCACACCATTGCCACCAGATAAAGAAATACCAAAACGCTCCGCTATTGCCTCTGCAACCGTTCTGGTAATGACCTGCTCTCGCACAAGCCTTCCATATTCCCGAAGTTTTTCAGGAACGCCAATTCCAGTGCGTATAGCAACGCCCCATTCATGAGAAAGCGATTCATCGGCCACAAATCGTAGTACCTTATCGGCAAGATTATCAAGCAGATCAGGGATTACTGCCACTTCAATAAAACTCGCTGAATTGCCTGCAGTCTTTACAAAAACATCCTGGTTGAGCATTACAACGTGATGGCTGATTGGCAGCACGCCTTTGATCCGGGCAACCTGCGAAAGAAGTGCAAGCGCGAGGGCAAAGGTTGCACCGCCTTCCTTTGAATCGGTGTCATCGATCCCGATTGTCACATGAACCATCGCTTGTGTCCAGACATCGCCTTGAACAATATGTCCTTTCTGGCTTGTATCTACCCGTATCACTCCTTCTGCCCGGGCCATCATGTCGGAAAGAGAATATGCAGGTCCACCAATGCACCTGATCTTCTGTATCACCGATTCGCCACTTCGTTTAACGCCAATGACACCCACTGCGGGAAGGGGCATCAGCCCAACCGGCACATCCACATATCCTACTCTGGCACATTCCCTGAGCAGGGTTCCGTCACGCTGGACATGAGATAATACTCCCCCGGCAAGCGCATGATGGTACCCGCAAAAAGCTGCACAGGCACCACTCATACAATCATGATAAATCTCAACATTATCCCCATCAACGGTTGTGAAGATACGCCGGCAGGTACTGGATGGTATCGCGCTTATCGCTGCATAGCGTGCAGCATTCCGTCCCCGCTTCTCTTCGCGCAGTAATACGCACCCCTCACTTAGCAGGCGGTTTACCCAGTCCTGTGCGGTACTGCGTGGAATTTTTGCAGCAGTATGGAGATCGGTGACCGTAAAAAACCCTTTGTCGAGCGTAATCTGTCGCATCAGGCGCAGGTACTCGCGCCTGTGCTCAAGCACTCCCGTCATAGCGGTCCTTAATATACAGGAGGTCTCCGATAATCGCACTTGCCGTCTCAACCGATCCTGCACCTCGGCCAATAAGCGTAATCTCTTTTGCCATATCGGTTTCAAGCGTCAGGGCATTCAGGGTGCCATCAACAACAAGTGGATGACTTTTTTCTATGATGCGGGGAGATACGCGGAGTATATTTTTGCGGGGGATTGCTTCTGCTATAAGCCGGATAGTACATCCTTCATCATCAGCTAGTCGAAGTGCATCCGGAGTCAGGAGGTCTATTCCCGTGCAGTCCACGTCTGTCAGCCGTACATCGTGTCCCCAGATATTGTTTGCGAGAATCACCAGTTTGATCGACGCATCGATGCCTTTGACATCGTAGGTTGGATCCGCTTCAGCGTACCCCATCTCGCGAGCTTCCATCAGGGCCTGTTCATAGGTCAAGCCTTCATCGGCCATACGTGTCAGAATATAATTGCAGGTTCCATTGAGCACGCCGTAGAGTGCAAGGATATCATTACCGGCAAGTCCGTGCTCAAGGGTATGCATGATCGGAATTGCGCCAGCAACTGTTGCCTCATACCGGAGCGCAACTCCGTTTTCCTGCGCCATTGTACGTAGCTCTTTGTTTGCAAGTGCAATGGGACCCTTATTTGATGTGACGACATGCTTTTTCCTGGCAAGAGCGGCCTTTATGTAACCAATTGCAGGTTCACCGGACAAGGCATTTGTTGGAGTGACCTCAACCAGTGCATCATAATCTGCCTTTTTAATGATATCAAGCGTTGAAATATCTGGATCGCCGCAGTGCCCATTCTTTTTCTTATGGGTAAGCAGTGTGGGGATGTCAAGTCCTTTGGGATCCATAGCCCCGCTCTTTGAATCGGCGAGTCCGGTTATTGTAAGACCCAAATCTTTTTTTGTGATCATTTCTGCCACACCACGTCCTACAGAACCAAGACCAATCAATGCGATCTTCATGCGCTTTCCTCCAGCGGCTCAATTAAGAGAAGGGATTTCTGTTGTGATACCCGGCGCAGGATGGCAATTGCCGATTCCATATCTTCTCTGGTTACAGATTTGATGGTAAGACGGGAGGATGATCGTTCTTTTACAGCGGGCATACTCATGGCAAGCTCACTCACTTCTGCATACCCTGTGGAATCGATCTGGTCTACCGTATCGGAAAGATCCGTATGCATGAGATGTCCGATCAGGATGACCGTCCGTTTGTAGAGCAGGCGTTGCTCACCAATGCGCTGGATATGAACCCCCTGCTCTTTTAGAAGGACTACCAGTTTTTCAAGTTGTCCGTCCGGTAATTCAAGCACGATCTGGACATCCAGAATTCCGTGATCCGAGCCCTGTTCCCGCTGGTGAATCACAGCGATAATATTCCCGCCAACATCAGATATGGGTTTTAAGGCCGCGACCAGTTGGCCGGGCGAATCCTTCATCTCAAGTTTCATCGAGAGCTGCAAAAAAACCACCTTCACAGTAGTAGCATGGCTATTCAGATAAGTCTTTTATTTTGATTACCGGTTTTTTTTAAAAATGCAATTTTCAAAAATACTTCAAAGATTACATTATAAAATATTGGAAACGAGTAAAAATCAGAGTTTCCGCAATTTGTTATCCACTTTTTCAAAGAAATTCCGCCCGATATCTACAAACTTTGCAGGGAACTCAGCGGGTTTTACTTCAAGCGTTATCGATGTACCCAGTTCTATTGTCTGCTGACCGTCAAGGACAAGATTTGCCGGTTTTGTACTTTCGAGTCTCACTTCAAGACGCCGGTTGCTGCTGATAATGTGGGGACGCGACGAGAGTAAGTAAGGGGCAAGCGGCACAAGAATAAAACCCTGAATCCTCGGATCTACGATAGGCCCACCTGCACTCATGGCATACGCGGTGGATCCTGTCGGAGTACTTATGAGGAGTCCGTCTGCCCGGAACTGCTCGGTAGTGATGCCGTCAACAAGGATTGAGAAGCGCAGCATCTTTGCGGGACGTGTTGTTACGATCAGAGCTTCGTTAAGAGCAGTTCCAAGACTGATGCCCTCTTTTAAGAGCGTGATGCGCATCCGTTCTTCTACCGAAAATCCCCGGGAAAGGGTTCTTACAAAATCGATCGCTTCGGCTGGATCGAGGTCGGCTAAAAATCCCACCTCCCCCCGGTTGATGCCGATCACCGGCACTGGGTGTCGCATCTGCTGGATTGTGCGAAGTATCGTACCATCTCCGCCAACAACTACAATTACATCGGCAGCGGCATCGGCTAATGGTAATCCGGTTTCACCAAGAATTGCTGCGGTATCCTCATCAAAAGATACCTCAACTCCATCCTGTTCCAGAACTTCTTTGACCTTTCTGGAAAAGGAAATGGCATCAGGATTGTCGATCCGTGAAACAAGTAGCAGACGCATGGAGAATCACCGCAGATATTCGATTACTTTGTGGTGTACTGCTCCATTAGTGGCCACAATGCATCGCCCTATCGTCACTTCATCCGGGAATCGTATGGTGCCCCCATCCAGATCAGATACTATTCCCCCGGCTTCTGTACAGACAAGCATACCTGCCGCAGCATCAGTAACCCGGAGGGTGTCACGCAGATCGATAAAACCGTCAATTCTACCGCAGCCTACATAGCAGAGTTCCAAAGCGGATGCTCCAAAAAGCCGCCAGCGGCGGATTTTTTGTCCGAGCTGCATTACGCGCGTTGGATCAAATTTCCTGCCGTAGACACTCATGGCACATTCATCGAGATTTTTAACAGTCGATACATGTATCGGTTTATTATTACACAGGGCAGATTGTCCTCGTATTGCAGTAAATGTTTCACCGCTTGCAAGATTGCGTACGAACGCCTGCTGTACTTCTCCTTTTTCAGCGTAAGCAATTGAGAGTGCATAGAACGGTATTCCGGCTACTGCGTTGAACGTGCCATCAACAGGATCAAGAAAAATTGTCCCCCGCTCCCCTTTGAACTGAACTTTTCCGGCTTCTTCACTGATGAGAAGTTTACATAAGGGGTTCTCTTCTAAAAAATATAAAATACAGTCTTCTGCCATCTCATCGATCTTTTTTGTTGGGGTGAGATCGGCACCCATACGGACTGTGATTCCTCCTTCTTTAGTGCCAACCAGATCACGGATACTTTCTTCCACCAGATCTGCCATCTGACTGCATGCTGAAAGGAACTCCATGACCAGAACACCGGATTTCTACGCTGTATTTATGTAATGCTATTGTAATAAATTAATACCGCGATTATGAAATTAGAAAACATTGAGATGTGAATAATATGAAAGACCAGACAGAAATCGGAAAGATCAAGGAAGGACGTTATATTGTTATTGAAGATGAACCCTGCAGGGTGTTAAGTATTGCAACATCCAAGCCCGGAAAACACGGTGCAGCAAAAGCCCGTATCGATGCTATGGGCCTTTTTGACGGTGTTAAACGTTCTATTGTCTCACCGGTATCAGCAAAGACGTATGTCCCGGTTGTTGAGCGGAAGAGCGGTCAGGTTCTTTCCATTGCCGGAACTACCGCACAACTTATGGATATGAAAGACTTTACAAACTTTGAAATTCCGATTCCTGATGATAAGAAAGGGACGATCGAAGTTGGAAAAGAGTATATCTATATGGAATCCATGGGCAAGAAAAAATTCGACTGAATCCTTTTTTTTATCAAGATGTTTTTTTCAATCTGTTGAAATGGTTTAATGGGAAACTCTTTTGTCTCCTTATGGATCACATATCGCTTGATAAACAAAGGATCCCAGCAGTGCTATTTCTATAGGTTTTGTCACGAAAATTTTGAAATCTGCTGACAACAGAGCACACAAAAGAAAATAGAGTTTGGGAAGACAAATTTTCAATGCTTTAAGTGCGATGCCTTTGGCACTCTTGCTGGTTTTTTCATTCGTGATAAAATTTCATAACTCCTATAACGCACCCGTTGTAATATTTGCCTGGTCCTCTTTATTTGATCAGAATTTCCCGATATATTGTGTAGGGACTTTTATGTCCAGACTATAGGAATCAATGGACTGGGTCTTTATAATGAAATAATAACCTCTCTGGCCTTCATAAAATTTTTCAGTCCATGGGCGGGGATCAACATATTTGGTATCACTATCAACGGTCGCTTTTTGATTACCTGATGTTAATGTCTGGGGGTTCGAAACGGTTTTTTTCGTCCCAAGCCATAAATCGAGATTGATACCCCCGGGGGGGGTGATTGTCCTGACGATACGGTTTGGATCACTTGCATCCATCACCTGTATGCTGAATTGAGCAGTTGCAGATGAATAAGAACCTGACACGCCACTCGAAGAGATTCCTTCACCCTTTATTGTTACCACCGGGGCCTTTGCGGGCTTTAACGCAGGAGTCGGTGCAATGGTATATACAAGTTGCCAGTACGGGAACGGTATATTAATAGTCTGTGTAGTCCCGCTGTATTTTCCATCTATCTTTGCATAACTTGTCATGCTCGTATTTAGCGGGAGATTATCAATTCTTGTTCCTTGAGGGAGAGATTGATTGAATGAAACACCATAGGTAGACGGATCAACAAACGTAATTCCTTTTACAGTAGAGTCCCACGTGGGAACCGGAGTAGGTGTAGGCGCAATTGTTATGGGTGTGACTGGGGTGATAACCGGAGTAATTCCACTTGCGTTTAGCGCAATCGTTACGATTGGAATCGGAGTAGTTGTGGCAACAGGGATACCGGTATTTATTGGTTGCCCGGTCATGGCTGGTTTTATAACCAAGGCTATAATGAGGATGATGCAGAGGCCACCCACTATGTACATGATATCTTTTTTATCCATTGCTGAACACTATGCAATTGATTTCTAAAAGATAAATATTCGTTCAATGCTCCAAAGAGTACTTAAGGAATAGTATTGAGCGCTGTTCAAAAGTGTAACGAGTGTCGGAGACCCTGATTTTGCTAATATCAAATTCATTTTTTCAAAAAAAAGCAATATGGGTTTTTTTGGATTCGGAGATTTGGGTAAAATATAAATACAATGACATCCTCTTATCAAATATAGATGCTGGACCAACCCGTATCCTCAATGAAAAACAGGAGAAAAACATGAATTCCTCAAAACGTAATGATGAAGGGTTCACTGGTCTCGAGGCAGCGATTGTGCTTATCGCATTCGTAGTTGTCGCGGCAGTGTTCTCATACGTGGTACTCGGTGCCGGGTTCTTCACAACCCAGAAGGCACAGGAGACCGTTTACCAAGGTGTAGCACAGGCAAGCTCCAACATCCAGATGACTGGACAGGTATATGGAATAGCATCCGATCCGGCTACCGGAGTTGATAATATCACATTCTCTCTCGGTCTTGCTCCGGGATCACCCACGCTCGATCTGACGATGATGAAAATTATCTTCTCTACTCCAGGTACGACTCCGCAAACTTTAACGTGGTCTAGTGCCGATGTTCCTACAACTTCGTTATTCATTGTCAACGAAACCCTCCCAACAGGCACCAGGAGTGGCATTCAATCCCTGAAAGCACAAAACCAAACTCAGATTAAATTCGCAGTTGCTCCAGTGGCAAAGAATACGGTAATGAATTTTGAAATACGCCCGTCAGTCGGTGCTTCACTACCATTCTCAAAGACCACACCCCCGGCACTTTCTAATACGAATGTGCTCTACTAATCTCTTCCTTTTTTAAATGAATTCTATTGCCGGAATAATTATCACACGTTTTTGATAAACTGTTTCAATGCATATTCCGATGATAGGCATCCATCAGCGTATGAAGTACTATCGCAACTAAACCACCTTAATCAGAATCTTTGTTGTCGTGGGAACCAGTTTGAATATCCTATCCGGTAAAATTAGACCTAATCATGAAGAAACGGAGAATGGGATTTGCCGCTGTAAAGTGAGTGCCGGAATTCCGGTTTTTGCTAAAATCAAAACCATTTAAAAAAAAACGCAATTTGTGTGTTTTTAGGTTCCAGAATTAGGCTAATGTATAAATACAATGACATCATCTTATCAAATATGGATGCTGGACCAACCAGTATCCTCAATGAAAAACAGGAGAAAATCATGAATTCCTCAAAACGTAATGATGAAGGGTTCACTGGTCTCGAGGCAGCGATTGTGCTTATCGCATTCGTAGTTGTCGCGGCAGTGTTCTCATACGTGGTACTCGGTGCCGGGTTTTTCACAACCCAGAAGGCACAGGAGACCGTGTACCAAGGTGTAGCACAGGCAAGCTCCAACATCCAGATGACTGGACAGGTATATGGAATAGCATCCAGTCCGACTACCGGAGTTGATTCGATCCAATTCACTATTGGTCTTGCTCCTGGATCACCCACTCTAGATCTGTCGCTGATGAAAGTTATCTTCTCTACACCATCAACGAGTCCGGTAACTTACACGTGGGGTGCGGGTCAAGCCAGTGGCACGTCATTTAGTGTGAACGAAACCCTTGCCGGTTTAACCTCTACTGGTGGTGCGTCCCTGAAGGCACAAAACCAAACTACGATTGCTTTCTTAGTTAGCCCGGTTGTGCCAAAGAATACGGTAATGAATTTTGAAATACGCCCATCAGTCGGTGCTTCATTACCATTCTCAAAGACCACACCCCCGGCACTTACAATAACGAATGTGCTCTACTAATCTCTCCCTTTTTTTTAAACTTGAATTCGATTACCTGAATGACGTTCATACTGTTTGATGAACTGGTTCAATGCCTTTTCAAACGATAGAACAGAAAAATGGAAATTGATTGTAGTGTGCAATATTTTCATTGCTTTGGTGAGAAACCGTTTGGCGTTATATGGTTTTTTAAGAAGATTATATACTCTATTAAAACATTTTCTCATTATAAGATTCTGACATGGTCAGTATTTACTTTAACGAAGGCGAGATCATGATTCAACATAAAACGGATGACAAAGCATTTACCGGACTTGAGGCAGCGATTGTGCTGATCGCATTTGTCGTTGTCGCAGCGGTGTTCTCATACGTGGTACTCGGTGCCGGGTTCTTCACAACCCAAAAGGCACAGGAAACCGTGTATCAGGCTATTGCACAGGCAACTTCCAATATCCAGATGATGGGACAGGCATATGGGACAGCAGCCAATCCGGATCAAGGAATTGATACGATAACCTTCGCGGTCGGTCTTGCACCAGGATCACCCCCTCTCGATCTGACGCTGATGAAAATTATCTTTTCTACACCTAATGATCCTCCAAAAACTTACACTTGGAGTTCTGGTCTTGCCAGCGGTACGTTATTTAGTGCCAACGAAACCCTTTCTGGAATCACCACGTCTGGCCATCAGTCCCTGAGCCCACAAAACCAAACTCAGATTACATTATTAGTTAGCCCGGTAGTACCAAAGAATACGATTATAAATCTAGAAATACGCCCGTCAGTCGGTGCTGCATTACCGTTCTCAAAGACGACCCCCCCATCACTTACAGCAACGAATGTCCTTTCCTAATTTACCCATTTTTTTAACATAAAATCGATTATCGGAATGACGTTCAAATCGAATTTGATACCCTTTCAACTAATCTTCTCACACCAATGGGTATGGTAATATCTCTGGAAAACCGTCTTCACTTCGAAAGACCCAAAAATTTTCCGCAGCAAGAATGCCAAAATCCCGTTCATTCAGAATCAATAAATTCTATCCAATCCACATCATTACCAACGTTTAGTACAATTAAGGAGAGATCTGTATATATCACCCATTGAAACGACTAATAAGATTTGATGCCTATGGCATACTCTTTGTGATTGCCGGAATTTTCGGCGTGCTTCTTGCTTCGGGCCGGTTTGATCTCTACCTACCATTCCTCCTCCTCTTCATTGTAGCATCATCAGCATTTGGTTTTGTTATCAATGATATCTCGGATATGGTACTGGATGCCCGTTCTGCAAAACCCAGAAACCCGCTTGCCGATGGCTCCATGACTTGCCGGACCGCAAAACTGGTCAGCGCAGTTCTGCTGGCAATCTCTCTCATCTGCATGGCACTTCTGCCATCATCCCTCCTCTTGGTAGAACTCGTAGTCCTGTTCGTTTTTATCACATATTCGTTCTGGATTGAAGTAAAAAATATCGCAGGGCTTGATCTGGTTTACCATGCCCTGTTCCCGGCGCTCTATGGTCTGCTTGGGTACGTCCTGTATCATCCGCTGGATCTTACCGGAATTGTTTATGTTGTCCTGCTCGGAATATTCGGGGCGGTCGGGGAATTAGGTAATGAGATACGGGATCTGGAGAAAGACCGGACCGAGCGGAAAAACACTGTAGTGATTATCGGTGAACGGGCTGCATTTTTTTTAACCATTGTGTTTATGGCCTGTGCGTTCTGCATTATTGCGATTTTTGCAATATCAGAGGCTGGCTTTTTCTGGCTCCTCCCGTTTGTCCCGTTCGGCCTCTTCCTTGTCTATCCTGTTGTAAAGGCAATGAAGGATGCAAAATACAAGATGCAGTTTGTGGATGTGATCAACAACCGGGCGATCGTTCTAGCCGCAGCTATGCTTGTGATTTATGGATATATGCGGGTTACTTCTTTTTTTTACGGTTAAAAAAGGAAAATTTTAAATTTTGCTGTCCTGTATGAACCTGATATTTTTAAGACTGTATCGTGAAAAAAGTTTAATTGACCGGCCTGTTTTTCAAAAAATCATTTTTACGTCACTACCGCTTTATGGAATCCCCAGCCGGCTAACGCGTACATAACCAATGCGTATCTCTCCAAAATGGCCTCTGATTATATGAAACTGACCCATATTCGATAGAAACTTCTGGAGTGTTTGCATGAACTGGGGGGTAAAGAGTACGTTTGACCCCTCTGAATCAAGGAATTGTAGGGGGTGATGCCAATGCCCAGTACATGAGGTATTCCGGGCTTAAATCGTGCTCCGATTGCCAGTTTTCCGATCTAATTTTCAGATTTTTTGGAAGTGGTGTCCCTCGCTAAAAAAATAACTGTTTTAAAGGGTTATTTCTCTAAAACAACCCGTTTTATCGCGATTTGTGCCTGCAATTTAGCGGCGTTCTATTGGTACCTTTTTTCGACACATATTATTGGGTGTTTTTTGAGAGAAACAGCCTCAAAAGCCCCTCTATTGCCCTCTATCGCGATCACGTCGGAGAATTTTGGGTTTTATGAGGTTTTATCCCGTTTTTGAAGTGTTGGAAATAATTCTGGTTTGCGGAAGAATGCGTGTAGATATTTTGTCGAAAAAAAGTTTCCTGATTTTACTCGCACACCTAAAAATTTTTTCTGATTTTCTGTGAGCCGCCAAAGTTTTTTGAATTTTTTAAAAACAAATCCCGAAAATTTATGCATCTATACTTATTTGACATTCCACAACCAATAATAAAGAACAATGTCAGTTGAGCCCGTCTTTCGATATAAACAATGTCTCATCATAAGAAACGATATCAAGATGAGCTGCGGTAAACGGTGCGCCCAGGCATCGCACGCATCCATTGGTGCATACAATGCTGCAGACAAGACACTGGCAAAAGCATGGCTCACTGAAGGGCAGAAGAAAGTTGTGCTAAAGGCCAATGACGAAAGAACATTGCACGAGCTCAGGGTAATCGCGGAACGAGCCGGTATCTCCCACTCACTCATACAGGACGCAGGCATGACCGAGATCCCGCCCGGCACGATCACAGCGCTCGGCCTCGGGCCGGCCAAGAGTGAAGACCTCGACAAGATCACTGGCACGCTCACTCTGTTATGAAACCGAGCACGTATCCTCTCGAACGCGAACTTGGCATGCGTTACTACGCGAGCGATGCAGAAGGAATCGGTGGCAGGCTCCGGTCATCTCCAGAAGATTTTCTTGTTGAAGAGATCCCGCTACCGGAAAAAGGCGGCACTGTTGGTCCGTATCTCATCTGCCAGCTCATAAAAAAGAATTGGGAACTGCAACATGCTGTCAAAGAGATCGCAAAACGACTTGGCATCAGTCACCGCCGTATCGGGTGGGCGGGCACAAAAGATCGGAATGCGATTACAAAGCAGTGGATCTCGATATATAATGCCACCGCAGAGCAGGTTGCAGCAATCTATCTCAAGGACATCACCTTAGAACCAATCCGGCAATCTAACGAAACGTTGGCATTGGGCCAGTTGCTGGGAAACCGGTTTGATCTGGTCATACGGGACACTCAATCACAGAACCTTGTTCAACATGTCCAGACCTTGACCGGGACCGCATCTGAAGGAGTGCCAAACTACTTCGGACTCCAGCGTTTCGGTGCAATCCGTCCGGTTACCCACCGGGTCGGGGAATGGATCTTACGAGGAGATTTTGAACAGGCAGTTGTTACGTATGTGGGGCAGGAATTTCCCGGTGAAGTGGATCCGGTAAAGATCACACGATCGGACTTTTTAGCCACACGAGATCCGGAACCTGCCTTGCGCAATCTTCCATTATATATGGCATTCGAACGCTCGATGCTTCACCATCTTTACACTCACCCGGGCGACTATCCCGGAGCGCTAAAGGAGTTGCCTCCAAAACTCCTGTCACTATTTGTTTCTGCCTTTCAGTCGTACCTGTTCAATTGTGCACTCAGCCAGCGGTTCGATGACGGGAGCACGCTCAATGACCCGGTACCCGGTGACAGGCTGATCTTTGCAAATGGGCGCACTGATACGGTCACTGCGACAAATATCAATTCTGTCTCTCTCCACATAAAACGCGGACGCTGTACAATAGCGCTGTTCATGCCCGGTAAAACAAAAACGGATGCAACAACACTGGGAGAGCAAATCATGGAATCGCTAATGCAAAAACATCATATCACAGCAGAAGATTTCGAACGGGCATCAGCGTTTGTCAGTACAAAATTTGATGGAGCATGGCGCCCGATCACGTTAAAAACTGATATTGAATCTACAATAGAAAATTCCGATGTGCGCCTGAAGTTTACTCTTCCGCCCGGCCATTATGCAACAACGGTATGCCGTGAATTTATGAAAGCAGACCCGTTACAGATGATATAATAAGAGATCAGTTTCGTGCCTTTGCCATCTTCTTTGCACCGCTTATCGCATCGTTTAAGTTGCCCAGTTCATCAACTATGTTTATTTTTACCGCATCTGCACCACGGATGACCCTGCCGTCCTGAATATCCGACCGCGAGATCATCCGCTGGGATGTGACATCTGCAATAAATGTCTCGAAACTATCATCAACGACCTTTTGGGCATACGTCTCTTCGTCATCGCTGAGCGGCCGGGCTGTAGAACCCATATCCTTCTTGCTACCTGACTTTACCACACTTAAATTGTAACCTTCTATCTCCATCCAGCGGCTTATATCGGAAAATTTCCATATCACGCCCACACCCGCAGTGAAAGTATCCGGATTTGCATAGATCCTGTCGGCATGGGCGCTCACGTAATAGGCAGCCGAGGTTCCCATATCGCCCATGGAAACAACAACCGGCTTTTTTGTTTTTGCATATTCAAGATCGCCAATGATTTCCTGTGCAGCAGACGGCGTACCACCGGGACTGTTCACCCGCAGCACAATCGCTTCTACCATCGGGTCATCGGCAGCCTGCCGCAACTCTTTTCCTATCACTTCACTGCCAATGCTGTCTCCATCGGCCACCTCACCGGTCACCATGGTTCCTTCCATACGAACTACGGTCACACCCAGCTGATCACTATGCATGTAGTAGAATGCAGCAATAATAATCCCAAATACAACAATGAGCCCAAAGACAAGGATTAAAAACCATTTCAGTCCCGAATGGGACGAGGGTTTAACAGAACCGGAAGGAACGAGGGTGTAAGTACCATCCATATATTACTCCTTTGTGTAAAGGACATCGAACTCTGAAACGAGGTTGCTGCCGCACATATAATATTTTTTCAGATTAAGCCGGATCATCTCGTCTTCGGTATTGATATGCATACCCCCCACAAGTGACGGGGTATCGGCACCCCCTACAATGAATGGCAGGTGTATCAGGCGTATCTCGTCAACTAGCCGGTCATGGAGCATATGCCAGTTGAGCGTGGGTCCCCCTTCGATCATCAGCTTGTTGACACCAAATTTTTCCTTGAGGATCTTTAAGAGCAGTGGGAGCTCGACATGATTTTTGCCGGCAACAATCACATGCGCACATTTCTTTTTTATTGCATCAGTCCGCTCTTTTGGGGCCGATTCACAGACTGCAATTGCTGTTGGCGCATCGGTTCCCAGCACGTTTGCATCGAGCGGGATATCTGCCATACTGCACGGGATCACCCTCAACGGACTCTTGCCCTGCACATAGCGTACTGTAAGAAATGAATTGTCGATACGAATCGTGTTGGCTCCTACCATGATCGCATCATATTCTGCCCTTGTATTGTGGAGCAACAGCTCGGTCTCGTGGGCCATGTATTTCATCAGGATCTTGGAAGAGGCGCCCTTTTTCAACGTCAGTTTACCGTCAGCGGTGATCTCCGACATCATCAGTACATGTGGGCGATCTATTGGTGATGTCATTGCTACTTCAGCTCTCCGGTTACATTGGGTTTGTGATATAAATAAAGTGATGATAGGGCAATTAGGAACCTTCGACGATATAGAGCAATTATTAAACGTTTACGTTACTATGATTTGAGCAATGAATATTACTGCACTCCGTCCAAGGTTTACCAGATACTTTGAGCCGGTAGCAGAGGTTTTTGTCAGGATCGGTATTACCCCCAACCAGATCTCACTGCTTGCACTTCTTGCCGGTATTATATGCGCTGTCCTGTTTTTTCAGCGGCAGTTTTTTTTAGGAGCTCTTTTTCTGCTGCTCTCTGCGATTTTTGATCTAATTGACGGCAGTGTAGCGAGAAAGACCAATGCCCACACGGATTTTGGAGCGGTCTTTGACTGGATTGTGGACAAATACGTAGATGCCCTCGTACTGCTGGGAGTGGGACTGAGTGGTATTGCAATCGTCAGCCAGTACTTTGCAGTTCCCCCGCTTGCGGATTTTGCTGTAGTGACATTTGCAATCATTGGCTCTCTGATGAACACGTTCATCAAACCAGTGGTCTATGCAGAGATAGGTTACCATGAAAAAGTTGAGGGAAAGATTGACGATCCACTTGAAGGTGTAGGTTTTTTCGGACGGCCTGAAACCATTCTTGTACTGATTCTCGGTGGCGTTTCAGGATTTATCTGGGTTTCTGTTATAATCATTGCAGTCTGTACAAACCTTTCTGCAATCCAGCGGATCATCTATCTTTATAAAACGCTCTCTTAACCTCGCCATAGTAGATCTGGTAGAGGTCATCGGCAAAGCTTCCAAGTCTTGGAATGACCGTAAATAGACCATAAGCTATCATAACCAGACAAACAAGAGCCAGCAGTTCTGCAATAACATTGTGAGCCCAGAAGAAACTCTCGTACCCAATTTCACCATTGCTTGCAATCTCCGGGTAATAGGGAAAGATCTGGTCGGTGTAGGATATGATGACAAATACATTTCTTAAAAGATTTAAGATATAGATTGTCGGGACGATGATAAGGAATGCATAACATTTCTGTTTAAGAGATGTTGGAACTGCCGCTGCCACACCGATCATGATCGCAATGCTCTGAATGCCGGTGCACCCTAAAATAATCTCGACTCTGAAACCGTTCCTGGCAATGATATTCCAGTCTGTATTGGTGACATTGAACTGGAGCAGGTCAAGTATCCAGATCACCTGCCCTACCACAACTGCGATAAGCCAGTCACCGAGAGCAGGAATATACTCAAACGGTGCATAGATAATAAAAGCAACCGCAGCTGCCCGTGAAAGATGTATCACACGGTCATCCTCTGCAAGAAGATATTTAGCAGTTATTACCAGGAATGGCACAGAAAGGGCTGCAATCACCGGATACATAAAATTATTTTCAGAAAAATATTCCGGTAATCTGATAAACAGTGCCAGAACAATAAAAGTCCAGCCGATGATGGCTGCATATTTTCGGTGCCGACCCGGGATGAGGAAAAGAAGAAATCCAATACAGGAAATCAGCACCAGATACTCAATCATTACACAATTATTCACTCCTTAACAAAAAAAGGATTCTGAAGGTACACTTTTATTTCCTATTGTCGTAAAACCAAAAAAAATGTGTTTAGAAAGCAATCGTTTTTTTTTTCCATTAATAACACTCGATGAAGAGCCCGTCCAATCTAGGGTTTAGCATATAAACCCCTAACCCATTTTCGTGAAGCAGTGAACCCACAGGCAGCAATTATCACTCTGCCGATACAAACCGGCAGCTTTATATAGTTTCCAGACTGCCTCCCATGGTTTTC
>JANYBK010000062.1 GCA_025360805.1 Methanomicrobiales archaeon
ATTAAAAAAACTTCGACAGGTTTCACCAGGTGCAGCATGTGCCAGGGGAAAAATGCTGACTGAAAAAATCAATGTTATAAGAAAACAAAATAAGAATTTTTGGATTTTCATTGGAGATCATTCCTTCTCTTTCTCTTGTTCGCTAGAAAAATGGGTTTGTTGGGTAATAATATAACTCATATATCCTGTGATGGAACTATACGGGTTCGGGGGATTTTCCCAGTACGTTTTTGGGTTTGATGGCCAGGTATCAGAGAATTTATACAATTTTTCTCCACTCGTATACTGCCAGTACCCAATACATGTTCTTGCGTGTCCATTGTGACTTATCTTGAGCGGCCGGTTTGCATTAATCTCTGTTTTTATCATTTCATAGGTGACGTCTTGGGGGGAGCCTGACCAATAATCCGTGTATGAATTTGGTTTTCCCAGACCGCCGCTCGCATAAGAGTCAAGATAATATTGTATTTCTTCATCCCAAGCCGGTCCGGTATTTGAGTATACATTCATGTTATTCGCGACATTTGTCTGGGTTCGGGAAGTAGTCGGGTAGTGGAATTTTGTAATGAGCCATGCTGAAGCAATTGCACACCACTCGGTCTGTTCCTGATCTGTGGTTGGGAAATATTGAATATAATTGGCTTCTCCAAGAGCTTTTGTTCCCATAATACGTTCCTTCGAGACACCCGCTTTCTTTTGAGTATCCCAATGAACGATGTTTTCAAGACGAGTTTTTTCAGAGATTTGTCCATAATACGACCAGGCTCCCGGCTCACCATCAGCTAATGGCATCATTTCCGGTATCTCGGAGAAATCAACAGCATCGATTATGATAGATTTCGGTTCTTGTGATATTGGGTTGGACAATTGAATCATGACACCCATTTTGGGGTAACTATACGATACAATTTTTGAGGATTGAATGGTAAATCTGCTGTATTTTGTTGAAACAATCTGTTCTGCCTTCTTTTGAACTTCATAAAAATCCAAAGTAGCCGGGTCTCCTATCTGTTTGACCATTGTTCCGAGGATTTTACTTGATGGACTTAGTATTTGTCCGGTTTTTTTACCATCTTTTTCAACAAAGAACTGGTAAAATAGCATTTCCCCATTGATATCATAAATGATAACCGGTTCGTTATTAACTGAAGCGCCAACCCAGTTTTCATCAAGAGCACCAGATTTGATCATGCTCAACATTGTTATAGCAGCTTGTTCCCGAGCGGTATCTATTGGGATATAATTTGATTCGATGAGATCTTTGTCATTTGACGGACTCCGGAAATCATCCGTAGCACTCACCATCGGTACCATCACCATTGCTGCCAGCAATAATGCCAGCAGAACGATGCAGATTTTCATATGTTTCATGTTTTCGTTACCTCCAATTTGTCGATACGCTACGCTCGAAAGGCACGGGAAAATCTTCATAGTGGGAGAGGGTAATAATCACATGCCTACTGGCGGGACCGGGTTCATTTAGTGTTCTAACTCAGGTGAACCCGATCTTCTTTTTTTCCGGGACAACCACCGGTTGTCCACAGTAAGTGATCTATAAAAAAAAATATTTAGGCTCTCTGTCCCAATCATCAAACTGGCAATTTCAGAAAATGAGCAAAAGTAAACCGGTCGACGAAACTTAAATTAAATTTATCTGCCTGCGTTTTGAGGATAATTTTATCGACGTTGTCGAATCTGCGCGAAAAAATATTCCATATTCCCATAAAACCAACTTATTCGTGGATCACCAATCCTGACATATTTCAGCCCTTTCCCGGTACTACCCACTCCCCAAAAATTCCGGTTTGTGCATGTCCCGGTGACCGTAGGGTATCGGTGATGCCGAACACTCCACGTTCGCTGGCCCACGGCTGCCTCTAGTACGCGAGACCGGCCAGCCCCCGGGTTTCAATGGGATAGGTGAACCCGGGCCGGAAGATTTCCCGGCCGTACTTTTTTCCAGGAAAAATTTCCAACCGGATTTTCCCGGAAAAATTTGCGGAGATGATTTCTCCTGAAACCGGATAAGAAATTGACAGCGACAACAATATGACGATGATAAAAATGCCAGTTATCCAGCGATTTTTTAGCATGCTGATTACGGTAATGTTCATTTTGCGAAAATAATTGTTTCTAAAAATATGGGATTCATAGTTTTATTGAACATAAACGAAATTATTGTACGTATCGTTAGGTCCGACTAATTCCCAATAGATTGAACCGTACTGAGCCGGATCATAAAATAACAGGTACGTATTGCCCGCATTCCCAGCCAGCCTTACATGAGCGGGGGTGCTTATCCCGCTGAACGGAATTGCACCGTTCCTCCAAGAAAAATAGACAGGATTTTTTAAATAATCACCCGGTTTATTTCTCACAGCAGGACCCATTATCTGTTCACCACAAAAAAACAAAACAAATCACTCCAAAAAGTAGATCCTATTGTTTTCTCATCCAGACTAACTCACACGACACGTTAGAATCCGAAGGGATCTCGCGATGGAACTCAGTGAATCCGGCCTTTTTCATCACGTCGGTAATATCCGCTTTCATATTTTTTTTAACCGAATAACTTGATTTGACAAGGAATCCTTTGTCCTGATCGATCCAGTTCTCGCCATTGATTTTCCCGTTGGTGGTGGTGTATATCGTGTCATTCCCTGTTACGATCGTCTCTACCAGGGTAAAATTCACATCCTGTTTCACACCGATACAATCGAATTTTCCCGCGCCGACGGAAACCGTTTTCTGATCGAAGTAGGTATACCGGCTGTCACCGGTTACAGAATATTCAACAATCCCATCCTTAGTGGGATACGTACCCGAATTTGCAATCGTACCGATCCATACTTCACCGGGGGTCACGGGTTTTTCCGGATATCTCAACCCATTCGGGAATTCTGGTTGTATCTCCCGTGCTACCGGACCGGAATAACTTGTTGCGATGACATTCCCATATGGGGTAATTGCCAGAGTATACGGTAATTCTGCGGTTTGTTCATTCCCGGCACTGCCCATTATTACTTTCAGGTCAAGAACGGTATCGCTGATGTTGGTGACATCCATTTCCAAATCCCATTTTGTTGCGGCATTCTGGTTTCCGGAAGCAGATGTCATCTTATACGTCAGCTGGTCCCCTTTACTGAGTGAATACTTCAATCCGTGTTCTTTCTGCATGACCTGAGCATTTCCAATACACCCGACAATCAGAAGAGCAGGAATTACCAGAAAAACAATCCAGGCTGATTTATTTTCCGTTGCTATCACCTTCAATACCGACTTTCGTTTTTCCGTTTTGCCGGTAAGCGATAATGCCAAACAGAAGAAAGGTACACGCTCCGACCAGGATCCAGGAAATGTTTTTTGTAAAAAGGCCCTGCCATACCAATCCCAGAGCAAGGAATATACCGCATATAAAGTAAGAAAGCGGTACCGTCCTCAAATCGTGTCCGGACATCCAGAGAAATCCACCGGTAAAGCCGACACCACTGAACAGAACCATTGTCAGGGACAAATAGTTCCGATTGAAGAAAATGTCAAAAATCCCGATAAAAAATGAAGCAAGGGAGATTACCACTATGGCTGTCCCCTCCCTTTTCATACAGGTTATTTCGTTTTTGTCCAAGGTTTGCATCCTCCGTTTTTTAAATACGGGTTATCATCAGTCAACTATTTATACCCGGTTTACCACGAACAGGCTGCTGCAAGATCACATGCTTGTCCGTATGTATCACACGCACAGTGATAACACGGGCAGGCAGTCCATGCCCCTAACAGGCCGAGACAGGCAATACACGCGGCTCCTCCGGTGAAGACGCCGGCAGATACACATACTGCCGTGCAGCCCATACCTGAGGTTACAAGTCTGACCAGGCAGGTGAGACAGTCGGCGCCAGTAGAGAGTACTACAAGGGTCTCCCCGGTCTTCTGGTTCTGGAGATAATTGAGATCCTGTTCCACTCCGTCCGGTGAGACATACTGGAACGTAGCAACCTGGACCACAGCAACAGAGCCATCCTTGAGGGGGACAGATACTGAAATGGCCTTATTGCCCTTTTCTGAAAATCCCTTGTCTTTTAACTGGCTCTGCAATTTTTTGACTTCATCATTCTGCAGGGCTTTTTCAATAACTCCGGCATTATCCATACCGGACAATTCCACCGAGACTTCAGCGGCAGCTGCATTCCCACTGTTATTTCCGCATGTGGCGCCGGCTTCATTTGCCATTACCGGTGCCACGAACACTGCGAGAAGCAGCAGCATGACAACCGCCAGGCCCGGCACCTTTGCAAAATATCCGTGTTTCATTCTTCCTACCTCCTGAAATTTTGATTTGCAGAGGCATGATCCAAAACTTCATGGTTATACAAGAGGAAATTGTTTCATGCCTACGGGCGGGACCGGGTTCATTTAGTGTTCTAACTCAGGTGAACCCGATCTTCTTCTTTTTCCGGGACAACCACCGGCTGTCCACAATAGGCAATTTATAAAAAAGATATTTAGGCTCTCTGTCCCAATCATCAAACTGGCAATTTCAGAAAATGAGCAAAAGTAAACCGGTCGACGAAACTTAAATTAAATTTACCTGCCTGCGTTTTGAGGATAATTTTATCGACGTTGTCGAATCTGCGCGAAAAAATATTCCATATTCCCATAAAAACTAATTTATCTATGGATCTCCCATTCTGGCATATCTCAGCCTTTTCCGGTACCGCTCCCACTCCCAAATCTCCGGTGCATGTCCACCCCGGTGCCGGTGCCTGTTCCGGGAAATTGTCAAACGGTCCGCGATCACCGCCACCGATCGCCCCCTCTCATGAGGCAGGCAAGCGCCCGGTTTCAGCCAGGGGTGAGGGTGGCCCGGGCCTTCCGGTTCCGGAGTAGCTGAGACCATTCCGGTGCCGATCCCACTCCCAAAAGCCTCTTTCACAAATTTCTCCGAACCCCACCTTTCTATTCCCTTCCCACTAACTCCAGTCTATCCGGAAAACGATTGGCCATCCAAAATGTGTGGTTAGCGGATATTTTTGGCATGCCCGTAAATAACAACCGTATTTACAGGATTGCACAAACCCTAGGTGCATCTGACCCTAAATTGCCAATTTTGCCCCAGCTGCAATCATAGCCTCATCTATTGATTCCAATCTCCCTTTCGTAAGATTACTCCTATGAGAAGGAATGTAAGAATGATCGACATAATATCAAATCCGGGTGATGGCTGTGTTAATGGCAGTGGACTGGCGGGACTTCCAGTTGCGGAAATATTTTCTGCCGGATTGATCGGTTTCTCTACGAATGTTATCGGTTTGGCCACTTGCCGAAGGCCCTCAATTCTGTACAGGCCGAACTCTCTTTTTCCATCCCGGATCTCTTCAATAAGAAATTGTCCATCGGAAAAACCGTGGATATACCGGTTATACTCATAATCCCCGTTGATATCCCGGTCAATACGCGACGAAGGAATTTCTCCTGTTGTGCCGGTCAGGATATCAAATATTTTTGAATCGCAGGTGCGTTTGTTGGCAGACTTTTCGTAGGGGGAACATTCGGTATATACTACGTAATCACCTGCAAAGAACGGATTGAACTGGTTCATTGTCGTTGTTGGAATTGTCCGGGTTGTTCTGTCTGATATAGTGTAAATATGGATCTGTGAGAGAGGCAAAGGAACGCTGAGAGGGTCGTGAGAATCCGTCCATGCAATATATTTTTCTGAAAGTACTGTTTGCATCTGCAGGCCCGGATCGGAACAGACGATCGTATCAGCACCTGTCGTGAGATCGTGAAGATAAATGTTGGTTTCCCTGCCATCCTTTTTTTCGCTATGGGTATACCAGACAACACGGTCACCATTCATTGCTAATCCGCCTTTTGCAGACGCAGATTCATTGACGGGGTGGACCTCGTTTGTTGTGAGGTTTAACAGAAATATATCTGAATCGCCATAGGTTGCAGGTGAGAATCCCTGAAACCAGGCAATGCGATCACCCTG
>JANYBK010000090.1 GCA_025360805.1 Methanomicrobiales archaeon
CTGATATCCCACGGGCAATAAAATCCCCACAGATCTTCAAAAGTACCGGCAACGGGCGCTGCACCCCATCGTAGATGGAGGCAAGTAATCCGGGGCCAAGTTCAACTGAGAGGGGTTGTTCAGTATTTTCAACAGGCTCGCCGGTCATAAGACCCGTAGTGTCTTCATAAACCTGAATAACCGCATCCTCTCCTTCAAGGCGGATAATCTCCCCCCGGAGCGCCTCCTCGCCAACCTTGACCACATCATACATCTTTGACCCTTTCATACCACGGGCAATGATGACGGGTCCCGAAATTCGTGAAATGGTTCCTGTAATCATTCCATCACCTCTTCAAAACGATATTGTACCCGATTGCTTTTCTCAGGAGCCGCTCTATGTACGTCCTACGATCAACCTCTTTGGATTTCGAGGGAATCGGTATGATGAGCGGGCGGTGCATCTTCTCAATCCGGTCCATCAGTTTCTCATCTAATGAGAGCATGTACTCTTCATTCACCGCCACAATACCGATATCATCCTTGTAAAGCAGTGGCGGGATCACCTTTCTGGCTTCGTCCATCGTACCCGCTTCAAGTACCTCCACTCCGGCAAGGCGGAACCCGGATGCACGATCGTGGTCAGTAACAACTACGAATTTATACATACACGAGTTCCTCCTTCAGCTGATCTAAAGGAAAATCTGCTGTCTTGCACCGGGAGATGATACGGATATTGGTGATCTCGTTATATTTTGCCCAGAAATACCCGATAACAGAAGCTACGCTTAAGGGATCTCCTAAAAAAGCACTTACACCTTGTTGTACAAGGAACTTTTCTAATTGTTTTTCGATAATCGAGATCTTCTGGGTTCTCAAGGCAGAAGGCGGCAATGCCGCAAGGAAACGATATGGTGTTTTTTTAAGTTCCTCTACAACTTCTTCTATAGAATGCAGGGTAAGGAGATGGTCGAGCTGATCCTGATCAAATTCCTTACCGCCGCGGATTAGGTATTTTTTTGCCTCCTCAGGAACAATATGATCCCTTATCATCCTCAGGATTGTCCTGAGGTTCACGACATCAATCTCTAACGATATTATGTTCCTTATGAGCCCGTTGTTGTAGCCGGGAATCTTAACCTGTTCGAGCGCGTCGGCATAATAGTATTCATCCAATGCGCACTCAAGCAGTGCAAGATCTCCGGTCTTTGCAAACTCCGGGTATTCCTCGGTTAAGGGTTTGGAATATCCGATATTCCATGTGGCTAGCATATCGATAACCGCCCTGACATCCGGCTGCCGGACGAGTTCGATTACAGTGGCTTCATCAAGTTCCCCGGCAGGCACCAGGCACTCGAGGATCTCTTCATTTGTTATATGGATATTTTTGCCGCGGAGGATCGTTTTGATGTTCTGGACATACCAGCGGTGCAGGAATATATTGATGTACTTTTCCGCTTCTTTCTCCTTAACAAATTCAAGAATTTTCCGAAAGGTCCTTGTAAAATTTTTTCTGAGGGCGTATTCAATGCAGAGTACCCCGGAATACTGGACTTTTGCTTCGAGGATATCAGGTTTGTAAGGAGTCTTTTCGAGATCGGCAATGAGAGACTCAAGATCCGGTTGCATGACCAGGTTGTCAAGGGCGCGCCGGTCGAGCAGGCGACTTTTCATCCCCCGCATCCGTGCGTTGATGTACCCCCAGTCCATCTCAATCACCAGAAAGGATAGAATAAATCTCCAGTTTTTTTCGTTCTTTTGCCCGCTCCAGCCTGGATTCCACGGTATTTGAGATGATGATAGACTTATCTGGCATGCTCGCCACAAGTCCTCCGGCAGATGTGAGATCTGGCACAACATCCGCCCGGAGATTTACGGAATCAAGCGTTTTCCTGCAGAGCTCTTCATCCCGTTTATCCACCTGGATGCAAAACGTATCCACACTTAGAGCCTCTGCTGCATCCATGAGAAATTTTTTGAAAATTTCCGGGTATTCCGGGTCGGTTCTCATGTGCGAAAGCCTAAGACTGGCGTCATTAAATGCTGATTCAAAAAGTTGTTCCCTGATCTTAATCAGGTGTGCCTTGTTCTCTGCTTTGACAAGGTACATGAGTTTATTCTTCTCAACCACCGTTGCCTTTTCTGCTTCGGAGATTTGCGATTGCCGTATCAGTTCTGCCTGCTCGCGTGCCTTTTTTCTGACACTCTCGACAGTAACGCGTGCATTCTCCAGAAGCACCTTTTCCCGCTCCTGTGCACTTTCGTCAACAGACTTTAACAGATTTTCATAGGCCACAAAACAACACCCGCCTTTTTCCGGTACCGGAAAAAACCGGAATGAATGTCAGGGTACTCCCGGTTTTTCCGAAATCTTCGATGTTACTTAACCATCAGGATAATCATTGCAGCAACGACAAATCCAAGGATAACCAGTGTTTCAGGAATTGCTTCCAGAATGATGATCGACCCTGCGGTCTCCGGGCGCTCTGCAATAGCACCAGCCCCGGCTGAACCTATCCGTGACTGTGCCCAACCTGTGCCGATAGCGCCGGCAGCAAATGCAATTGCTGCTCCAATGGGTACTTCCCAACCAACCATTCTTTGATACCTCCCAATGATACAACCTATCAGGTGAACCTATATTAATGTATGGGGAAAACGCACGCAATAAAAAGAGACTCTCCAATTAGAGAGTTCTGAGTAAAAACCTATCTGTCTTTTTCAGATCTCCCGTTCATTCACCGGTAGATCTATATACTTTCCCGGTGCCCCCATATGTCCAATCTGGCATATGGAGAACAGACCTCAAAACAG
>JANYBK010000091.1 GCA_025360805.1 Methanomicrobiales archaeon
GAAAAATCGGGCATATTTTAATTATTGCTATACTAAGATATAACTCTAAGTATTGTGGTTATTTCCTGGACTCCAAAATGTTCCTGCGAAAGGTCGGATTGACTCTCTCAACCAGTTTTTCACATGCCTCACCGAACCGCGGGTGATCAAGTGCCCAGTATACGAAAATATTGGTATCGAATAAGAGAGAGGTTCCTGCAGGGATATCAGAGAATTTATCCAAGCAGATCACTTTCTGCGATCTCTTCGATAATCGCAGGATCGGTTATAGAAATAATTCCACGTATTTTTCGAGTGTGAGAGGGAAATTTGGTATCAACGGAAATCGATTTTGCTTTTTTTGATCTCGCATTTTCCTGAAACATTCCCTTTATACTCGTGAGGCTCATTGCACAGGTAATTGATCATTGGGAATGAAATATTTTTTGTCACCCCCCGCACACAAACGGATTCCGGGTGCCCCCATTACGATCCGGCATCCCATCCATCAATCCCTGCCATTCCACCACGGATAATCACCCAAAACCCCCCTTTCGCCAGACGGTCCGGGGGGTCATGAAAGAAGGGGGTCGAAAACCCCTAAAACCCCGTAAAACGCCCGGTTTGTCAAACGGGGCATTTCTGAAAAACCTCGTAAAAGGCCCTGATTCCATCGGGACTGATATGGGGGAGAAAACTGCAAAAAGAGTTCATTTTAACCTTTTCAGGAGCTGGGTGAGATTTCACTTTAAATCTTCCTGGGGTCGTCAGGTAGCGGATCGGGAAAAATGTGCCACCAAAGCGCAATAAGGTGCATCAGAACGCATTATATGCGCCTCAATTTAGGGGGATTTTGGGGATTGGGGCACTATACGCTGAGATAAATTATGGTTAATGGGGGGTTACCGGAATATCCATGGAAAAGAGTATGGGGACGGGGTTGGATGGCTGGTGAAGAACGGTTTTACTATTCGGTTCAGGAATTTTTCCGGAATATTTTTTGGGCGTATAGATTTTAAAAAATAACCATTCCATCTGCGATGGTTTGATATGATAAGCCCGACAGAGCATGCAGGTAGGAGATGGAGTTGAACCATGCGGCTTGTTGTGACAAAACGGAACCGCGATACTGTTCTGTCCATGGCAAAAGGCGGTTTGGACCCACACGTACCAAACGATTCCTACCGTGAGCGATTGATCAAATATATCCCGGTAGAAACCATCGCACTGTTCATTGTTGTATACGGGATAACGTATTACATATCTGGCACCGAGTCCTGGTATCCCATAGTAGCGCGCTGGATCCTTATCCTCGGGTTTGTTGGTACGGTGCTGTATCTTTGGAAAGTGGAGGGTATTTCTGATATGGTACAGCTGGGCATCTCTGCAATTGGTTTTCTCATCTGGGTGTCTGCGCTTGGAGTGGTAACAGTTACGGCCCTGCCGTTTTACAATGCCGTTGTTGCAGGGTTGCTCCTTTTCGCATATGTATTTCTGGCACCAGTCATTGAAGGCGTACCTGAAGTCTGGTAAAAGCGTTATCATAAAAAAGTGGGAACTCATGAAATGAAGAAGGGGTGATGAAAGATGGATCCATTCATGCAAGAAGCCATTAGAGAAGCAATAAAAGGGCGTGATGAGGGAGGTATTCCCATCGGGTCAGTGCTTGTCCGGAACAACGTTATTCTCGGCAGGGGACACAACCGCAGGGTGCAGGAAGGAGATCCCATCATCCACGCGGAGATCGACTGCCTGCGCAATGCCGGGCGGATAGGGACGTACCGTAATGCCGTGCTCTATTCCACGCTTATGCCCTGCTATCTCTGTGCTGGTGCAGCCGTCCAGTTCGGGATCAAAAAAGTCATTGTAGGCGAATCCCGGAATTTTGCAGGTGCCAAGGCATTTATGGAAGAGCATGGCGTCGAAGTGATCGATATGGATCTTAACGAATGTGTTACAATGATGCAGCAGTTCATTGCACAGAACTCTCGGCTCTGGAATGAGGATATCGGGGAACTCTGATCGTTAAACATGCAATACCATATTTCCAAACGTGCTTTCTTTTTTAAGGTCACACTTGTAGAGAGACGAAACACTGAAGATTAGATAGCTGGCTATATCATCGGCACACAGATCATGTACTCCCTAAATACTCCACTATACCCGTTGGGCGAGTCTTGTTCACGCTCGAGGCGCCCCGTAAAACTTTTATCTGATGATGGGCAGGATTGTAAAGAAGTAAATATTTACAATGCTTACAATAGAACCATGCCCACTCAGGAATGCGCAACAAAAAGAATTCCCGTATGCCCGAGCACATGGGAAGAGATCCACGGCCTACGCAAACCCGGCCAGACATTCGATGATGTCATTAAGGATCTAGTACACAAAGAGAAACGGCGAAGGTTGTTTGACGAAACGGATCGGATAATGAAGCGGGGGCGGTTTGTGGAGCTTCGGCGTGACGTTTAAGATCCTAATCGATGATGAAGCGCAAGAGTTTCTCGACACCCTACCAAAAAAAAGCCAGCGGATTGTAAGGGAGAGACTTTTCTCTCTTGAAGAAGATCCATTTCCCGGTAAAGGCGGGGATAAAGAGTTGATAAAAGAAGAAAAACGAGAAAGAGTGTATCGCATGCACATAAGTCACAGTTATACAACATTTTACCGGGTCATCGAGAAAACGGTTTACATTACTGAACTTATGACCATAGAGCAGGCACATAAAAAATATGATCTCCTATGATCTTTCTGTTTTTTTGGGGGATTTAAAAAAAGTCGTAAAATAAAAAAGAGTAAAGGAAACACCAAAATACTACTTAAGTTCCCCTAACCCTTTCCAGTAATCGTACTCGTTTGTCCAGGTATCCTTGTTGAACGATACAAGCCGCTTGAAATATTCCTTACGTTCGTGCAGGTTCTTTTCCTGCGCCGGGTCTGTCCACTTCGTTTTGATCGCATCAGTAAGTTTCCGACCCAGCTCCTTTGCCTGCTTTTCGGCGCCAACGATCGCATTCGGGTCCGCACCGACAAGGACTCCGACTTTACCAACCGTGGTCGCCCCAAAGTTTCCGAGGGTAAAATTCATGTAATCAGCAACCTCGTCCACATGGGATCCTCCCGCAGTGCAGACCGCACATCCATATTTTCCGTTAAAGGACTGGCAATGAATTACATCTGCCATCCGGTCGAGCATCGTTTTCAGCTGGGCAGTGACCTGATTGATGTAATTTGGTGAGCCCAGCACTATACCATCAGCGTCGAACATCTTCTGAAGCAGCGCCGGGAAATCATCGTCATGTATGCATTCACCCGTTGCATAGCAGGCACAACATGCTGTACAGTACTTGATCTCAAGGCCGCAGATATCCACAAACGTAACATCCGCTCCGGTCTGCCGTGCCCCTTCAAGAACTGCCATAACCAGCCGCCGGGTCTGGCTTTTCTCTCCCTTTGGGCTGCTATTAATGCCGATTATCTTCATGCTTTTCTACTCCATGTAAGGATGATTGCTGATCGATAAAAAAAGTATGTGATAACCAAAAATCCCCTGTTTCGGCTGTTGGACTGGTATACTTGAGGGAATACGCTCTTTACCCATAGAGACTCTCCAATTAGAGAGTTCTGAGTAAAAACCTATCTGTCTTTTTCAGATCTCCCGTTCATTCACCGGTAGATCTATATACTTTCCCGGTGCCCCCATATGTCCAATCTGGCATATGGAGAACAGACCTCAAAACAG
>JANYBK010000107.1 GCA_025360805.1 Methanomicrobiales archaeon
CCGTCGTCAATTGCCGGAACCGAGGGCACTGAGGAACGTTAGAGGTATGGACGGGTCGGGACGTGCAAAAAGAGAAGAAAATTACAGTCCTGCCCTGTCAACAATGACATCGGCAACTGCCTTTGCACTCTTGAACGGGAAGTCCGAAGCCTTGAGCAGTTTTCCTGCCTCACCTGCAGTCATCTTCAGGTCCCCGACCTGGCAGGTTGTGTCGGCACCGTTCGGGAACGCTGCGATGAGATCCTTCGGGGTCTTGACCGGGAACTTCGCTCCCCTGAGTGCTCCGGAAATCTGCGAATGGATCTGCTCCCTGACTGAGAGGGACTCGCAGCCGAGCATCTCGGATATAGCCCCTGCTGCACCAGCGATCGGGCAGTCAGCGTTGTGGGTTCCGCAACCTAAACACGCACCCTTGATTGCCTTTAAGGATTCTTCCGCCTTTGCTTTCGTTACATCTTTGTTTGTGTACTTCCATGTTGGCATTTTTTTCACCATACACTGATGGCAATGGTATAAATATATACTTGAGCGTCATTAAAATATACAAAGCCCTGCGATACAGAAAAATGACCCGCAGGGTAATGAACATGTGTTGCGAATGATCGTATCAGGAGCAGGAGAATAATGGGAGTGGCATCGGGAACATTAACAGAAATGCGGGAACTCAAGTCAGAGGTTACCGGGCTCCGCACAGAACTGAAACGGTTCATTGAGCGGGCAAACCAGCAGCACGTTGAAGGTGTTCTTGGAGATCTGAAAAAAAATTATTCAGATCTCTTCACGAACCATCAGGTTGAGAATGCTAAAACAGATCTCTCTGCACACATGGTTAAGGACTGCAAAATGCGCGACAAGTGTTACGAAGTATTTATGGATTTTTTACAGAATACTTCACGGCATATCAAGGAGGGACAGGTTTCAGATGAGATCATCCAGTCGTATTGCGAGCAGATGAAAACGATGCAGTGCAAGGGACCATATGACCGGTGTGAAACCTGTTTTTCCGAAGTCTACCGGCTCTTCGAAAAACAGATTGACCTGATGCAGTCACTCGGGATCTATGCAAAGGTCCGCGAAGCTGGTGAAGCGTCTCTGGAAATTCCCGATGAAGCAGTTGTCAAGGATCTGCTTGAGCCGGTAGCGAACATCCAGCGCTTCCAGATTCTCAAGTCACTTGCAATCCAGACACGATCCTTCTCTGACATTTCCCAGCTGACCGGTCTGCGGGGAGGCAATCTTCTTTTTCACATCCGGAAACTGACGGACAGTGGCATGATCCTCCAGCGCCACGAGCGAGGGGATTACATCATCACTGACAAGGGCTACAAGACAATGACGGCAATCGTGGATCTGTACCGGGTTCTTTAGAACAGACTTTTTTTAAAGGAGGTATTGCCGTGAATGCAAAGAACACAACTCAAATCCGGCCCCCGGCCAGAACCCCCAACCTCATAAACATCATCCTGCACTGACTTTTGCCATAGTAACGTGGCTAAATATGACCTCAATTATTCCTATCGACAAACCGTGGTAAATTCCGGACCCTGTTCCGCGTTTTTGCGAATTATGACCTCCGATTCTGATGCTTATGGGAAAAGAGGTACAACGGGCAACGTTGCGGGCTCCGTTGTACCTGAATTCTCAAAGAGGACTCCTAGTCTCCCATGAGCGGGGTTCTCCGACGGAGGCATCCCTGGGATCTCTGCTCTGGATCCAGGATGTTTTACATCCACGCCGGATCAATCCGGAAAATATTTTTTTTGCCCGCACACGATCTAGTAGGAAAAAATCCGGCGCGACCGGAGCTCAGCGGCCCGGGAAATTTTTACCGGTCGTCAATTGCCGGAACCGGAGGCACTGAGAAACGGCCGGGTTATCCTTGAATTATTTCAACAACCCGATCGACTATTGCTATCATCTTTTGGTCGTTCAGGTGACCTGCGGTGTACTGGATTATTCTTTTGTCGGCAGTAAAAATACGGGTTGGCCGCACATTGCTCTCCTGCCGGAGAGATCCCGAAGAAAAATCAGCTTCGCCAATAAGAATTGCATACCGGTCCGATACAAGCCTGCTGGTTATCTGGCTGAGAATAACGTCATCGCCATCAGGTGTGGCGATGACAAGGGCCGGGCGTTTCTTGGCACTACTCAAATCAGAGAACTAAAAACAAGACGACAACGATATCGCCCTTTACAAGTCCGCCCATGCCTCGTCTTCCTCAGGACGCAGCCAGTCCGTTTTCAGGGAAGATTCGCTGGCGAGTGCTGTTTCGGAAATTATTTTGCCGGCTTTCTTCTTTTTCGCCCGGATAAAATCAAGGATCTCGCGGTAGTGATGTCGCGGCACCTGGTGCAGTTCCCTGAAGATCTGTTCTTCGACTTCCACGGTAATTCACCCGCTGTGATTTGTCTGATTAATCCATTTATGCGAGAGAGATAATCAGGTTTCCTGTTATGGACGTGCCCCCTCTCCGATTATGTTCGCGGGTTATGGGGGCCCTCCTCTCTTTTGATTGGACGGACATGGAACCGGATTGGTACCAGAGCCATCGCCAAGTATCGAAACCGGGGGCACTGAGCAGCGAGGAACCAAAGGGGGGGTGGTACCCTGATCCCAAATACCCTCAATTCAGGCTCCTTTTGCCAATCGGATGACGGTCATTTCCGGAGAGGGTAAACCGGTGTCCACGCATGTTTTGAAAGCCATGAATTTCATGTATTTTTCGAAAATAACGATTTATATGAGGATTTGACCCTGCAATTTAGCGGGCTTACAAGCCCCTCTTTTTCGGGGCGCTGGTTTAGGGGGTGGGAGTGGATTTTCGCGGTCCGGGAGGCCCTGGCGTGCGATTTTCATTTTTACGACGTGAAAAACAAATATCACGACAGAATACGGAGGGGAGATGAGGATCCCGGAATCCGCTTCAAGTCATCCTGGACATGAGTTCCGGCGGGATCGATTCTCCGTCGGAGAGTCCCGTTCCGGGAGGCTGCCGGAACCCCCGGAGCGGCACGTTTCCGGGAAAAACCTGTAATGGTGTTTTATAATAAGGCTATTTTACGCTCTGTTTGGCTGGAATTGGCATAAATTGGCCTTTTAAAAGATGAGGCCGTATTGCGATTCTGTTGGCAGATCGCTCCAAAACCGCTACTAAAGTGCAGAAAAAGAAAGAAACCCCCGTTTCGAGGATCATGGTTCACGTATGAGATTGGGGTTTTTACGTTGGGGAATTATACGTTTCTATGCAGGTTGTTTTTGTTAACTAGGACTTACGCGGTTGAAGACGTCTGAAATGAG
>JANYBK010000127.1 GCA_025360805.1 Methanomicrobiales archaeon
GGGGGGAATTGAACCCCCGAGGCACTTTCGCACCACAGGCTTTCCAGGCCTGCGCCCTACCGCTAGACTACCTCAGCAAAAAGTGTATCCTATCTGTATGCGGGGTATTTTTTTAATGGTATCTCTTTCTCTGGAACTGGGCTTGTGCTCTTCTGGCAGGTTTCGAGACGGGCTTTTTAGCCGGTTTCTTATCGTGTTGCACTGGTTTATCGGATTTTGTCCAGCCCCGCGGATAGGTGCCCGGCCGCAGGAAAACAGCAGTTGGCGCGATAACGAGTCCGGTCTCACCGGGTTTGAAGGAAGATGTTGGTACGAGCGCCTTACCGAGGCAGATAAATTCGCGTTTCTGCGAGAGGACTGCAACGGTCTGGTTCTTTCCGAATTCATCGCAGCTGATCACCCCCACACCCGCGAGTACTGCGCCCCGGCAGATGGCATCGATTGCGGTATCGCGCACAATAACAACCGGAAGATCCGGCACTGCGGCATCGACCGACATTACCATGGACTCAAGGACCGTCCGATCACCGGCTTCTGCTGCCACGCAGGCATCTTTGATCTCATGGAGCGTGTGCATCGATGTTTCATCAAATGCCCCGGAGCGTGTGCGGCGCAGTTCCTGCATATGCCCTCCTACACCCAGCGCAAATCCCATATGATGGCAGAGCGAGCGGATGTAGGTGCCTGCTTCGCAGTTCACCCGGAAGAGAACGAGCCGCCCCTCAATGCTGAGGACCTCGAGTTTATGGATGGTGCGAATCCGTAAGTTTCGTTTTACTGCGCTCTTCCGTGGCGGGCGCTGGTAAAGCCTGCCGGTAAACTCTTCTGCCATCTTCTCAATACAGGCGGGGTCGACATCACCGTGCAACCGCATCAGGCAGATATATTCCTTGTCATGCGCAAGGAGGAGTGGGGCGAGGCGCACAGCATTTCCCAGCATGATGAGGATTAACCCGGAAACCTGCGGATCGAGCGTACCCGAATGTCCAACTTCGCAGCCTAGCATCTCTCCCACCCATGCGGCGATCTCATGGCTTGACGGGCCCTGTGTCTTGTCCACTACGATGATGCCTGCCCCTTTCCATAAGGCCGCCTTCTTTATCTGCTCAGTTTGCTCCGTATCCGCAATCGGTGATTCCATATTATGCTCTCCGGTTGTTATCGAGATAGTTGTTCAGCGCTGTGAGGGCTCCTTCAAGGGACCCGTCTCCAACAACCACCGGGACCGTGCTTCCCGTGCGCATTGCAGCTGCTGTTATATCGCCAATCGCCATCACAAGCAGATCACTGCGTTGCGTCCAGATCGCTTTTGTATATGACATGGCGCTGGTAAATAGAATAGCATCGGCAGTATCAAGATCGAGTGTCTTTCCTGTTGGTTCAAGCCCGTAACAACGGAACTCATGGACGATCCCCCCTGCGGAGGTGATGGCATCAAGGAGTGCAGGGTTCGGGACATCGGCGCGGGGAATGCCGATATGTTTTCCACAAATCCAGTCGCCGAGATACGGCACAAAGTCCCGGGAGTAGAAACCCGGGAGTGTTTCACACCGTATGCCCGATTGCTCCAGCTCTTTTGCCGTCTGGGGACCAATCGCAATAACGCGTGGACCCTCTTTGATTAGAGGCGCGATGATCTTTGCCGGGAGGGCGCTTGTAAAGAAGATGCAGTCGAATTTGTTGTCGGTCACTCCTTTTACGAACTCCGCGATCGCAGGTTCGCGCAGCTCCGAGCGGAGCGGGTGGACGCTGTAGCAGGTATGACCCGCCTTTGCACAGCGGGCAGCATCGCTCTTCTCCTTTCCCAAAAGACGGGTGACTGCAATTTTCATTACGGATTCATGGCTCCTGTATGATAATATGATTTGCATTTCGGTGAATTTATGTCCACTCTCCCGTAACGTTAGTCAATGATTGAGATCCTGCTGGGTGTCCTGATTGGCGTGATCCTTGGGACCCTCAGCGGGATCATCCCCGGTGTGCATGCCAACACCCTTGCCGGTATACTCTTAAGCCTTCAGGTGACGCTCCTTGCTCTCCTCGGACCGCTCGCGCTTGCGGGTGCGATGTTTGCAGCGCTCATCACCCACACGTTTGTCGATGCGATCCCAAGCACTTTCCTCGGTATCCCTGATGCAGATACGTCGCTTGCGGTACTACCTGCGCACGCACTCTGCCTTGAAGGCAATGGCGAGGAAGCTGTAAGGATTGCTGCACTCGGGAGCGCGTGCGCCATGGTAATAGCAGTACCGCTTTCGGTGCTCTGTTTTCTCCTTCTCCCTGCGCTCCAGCCTTACTTCGACTGGTGGATTGGGATCCTGCTGATTGCTTCGATTGGATATATGATTGTCACCAGCAAGGCACCCGGCTGGGCGCTTGGAATATTTGTGGTATCCGGTCTGCTGGGGGTATTCTCGCTCCACTACGCATTTCTCAGCTGGCATACGCTCGCGGGGGGCAGCGCGATCCTCATGCCGCTGCTCACCGGGCTGTTCGGTATATCGGTACTTCTTACCTCATCGCAAGCGAAGATGCCGGAGCAGTATTTCCGCGGTATCCGGATGGAAGACCGGACTATTGTAAAATGCTCGATGCTTGGGACTGCTGCCGGTGTTGCAGTCGGGTGGCTGCCCGGACTTTCCACTGCATCGGCAAACGGTGTGCTCGCGTCAGTGATCGGCTACGAGAAGGATCGCCGCGCTTATATCCTTGCTACGAATGCGGCGAATACGGCAAATGCCTTTATCGGGCTTGCTGCGCTCTTTGCGTTATCGCGGATGCGAAACGGTGTGATGGTCGCACTCTCGGAACTTCCCATGCCTTCGATGAGCGAGCTGACTGTGATCGGTGTGCTTGCTGCCTGTGCTGCGTATGTCATCACTGTGTGGCTCTCCAAATCGGCCTTTCGGCTCAACGGGATTGATGTGGGGTTGCTGAACCGTGCGGTTATTGCGTTTATTGTCATCCTGTGCCTCATTTTCACCGGTCCTTTCGGCGCACTGATCCTGCTGCTTGCAATTGTGCTCGGGTTAGTGCCGCATCTGGTGAACGTGCCGAGGATGTATTGTATGGGTGCGATCATGATTCCGGTGATCCTCTACTCGTTTGGTATTGCCTGGGTGTGAGGCACATAACCGCTCCAAACTGTGTGCACGGATTTCCGGTGTGATCTGGTTTTATACGGGCTCACACCCCTTATCTTTCTAATATGCGATCCTACTGGTTCGGGGATGTGGAGGATGGCCGGTGTACGCCATCTGGTGGCGATGCGCTGGCAAAATCTGATCGTGCCCGATCGATTACCAGCATGGACTCTTATGTCCCACCGGACTGGGAACTTGCGGTGGCGTGCGGCGCGTGCCGTGACCGTGCGGATTATATCCAGAAGCTCCGCGAGATCTGTTTTGCCGCAGCAGAGCGCGATATACGGGAGCAATATTCTGGTAAGGATGCCGAACTGCTCCAGATGGTAAGAACGCTTGACGAGATGGACACGGTTATCAACCTGTTAACCGAACGGGCCGTGGAGTGGTACCAGCTCCGGCACCCGACATTCACCCGAAAATATCGCAAGACGCCTGCGCATATTCTGGTGAAAAATATCCGTGAGAAATCGCGTGGTGCGCTATCGTTTGTGGCAGGAGAGATCGAGCGCCTTTCTGTAACAAGGACTGAACTTGCAAAAGCGGTATCGGGACGGGCCAATGATGTGATGCCAAATACCAGCGCTCTTATTGGCGGACTGGTTGCCGCCCGGCTCATGTCGCACGCGGGGGGGCTGTCAGATCTTTCCCGGATGCCTGCCAGTGCTATCCAGGTACTTGGTGCGCGGACTGCCCTGTTTGCCCATCTACGGACAAAGTCACCGTCTCCAAAGCATGGGATCATATTCCAGCACCGGCGGGTGCATAATGCGCCCCGCGAATGTCGCGGTAAGGTTGCCCGCGTGCTCGCAGGAAAACTGGCTATTGCAGCCCGGATTGATCATTACCGTGGAGTAGCAGACCCGGTATTTCTCGAATCTGCCCAGGCACGCATCGATCTGACGGGAAGTGTTACAGGTCAAGTGACCGGGAAGGGGAATGAACCATGATCTGGATCGGTGACGTGCTGGTATCGCAGGGCGAGGGTGGCGTGTACAGTGAACGTATGCTGGGAAACGCACGGGTATGGGATCCGTTCCGCAGCAAACTGGCAGCGCTCTACCATGAGGGAACGGGAGTCGAGATCACTTCGGATACCCGGGTGCTCTATCTCGGCGCTGCAAACGGGACTACGGTTTCGCATGTGGCAGATTATGCTGATGTAGTGTATGCCGTAGAGTTCGCCCCCCGCCCTATGCAGGATCTTCTGGAAGTTGCCCGTCGCCGCAAAAATATTGTGCCGATCATGGCCGATGCAACCCGCCCCGAACAGTACGCACCTCTGGTTGAATCGGTGGATCTCGTGTACCAGGATGTAGCGCAACCGGATCAGGCAACGATTGCAATACGAAACTCTGCGTTTTTAAGATCAGGTGGAAAGATGATCCTGATGTTAAAGACACGGAGCGTTGATGTGAGAAAGGAACCCGGTGTGGTATTCGAAGAAACGGTAGAAGCACTTGTATCGGCAGGATTTGTGGTTCAGGAAAGCCTGTGGCTTTTACCCTACCATCAGGATCATGCGGCAATTGTCTGCACAAAACCGGAAGTGTGAGGGAATCATGGCTGGTGGTATTCGTTTTGTTTCTGCAGGGGGCTTATCGGTGCTCGTAATACTCCTGCTTGTCGGGCTGGTGATCCTTCTTATCCCGCTGCTCTTCCTTGGTGTAATCGGGGCTGCATTTACTAAGCTGGGATTTTCCTGGATTACAGCCATTGCAGTTGTCCTGCTGATGCTCTTTGGGAGTTATGTCAACATCCCCGTTTACACAATCAGGCGCGACATGGTCCGTGTCTCAACGGACACAACCCCATACAGTGCAGACGCCCCGTGGAGTCCGGCTCCTGTCTGGGACACTCTTATCTCGATCAATCTTGGCGGAGCGATCATACCAATATGCATATCGCTGTACCTGTTGTATCAGGCTGTGCATATCACCGGCAACTCTCTTCTGGTACCTGTCGGGGCAGGCATTGCGCTCGTTGCACTCGTTACTTTTGTTTCTACTCGCCCGGTGCCGGGTGTGGGATTGCGGGTGCCCCTGATCATACCGGCCCTTACCGCGCTTGTCATGGGGATGCTCCTGTTTGGGGGCTCCGGAATCCCGGCAACCGTTCTTGCATTTGTCAGCGGGACTATCGGAATTCTGCTGGGTGGAAATCTTGCCCAGCTTCACCGGATAAAAGCACTTGATGTATCGGACGTAAGTATCGGGGGGGCCGGTACCTTTGGCGCCATCTTCATCTGCTGCATCCTTCCTGCGCTCATTGCATGAATGTTGTAGCCAGTGGTTGAGAAAATAGACAGAAAAGACCAGCGTAAATCCTGATGGTTAAATCTAACACGAAAAGAAGTAGCCCGGAGCAGATTCGAACTGCTGTCGGCGGCTCCAGAGGCCACCATGATTGACCGCTACACTACCGGGCTATATGCCTCATTCTTTTTGCCGCTGTTGCCTAATTAAAGTGACGGACTGTCCGTGCCCGTTCATACGCTCTGTGCCCGCCCGCATCCCTTGCAGGCGCGGCAGACTTCTTTTACCGGCTGGATGAACTGGCCTTTTCCGCAGAACGGTTCGATGTCGTGCATGTCCCGGATATAGTAGATGTGAGGGACGAGAGAGATGTGGGTGTATGTTCCGCAGGTGATTTCGAGTTGATCTGCGATATGTTTCTGGAGCTGCACAAGGGCGTACATATTGGCGCCAGCCGCGGTGAGCATATCGTTTGACCGGAAGATTACCCGCATGTGGAGTTTGTTGTCCCGCACTATGCACTGGACGAGCTGGAGGCAGGGGCAGTCATCGAGTTTCTCATCGATGACCGGGTTCCATGTGATGGCCACAGCCCGGCGTGTTTCAGGCTGAGATCGGAGTTTGTCTACAATGTAGGCAATCTGGTCGACATGCACGGGCAGACCATCTGTGACGAGTCGTTCTCCCCAGTCAAAGAGCCGGCTGTGATAATCGTACTCGAAGTTTGCGTGCGAACCGTGGATCAGATCGCTGGCGTATTGTTCAACGAACCGTTGCTGGAACTTTGAGTGCGGGCTTGTCATGGGTTCGGCAAGAGGGGTGTCTACCTGCATTGCGATCTCTTCGAACTCGACTGTTGCTTCGGCATCTTCTGTCCGGAGGGTCCAGCCTTTTTCTAAGATCATTTTGATGACCTGTTCGTGTGCCCGCCCGATGCTCGGCGCCCGGATGACTCTCATGAGGAAATGTGTGTTTTGTTATGTTGTATATTTGTTGAAATGTATGTGGGGCCGTTTAGAAGGGGTGGTTGTGTTTACCTCTTCGTATCTAATGAAAGAGGGAGATACATCCTGAGCGTTTAAGCTGCGATATGAAGGAGTCCCCCCATTATCGTACAATAATACTCATCCGGCTTTCGACCCTAATTTTTCTCCATATTATTTTTCACGGTTTTGCCGGTAATTCTGGCCAACCAGAGTTACACGCGTTTATGAGGTTTTAAGTCTGTTTAACCAGAATATGGTTGAGATCCCGGGGGATCGTGCGGGGTGGTGGAATCCCATACACCTGCCGGCCGGGACTATCCCTTTTTGGGGAGAAGACTGGATGACGATATTTCCCAGCGTGTTCATATTTCCCGGATCAGGGCTACCCCTGCTTCATCAGTGAGAGTTTCAGGAATCATTGCGAATTCTTTATCCCCAGCACCCGCTCGATCTCCCGCCGTGCATCATTCGCCCGTTTTGCAATCCCGGCATCAACCCGCAAAAAATCCGGATCGATAAAATCATGAACCTGTTTATCACGCGATCCATCGTCTTCGATACGCGAAGTCACAAACAACCGGTAGATCATCCGGTCGTTCCCGCCATCTTGTTCAACGAGATCGAGAAGGCGTTTCTTTGCATGGTCGTTCATGGTCATGACCGTCGACCGGCAGAGTCCGGCGATCCGGTTGTTGATATCTTCCATCCAGTCCGGGCAATCATCAGGTCCGAACGGTGGCGAATAATCGATCTGGATGCCGGGATTTCCCTTGTGGCGGACGAACTGCACATGCACTTCAACTCCGCCAAGAATAATCGCGTCACCTTCAAGTGCCAGTTTTGCGGCTTCATCTTCCGTTACAGTCACGATTTCTGCCATACAGATTTCTCCATCAGTAGATCATATGCATCGTTATTCCGAGTAAATAATATCTGTTTCAGCAGGTCCGTAATTCTCCGGCAAATTGCGTCACTTGCGTCACATTGCATGCCATTTCCGGGATCTTTTTATTGTACTATTTTCTCGTAGGAGATCCCGGAAAAAGGGTACATAGTGACGCAAGTGACGCACTTGATCGATTTTTTTGTTTCATGAAGCATGGGTAAGCACATCCTGGTAAGTTACGGTTTGTTCGAACTCGACACGCTCATTAAGATTTTTCCACCGGATTCCTGACCATCTCCGATCATTACCTGATCGTCCCCCTTCAATGACACCCCGTTCCTTGAGCGCCATCACGATTCTCCTGCCGGTCGGTGCCCGGTGTATCCCCTCCTCAGTGCACCACTTCTCAAACATCTCCCGGAATGCAGATCTCGTTAACCCCGCTCCGACCTCAAACGTACATTCGGTCGCCAGGAACAACCCCACTGTATCGCTCACCGTCCGCAGGTTAGCTGTAGCCTGCGACACCTTCCGGGGCTGCACCAGCCGGTTCCCGTTCGCATAATACCGGGAAAGCCCGGCAAGGCACCAGTTCAGAATCCCAGAAGACTCCGCCAACAGCTTTGCCGCAATATCCGTGTCGCACTTCTCCTCCGGGATCTGGACAGAGAAAGGCACCATCCAGATGCGACGCCAGATGCCATCATCTGTGCCGGGAATTACCGGCTCGTGGTTTGTCGTCATCCAGATCTTCGCTACTGGAGTGAACTCGAACTCGTTCTCATAGAGTTTTCTGACCGTGATTACGTACTCGCCCGTAATCTGTTTGATGATCGCCTCGTCCATCCTTGCGCCTTCTGCACCTTCGGCTGCTGTTGCAAGGCGGGCTCCTGCGAGCCGGGCGAGGTCCGACCGGGCGTTCTCGAAGCGCTTGGCCATGAGCGAGTCAGCCGCGATGTTGACTGCATAGTCAGCAAAAATTCTTGCAAGGACTTCGATAGTCTTTGACTTCCCGTTCCTTCCCCTGCCGTAAAGGATGAACATAATCTGCTGCGGGTTTGTTCCAAGCAGCGTGTACCCGCACATGGACTGGAAGCCCGATATGTAGTCGGTATCGCCTTTGAAGATCAGATCGAGATGGGCAAGCCAACGGGGGCATTCGGCTTTCGGGTCATAATCGACTGCTGCCTTCTTCGTCAGCATTTCCTCCTTCCGGTGCTCGCGGAATGTCATTGCCGCAAGTTCGAGGGTGCCATTCCGGCAGTTGAAGAGTTCCGGTCTCGCGTCGAACTCTCCGGGCAGGACCGGAATGTGCGGGGCGGCAGAGTCGATCATCGCCTTCCTCGCGTGAAGACTCTCTGACATGATCGCTAATCGGGAAAGTGCCCGGGAGCGGTCAACGGTCGGGGCAATGGCCGCTTCACTGTGGATCGAGCGGGCAACATCGGTTGCAATCAGCAGCATCTTTCCCGCATCGTCCCGCACCCACACATCACTATTCCAGAGGTACCACGAGTTGAACGTAGCACAGTACCGGATCGAATCGCCATGCTGTGCAATCAGCCGTTCTGCATTTCCGGCATCGGTTAGCGCGTATTCAAGCGGAGCATCCTGCCTCTCTGCATCACCAGTGGGGGCCGTTTGATTTTCCGCCCCCGTCTTTGCTTTCGCCCGCTCTCTGCTCCAACCCGCGACCCGCTGCTCCTGCCGGTTATGCTTCTCCTCTTTTGTCTCGTACTTCTCCTTCAGTTCCTTCCACCGCTGCTTCCCGCCACCGCACGTTACATGATGGCAGCCCGCATGGATTGCACCACTATCGAACTGTATCGCGTACGCCCCGTCCTTGTGCGCTGATGAAAACGGGCATTGGTCAAGCATGAAGAGCGTACCGCCATTACCGTACGGTTTACTGGACCGGACTTCAATTCCGTGAGCCGTAAGCCAGGTTCCCAGATTGACAGTATTCTCCTTTCCGGCAGTCCGTTGTGTGCCGGTTCCGGTCGGGAGTTTTGCGTTCGTTTCAATGGGAAGTTTTGCAGCAAGTTCGTGCAACTGTTCAGCAGTCACTACCGCTAACGAACCCGGCACAGAAAGGATCCGGCTCCTGCGGTGCGGGCGCTCGGGTGTGTGATCTCCTTTTTTTGCATGAGTTCCGTAGAGTTTCCAGATTCGACCGGCATTGTAGTTCGCCGTATCAACAGTGACTCCGGTATCTGAAAACAGGAAACCCAGTGTGACAAGAACCGCTTTTGCCAGTTGCGTTGATGGTGCATCATTGGGTAGATCGATCCGGTAGAGCAGGTGAGCACCATTGCCGGAATCTCCGGTAACTGGTTCTGAAAATCCCAACCCGGAAAGCCAGCCGGCAATCTCTTCTGCTTTTCGCAGAGCGAGCTCGTGCTCCGCATCCGTACTCGATACGCCACTCGGCCGCACAGGGTCGATGTCTATCGGGAGCCAGCGTCTCCTGATAATATCCGCATCGGAAGTTGTTGCATCCGACCGCGAGAGATGCATCTTGATCCGGTTTGCCCGCCTTGCAAGGAGAGCCGGGTTCACCACGTTTAATGTTACATAGCAACCGTGAACGGATGGGTCGCAGTCAAGCACTTCGGCGAACCGGGCACAGGCTGCATGTTCAGAGAAGTACCCGCTGTGTATCGCGTTATCAGCAAGCGCCCGCAGTTCGATTACCTGCCCAGGCTCTGCAAGGACAGAGATAGCTTGTGCAATTCCATTTACAGGAATAAAAGTGGCAGATGGATCAGTAGTCATTGTCCATCACCGCACTTCGATGATCCGGTCGTGTTCGTGAGATCCGTATTCCGCGATTGATCTTTATTTTGTAATTGGAATGTAGCCGGTAATTGATCCACATGCGGCGATGGCTCATCGTGCTCTGCCGCTTTCTTTGTGCTGCACCGTATCTTGATTGTATAGTGATTCCAGTGCGACCGTTCGATCAATACACGGCACATCTTTCCACATTTTTCCTTAACACCGCGTTGCAAAGCAGCAGGAAGCATATAGAGCGGAATCTCCCGCATCAACAGTGCCCGATGCCGGGAGGGAGGCTGAAACTGTGATTCAGGGTTCCCTCCGGCTTTTTGAGCGGATATTCCGGGGGTTCCCTCGTGGGGCAATGCGATGTTGTCACACATGAGGAGTCCTGACAGGACTGCTAACACTCCTGTATTCTGCATTGCGATTCTCTGGAAGCCGATCGCCATATCTATTGTCTCGATCTCTTCCCCGATCCTTGCGGACCCTTCAGCAGATAAGTACTGCATAATTATCACGACCTGTAAATTTTGTTCAACAACGATTCATCGACACTGCGGGACTTATATTTGGGAGTCTGGATTACGCGGGATTACCGGGTTCCTGTTTATCAGGTTCCCTCTTCTCTCCACTCTTCAAGGTCCTCTATTCTGTACCCGAGATCGTTTATTTTGAGGAAGATTGCCTCGTTCATCCGGTCCTGCCGCTCCATGAGCGTGCAGACAAGGTCCCGGTTCGCCCTCTCTGCTTTAACGTACGTTACTTCAGGATCCGTGCAATAGATATCCTGCTCTGTCCGTTTCCGGATCGTATTTTTAGATTCCCGGGATGCACCGAATTCCTGCCCACGGAGTCCGGTATTTCGTTCCACCAGTCGCGGTGCCTTGCGTGTAATTATCTTTGCTGTGTCGATGTTGCTGACATTTTTGTTCACCGGTCCGACTTTTTCCGTACCGGATGCTTCTATGTCCCGTACTGGTACCTTGTGGGAAGGTCCGGTAACTCCGGTATTTCTCCGCACGGGAATCTGTAAAGATCCCCCAATTGTGTTTTCCTGTTCGTTTGTTTTCATATCTGACCTTCTGATTTTTTCATGCTGACAATTCCTGCACGAGCGCGTATGCTCCTCATCCTTTCTTTTAAAACTCAGGTTCCGGAGTAACCGGGCAGCGCTATGGCTCGTCGCTGGTCAGGGCCCTCTTTTTTTAGAGACGGCAGGTGACCTGTCGGGAAATTACCACAAACGATACCCGGATACGGGAGAACCTGCGCCTAACTACGATTGGTAAAAAAGGTAAATAGCGAAAAAACGGGAGAGTGATCGCTCGTTAATCTGTACCGCTTTCCCGCATTCAATGCATTTGTTGATCCCGTTACGACAATGTTCTCTTTGATTCCGGCAAAGGCCGGGAGCGATGGCATACACTGGCAGATTGCAACACCAATCTTTGCCCTGATGGTCTTTACAAACTCATTCAGCCTCGTTCCCAGTCGTGCGAAGGTTTCTTTAAACATTGTATGAATCAACATCTTGGTTTTGAATATATAAGGGATTGGATGGCTACGAAAAATGTCGCAGTGACACCCATCCGTCCGGGTTCGGTAACGACCCGGATTCTTCAGGTCCGGTGCTTCGCGAATAGATCCGCGGCGCGAGCCGGTTCCTAATACCTTTTTACGGGCAGATTTCGCGCAAAATGCTGATTTGTGAAGGGAGGGTGCCGCACTTTGATGTGATTATTGTCCGGGTCGTTTTTGTCAGTACGGGATTCAATAGAGATGCTGATGAGAGCTTGATATTTAGGGTACCCCAATAATTCTCAAAATTTTCGTCCGTGAGCTTTGGGTAGTCATCAACGCCGATCAACCCCCAATCAACCAAGAGATCGAAGAACTGTAACAAATGTGACAAATTTGAGTTTTTTCCGAATTCCCTCCCAAACAAAGAGCCGGAAGAGATCGAAACGGAACAAATCCTTGTCGATTGTTCTCGGCCCACGTTGAACCTTGGAGAAGAACTGCCATTGAAGGGCCACCCAGATATTCTTGAGGAGGAACGCGATAATTGTCAAGAGGTACCGGATTACAACATTCCTGGAGGACGTCTTGCCTTTTACGATATTCCGGATCCGGTAAGAAGATTCGATAGCGAACCGTTTCTTGTAGACGCTGTAGACTTTGCGGGGCTTCCAATCGATGCCGTATACGACATAACCAAGATTCACATTTCCGAATTTCTTGTTCCTCCCCTGAAGGTACTGTACATCAATTGCAAGGGTAAGATCCAGAGGATCGCCAGATCCTCTTATCGTATAATGTGCATACCGGGCACGATTCCCTTGTAGTATTTCCTTAAGCTCTTTACCGTGTTTTCTCACGGGAACAATATGGGGGATCTTTTCTTTTTGGAGAAATGAGAACACTTCGTTTGAGTAGAAACCTCGATCAAGACACAGAACAGCAACGGAAACTTTTGCGTCGTTGATGATTGTCAGTAATCTTCGAATGTACTCAACTGTTGATACTCCTTTCTTTACCGGGAGAACCGCAAGCGTCAACCGTTGGCCTTTTGTGGTAATATAGAGCGAGACGTAGGAGTAAAATTTGGTTGTGGAATCCTTCATTTTACTCTTGATGACGTAATCTTTGTTGCCTTCAACAATTTCACCGTAATACGGGTCGTTTGTGATATCTATGGCAAAATGATAGGATTTTCCAGGAACAAGAATCTGATCTTGAGAATAGGTGAGGATCTTTGACTGTATTTCCAGAAGTGAGTCCAGGTCCAGCTTGGACAAATGGTATCTGACTGACGTTTCACAAGGGATTTTTTCTACAACTTTGTTGATGGAATGTAC
>JANYBK010000166.1 GCA_025360805.1 Methanomicrobiales archaeon
GCAGGCTGCTTTCGAGAGATCATCCTGTATATAGTATATTAATTTCTGAGATTTAAATCTAAGTTTTTTGGGGTGTTGCGCAAAAGGTTACGGTATGAAATTAATGACACTTTTTGGAGGGGGTCGGGAATGGGAATTTCAACCAGACTTTGATTTTATTTTTTCAAGCAGACTTCGATTGAAAAAAAATAACCGGACCTTGATTGAAAAAATTTCATCACGATCACGATCGCGTTTGAAAAACCGATCCGGATAAATCAGACTCTGATGAAAAAATTTCAACCGGACTTTGATTGAGAATTTTTGAGCAGATCCTGATTGAAAACAACGGGTGACTGGACACCTCTCCATACGGAACGTCCTGCTGCAGGTTAACCGATTACCATTGCTGAAACCACCTTGCCCCGCCGTGCCTCGGAGAGGCCCTGAGGCGGGGAACCCCTCTAAATATAAATGGGGAATCTTTTTCCGTTACCTGTTTCTGGTATCCCTAAAGTTTTTTTAGTAGTCCTGTCATCATGTATTGACATACATGGCAAGCGATGAGATCAGTGACGGAGAGGGCGAAGTGAGAGAATCCCGCCAGAAGCTGGTCTTTACCGGGCTCTGCATAGATCTCCTCGTTCTGATCCCGGAGTCCATCGCGGTTATCCTGTCCGGATCCATGACCCTGTTTGCCGATATCATCAAGGGTGCAAACGAGATCCTTGCCACTACCTTTGCCCTCATTATCATACGCCGGGTTACGATTGGCGGGAAGTTCACGTACGATTACGGCATGGGAAAGTTCGAGTCCTTAACACGAATCATCACGGGCGGCGTGATGTTCATATCCATCGTGATCCTGCTCTTATTCACCTTTAACCGGATTCTCCATCCCGAACATTTCGATATGAATGCTGCGTTAATCGGGATCCCTCTCATGATCCTTGTCAGTGTCACAGACTCGTACCACTGGAAGAAAAATTATAGTCTCGCACAAAAAGAGCCCACCCCCATCATGGAGGCCCAGTGGCGGCTCCGGAGGGCCAAGACCTTCTCCGACCTCCTGATCCTCTTTGCGCTGGTGCTTTCGGTGCTCCTCGTCCAGTACAGCTGGTCGGAGTACATCGATCCGATCGCCTCTTTGGTTATTATCGGGTTCCTGCTGTTCGCGGGATACCGGGAGATCTCCTCTTCACTTCCGGATCTTTTTGACAAGACTCTGGAAGAAGAGCTCCAGATTGTCATCTTAAAGGAACTGGTCGGCTCGTTTGACAAGTTCCATGAATTCCACGGAGTCCGGTCGCGACGATCCGGGACCCGGATCTATATCGATATCTACCTTGGGTTTGATCCGGAGCAGAAGGTTAAGGATATGCAGGAGTCCATCGATTCCTTAAAAGGATCTCTTGAAGCCCTGATTCCCGGCAGTGTTGTCTGCATTATTCCCACAAGCGAAAAGGATGTACAGCAGGCATCATCGTAACGGTCATGGCATTGCATCACTGGTTGCATACCACCTGTATTTTTCCTGGATTACGACGGTATTTTGCAATACCATAATTCTCTGAATGATAGACAAACTATCAGAATCCTGAACGATTGCATCCTATCCGATTATGTCCGCTCCGGTCGGGAACTTTTTATACCAATTAACCAAAGTAATAGTAGGTATCTTGTAATGCAAGATACTGTGTTAAACACTGTGGCCTGCGAACCCGGAAAACTTTACCTCTGTCAAACCCCCCGGCCGGAGCGAAAATTAAGCGTCATGAATGCTTCCGTTCTAAAAGCCAGGGTCCGGGTACGCAGGTTCCCAGGGAGATTCCATGAATATTCAGTTTAAAAAAGGCGTACTTGAGATCTGTGTCCTTGCCGTTCTGGCCCAGAAGGACTGCTACGGGTACGAACTTGTCAACGAGATCTCAAAAAGAATCGATATCTCGGAAGGCACCATCTACCCGTTGTTAAGGCGTCTTAAGGATGAGGGGTATGTCACCACGTACCTGCAGGAATCCGGCGAAGGCCCTCCAAGAAAATATTACCGGTTAACGGAAAGTGGAAGGAAGGAAGAACATGAACTCAAGGATGAATGGATGCGTTTTGCATCAGCGGTGAACGCGCTTCTCGTGGGGAAAAACGATGCTGCAGAATGAACAGGAATATATACGGATATTAACCGACCGGCTCAAAGGAACGCTTCCGGCAGAAGATCTTGAGGACCTTCTCTCAGATTACCGGGAGCATTTCAGGATCGGAAAGGCGGAAGGAAGATCCGAAGAAGAGCTCTTCTGCTCCCTTGGCTCACCTGAGGAGGTTGCAAAGGAGATCCGAGCAACGCATCTCGTGAAAAAAGCCGAGCACACCTGTTCCTGCAAAAATATCTTCCATGCCATCATGGCCACTCTTGGGCTTGGCTTGTTCAATCTTGTATTCGTACTGGTGCCTTTCATCATTCTTGTCGTCCTGCTTATGGCAGTATTTCTTGTGGGTGTCGCGTTTACGATATTCGGGCCGGCTGCCTTTGTCTATGCGATCCTGCAGATCCTGGGATTCCCGTCGTTTTCCATCTGGTTGTATCCGGCGGCAGGGATATTCTTCTCCATTGGGATGACTGCAGTCGGACTCCTGCTTATTATTGGTGATTTCTACCTTGCCCGGTTCTTCTACCATATAGGCATCCGCTACCTGAAATGGAATATTCATATCATTACCGGGACGGTGGGTGCTGCATGAGCTCAGATATATTGAAAGAAGAAAAAAAAAGTGGCATCAGGTGCTTCCAGACCGGTTCAGGAACAACACCGAAACGTGTAATCCTGTGGCTGGTTGCTATTGCTATCGTATCATTTGCCATCGGTTTTGGTATCACCGCTGTATCCGGTGGTTTTTCATCAATAGCGGATAATCCAAACACTCCATTTACCCACACCGCATGGATCGCCTCCAATACAACTGCCTTCCCGTTAGATGGTGCCACCTCAGGAAATATTTCAATCATCATGGGCGCCGGGGAGATCACAGTTGATGGTTATACACGCGATCATGTGCTGATGGAAACAACAGTCTTTTCAAAAGCTCCTGAATGGCAACCGGTTTTTTCATCATCCATTGATAATATGACAAAAACCGTCGGTATGACCGACAAAGGTCATGCTGGAAAAGCCTGGTTTGCCGTGCATTCTCCGAACAGCTGGGAAATCCGTATTACGGATAAGGTTCCGGTTGCACTAGATGTGAATATCGGTGCCGGTGACTGCCGGCTGAATCTCGGTGCAATTAATCTCAACAGTCTCAACCTACATTCAGGTGCCGGGGATACTGAGATCGATCTTGGCCGGTATCGTGGGGGAAGGTTTGATGCAACAATAATAAGCGGTATAGGTGACCTTACCCTGAAAGTTCCCGGAACGAGCAATACCCGTATTACCGCTCACCAGGGTGTTGGCGATATCACCGCCACCGGGTTTTCCATGAATCATGGGGTGTATGTTACTGATGGTTACAATCCAGCCATTCCAGTCAATGAGATAGCAGTAAAGCAGGGTGTAGGCTCAGTTCGTCTTGAGATGATATAATGATGAAAACCAATCAGAGTAATTTAGTACCAGAGAATAATAATGGAGTAAAACTTTCTCCTTTAGAAGAGCGATCCTTATGAAATGGACAATTCCAATCCTCGTTATCATCGCGCTCATGAGCGCAATTGTGGTTCCTGTATCCGCAGAAGGTGCACCCACCGTAACGATCACCGATTATAAAGTGACCCCGTCGGTCCTTATGCCCGATAGTCTTGGGACGATCACGATAACCATAAAAAATACCGCAGGCAGTTCTACGGTAACTGAAAAATCCGGGCAGTTATCGGACGCAACCTATGCAGTTATAAAAACTACGGATACCAATGTCAATATTGAAAATGTCAAACTTGAAGGATATGGCATTGAAGTACTGAGCAAGGCTTTCGACCGCGTAGGTGAGATCGGGCCGGGACAGTCAATCCCGATCAGCTTCTCAATACGTGCACCCTCAAAAAGCGGGATGTATTATCCTGAGGTGTGGATTGACACCACCGGGGGAAAGAGCACCCGGTACCCGATACCGGTGAATGTCAATACGGCAGTAGGAATCCAGAGGCAAGCGATCCTGATCATGGATACCTCGCTTAGTGGTACTGCAAATCCCGGTGAAGAGATCCCAGTCACGCTCACCCTACGGAATGCAGGACAGACCCTTGCTGATGATGTGACCATAAAACTTGAGAATACGAGTGCCGTGGTAGCACCGAAAAATTCCGATCTCTACCACCTGGGAGCTATCAGCGGGGGGGGACAGCAGACCGTACAACTGATCCTGCTCTCCGATAAGAAAGCTAACGCCGGTCTTGTCCGGATACCGGTGACCATCAGCTACAGCGCAATCGATGGCGTCTTCCAAACCCAGAAAACCGGGATCGATCTGATGATGAAAGGTAAGGCAGAACTGGGGTTCGTATCCGTAGATACCAATCCGCCACGTCTTACTGAGAATACACCTTTTGATCTCACGATCCGAATTGAGAACACCGGAACCGGAGAAGCAAAACAGGTATCAGCAAAGATTGATCTCCCGGCAGAAGGTAACAAAGAGGCATTTATCGGTAAGATCAAGCCGGGTAATGATGCCCCTGCAGTCTACCTTCTTGAGGGGGCAAAAGCGGGGAACCATCCCTATAATCTTACAATCACCTATACCGATGACATGGGCGTACACACAATGATCCGGCAGATGAATATCCGGGTACCGGCAGCAGACAATTCAGGGAACCTTATTCTCGGTCTCATCATCCTTGCCATACTCGGGTTCGTTGCCTACCGGTACTGGTACCTGCCAAAGAAGAATGGGGACGGAACACACCCATGGGTAAAAAAGAACTAAAGGTCGCGTTCCTGCTGGCGTTGCGCTCGCTCCAGCGGGGAAGCCGCTCAAGTGTGATTCTGACCATCCTGATTATCGGGATGTGCTTTACCAACATGATCTTCTTACCTTCAATGTTCAACGGGATTGGGCAGAGTATAACAAAGCAGGTTGTGGACTACGAGGTCGGGAACGTGCTTGTCAGCCCCAAGTCCGGTGACAAGTATGTTGCCGATATTGGCGCAACACTCGACCTGATTAACGGTATGCCCGGTGTAGAACGGGCCACTCCCCATTTTACCAAAGGGGCGACACTCAAGTACCGCCAGCGTGTTCTCGGTGTCACGGTGCGGGCGATATCACCCAATGACGAGAAGTCCGTTTCCCCACTCTATACCAAGATGGTTGCAGGTAGTTACTTGGGTGAAGCTGATACCGGTGAAGTTATTATTGGCAGGCCGGTAGCTGGAGACGCCTCAATCCGGCAGGAGGATGAGTTCCAGGCCTCGCTTGGGGGAGTACGGGTTGGTGATTCAATCAATATTGATTACGGCAACGGGTACGTGAAGGACTACCGGGTAAAAGGGATCTATTTCACCGGCTGGAGTCAGGCAGACAGTGCAGTTTACGTTACCTCAACGGACATGGCAATGGTTGACCCAAAGGCGCTTGACAATGCGGATTATATCACCGTCAAGGCAAAACCCGGCTATTCCGAACAGTTCATCAAGAACGAACTTCTCGCGTACGGAGTAGGAGGGACAGGAAAGGTCCAGACCACTGCAGATCTGTTAAGTAAGAGCATGGGACGGGCACTCCAGAGTTTTGCCATCATCAACATGGTGTCACTGGTTGTCAGTATCATCATTACGACAGTTGTCCTGTTCATTGTTATCACTATCAAGACTATCAGCAGCCGCAAACAGATTGGGATCTTAAAGGCGATTGGGGTGGATAAGGAAGTCATCATGCATAACTATGGGTTCCAGGTCATCATTCTCGGCATCCTTGGTATTATCCTTGGGATCTTCTTAACCCTGGTTCTCGCAGATTATATGGCGTATAACCCTATTGTCACGCCGGAATGGTCTGCAACCCTTTATGTTACACCTATGGATCTTCTCCAGAACTCCGTGATTCTTTTTATCGCTGCAATTGTTGCTGGCTATGTTCCGGCTTACCAGATCTCCCGCGAAGATATCCAGACTGCCATGAGGACATGATGTCATGATCATAATCGAAAACTTAAAGAAGATCTATCGTATGGGTGATGTCGAAGTCAACGCCCTTGACGGGGTAACTCTCGATATCGCCAAAGGCGAGTTTCTTGGCATCATGGGTGCAAGCGGCAGTGGTAAGACAACCCTGCTGCATATGCTGGGACTTCTCGATGAACCAACTTCCGGGAAGATCACGATTGACGGTGTCGATGTCGGCCGGCTCAATGATTACGAAAAGACCCAGTTCCGGCTCTATAAGCTCGGGTACGTGTTTCAGGACTACGCACTCGTCCCCGATCTCACCGTTATGGAGAATGTCTCCCTGCCGGCAATGCTGCGGTTGGACCGTACCGAGGAGCAGACTCATGCAGGCAGTTTTGAGGTGCTGCAAAAGATTGGCCTGTGCGATCGCAGGGATCATCTCCCGCGAGAGTTGTCCGGTGGTCAGCAGCAGCGGGTCTCGATTGCCCGGGCCATGGTAAACAAGCCGGATATCCTGTTCGCTGATGAACCCTGTGCCAATCTTGATTCGGAAAACTCGCGGCTTGTACTTGATCTATTCAAAGAGATTAACGAAGAGTTCCACCAGACGATTGTGATGGTCTCCCACGAGGACTGGCACAAAGACTACTTCCACCGGATCATCCGGCTTAAAGACGGAAAAATTATCAGCGACGGGTCGAATGGACAATCAGCATAGTAGTTTTTAGTGAATGCAGAATCCTGCTCTTTTTTTTGTTCCCGGTTCAAAAGTACTCTTCATCACTGCTGACATGGATGATATTCCCATAGAAAAAATTGTCCGCTCCCGCCGTCGGACTATTGCACTGGTCATTACTTCTGAAGCCCGGCTTATCGTGCGAGCCCCTCTCAAGGCACCGGCCGCCATGATCGAAGACCTTATCCGGGAAAAACGCAGCTGGATCCTCAAAAAAATCGGGGAGATCAGACAGCGGCCCGCTGCTACTTTGCATGTGTATAGTGAGGGCGAGACTTTCTTCTATCTCGGGCGCGTTTACCCGCTGCATATTGTGGAGAGCGGCAACAACCCCATTGAACGTACGGACCGGTTGTGCGTATGCCGGACACTGCTTCCGGATATCAAACACCGGCTGAAATGCTGGTACATGCAGGAGGCCCGGCGGGAGATCCACGCCCGCTGTATGTGGTTCTCAATGATGACCGGGTATACCCCGAAGTCGGTCCGCATCACGGATGCCCGGCAGCGCTGGGGTTCCTGCACCAGCACGGGCGGGCTCAACTTCAGCTGGAGGCTCATACAGGCTCCGCTTGAGATTGTGGATTATGTGATCGTACATGAACTTGTTCATCTCCGGCAGCCCGACCATTCGAAGAAGTTCTGGAGCAAGGTTAAGGAGATCATGCCGGATTACGAGCGGCGGAGGGAATGGCTGAGGGAGAATGAGCGGTTGCTGAGGATTTAAAAAAAAGTGATCCTTAAAATCTGTTGCATAACTATTTTCGTTTGTACTTTTATGCCAATTGAGGTCAGCAATATCCCGAATATCTGTCAGAATACATTCTCTCTAACACATTTGTTCAAACGAGTTACTTTTTTCGAATTTTGCAACCGCCTCTTTTGAAGATCTAGGTAGCGGTAAGGTAGATTTTATTATAAATTAAGCAATTCTTTTTTCTTCTTGTCAAATTCGTCTTTAGTAATAATTCCTTCGTCAAGAAGAGATTTGAATTTTTTTATTTCGTCCGCGCTGCTTACATGAACGGTTTGGTTTGTGCTCATTTTCGATTTTTGTACTAATTCTTCTATTTTTTCTTTTAGTTTAGTAGCTGAATCATTTGATGGAAAATTAAACGCTAAAGCATTTTCGTTTTCTATCATTGATGCGTATCCCTTTCCGATTACATTTCCACCGGGAATTGTAAATTGAATATATCCATTCGTTAAGCCACCAAGTTTGAATTGGATTCCTGTTATTTGATCAATATATATTATTTTATCTCCAACGGTGATCCCTTGTGAAAAAGCTGCCCAAAATCCCATGCGTTTTATTATGAGTTTGTCGTTATAAACTTCGATTTGGCCATTCAGCCCTTTAAATTTCGTGACTGTTTACAATGACACCAGAGCTGCTGATGGGATAAATGGTTCTCCATTAAATGCATATTTAATCGATGCAAGGACTGGTCGATCATTCTTTCGTACTGTTGAGATATATCCCCTGATGCGACAGAACCAATCAGCC
>JANYBK010000168.1 GCA_025360805.1 Methanomicrobiales archaeon
GGCTGATTGGTTCTGTCGCATCAGGGGATATATCTCAACAGTACGAAAGAATGATCGACCAGTCCTTGCATCGATTAAAGATGCATTTAATGGAGAACCGTTTATCCCTTCAGCAGCTCTGGTGTCATTGTAAACAGTCACAAAGAAAGTTTGATATTTTTTTTTGCATACGTGGGATTGATATTTTTTTTAGCTTCGAAGAAAAAAGGGTATTTCTTTTTTTTTATGGGGTGCTAATGTGATTTGCATTGATGAAGAATAACGAAGTTATGGTGTTTTTTTAAAAGGAAAAATATTTTCTTTTTACAGGGCGCTTTCGAGTTTCTGTTCGAGAACGTCAAGTCCCCTCTTGATGTCTTCTAAGTTCTTGCCACCAGTGAGAATGATCTTTCCTGAAGAGAAGATAAGAACAACGATCTTGGGATCTTTGATACGGTAAACAAGCCCGGGGAACTGTTCGGGTTCGTACTCGATATTTTCGACATTGAGTGTGATGACTACCTTGTTGAGATTGATATATTTACCAAGATTGTACGAACAGACCATATTGGTGACCGCAACTTTGGGCACTTTGAGAGTCTCAATACCTGCCCCTTTTACCGACTTCATGACAATTGCAAGTCCGTCTGCTAAAGCTTGATCGTTACGGATGCCGGTGAGCACGATTTTACCTGTTGAGAAGATCAGTGCTGCAATCTTTGGATTCTCGATACGATATACGGCACCGGGAAACCGCTTCTTGTTGAGTTCGCAGTTCTTGACCTTTTCAGACAACAGAACAAGATCGATGGACTCTGCAATGACACCCGATGCAACGATATTCTCAATCTTTAATGATTCGTACTTTTTATCAGTCATCTTCTATTCTATGATTTTCTCGGAAACATAATACTAATGGACAACCTTTATGATGTGTCCATTTTGGAGTGCTCATTTTTTTTGATATGAATCTTTTTTTTTACGAACGGTCGACAGCAAACATGTTTTACAAACGGACGCATGTAATATTTTACGCAAACTCATAGAACATGATGCCGCATTTTTTTAGTGCCGCCACATAAAGACGGATTTTAAAAAAAAATGCCCACTTTGTGGGATTTGAGGAAAATTGCCTGGAATAGATAACAAGATCGAACGCAAGATCGGAATTTAAGCTCGGCGAGAATTGTTATGGCAGAAGTATCAGGAAAAACGCACATAGAAAAGCGGGTTTCTACTGACGTTTCCTCTGGTTCTTCTTTCCCATGCAAGTGCAGATTATTTTCCATGATCTCGCAATCTTCGGAATTAAAAATCGTTGGGGCAAATGATCACACAAACCCACATGCACGGTGATCGCAACATGGATGGGACAGTCATTATCTGGGTTTATACTCGCTGAATAAAAGTTTTTGATAAACGGGAATTCCATAGTTCGTTTTTGTTCCCGGCTAAAAATCTGCGGGATTTCACATCTTTTTTTTAAGGATTACAGAAAAATACGATTATGACAAATGTTCCTGTATATCCGGCCGGGCATAGGGATAGCCCGACTGTAAAATTAATCACCGGGTTTTTCTGGCTTATCTTAGGAGCATCGGTCTTGCTCGCCCTTATGATCCTGCTTCTTCCCGACAAGATCTTTCTTGCAATAAGCAACTACCTACAGATCATCGCCGCAATAATCGGAGCTCTCGTTTTCCTTTACATCTGGCATCTGTGTGGGGGCGAGGAAACCTACCTATATGTTGCAGGGGGGTTCGGATTATGGGGAATTTCAAACATAGCCTGGTACGTCAATGTCCTCATGGGCTTAAGAACCATGGTCTTTCCAAGCCTGATCGACATCGGAATGATCGCGTCTTTTCTCATAATATCGATAGCATTCCAAAAAGGCCTCCCTAAAAGACAGCAGGCACCGCATATCCTTTTGGGACTTCTTATCATCTTCCTCATTATCCCTGTCGGAGTAATTATCATTGCCGGATTCAGTGCATCTTCACTTGTCACGCTGCTATATTTCTTTGCCAGCGGATCCTTAATTATCATCGGTCTGAATCACTCATTAAAAGCATACCCGGTAATCCTTATCGGGACAGTTCTCTTTGCGTTTACGTTCATGATTTATCCGCTCCGGGAGATGTTCTTTTTAGAAAACCCGGTTTTACAGGTCATCGGCACGTTCGTGTCTGCCGCTTTTTCGCTCATTGCTATTGGGTGGTTATCTATCAGAGAACCGACAAACACATCCGACAATATCTGATTTCACCTTTTTTTGGATCCATTACGGTGTTGACTATATATCACCCTATATCTTCGATCTCCTCTAAGGAGCGCCCGGTCATATCGATCCGGGTAAACCAGGTAACGACAAAAGCTAATATGCAGATGACACCCATAAGGATGACAGTATATCTGACACCATAGGCTGCCGTCATCAACGGGACGAAGATGATCCCGCAGGCTGCCCCAACCTTGGCAAGCCCTGCTGCAAAACCATGAGCTGTTGCACGGAGACGGGTAGCAAAGACCTCTGCCGGAAGGAGGAACGTTGTTGCATTCGGCCCCATGTTCTGGAGGAGGTTAAAGAGGCCAAACCCTACAAACGCAAGGGCAATGATGTTCTGGGAACCTGATTGGGATGCGGCAAGGATGAACATGCCAGCTGCCATACCGATAAAACCTGCAAGCTGGAGCCGTATCCTGCCGATCCTCTCAATGAAGAGGATATTGAGAATGAAACCAATGACCAAAAATATGTCAAGCATAACCGTATACTCGGAAGAGTAGAAGTCCTGTGCTATGAAATTAAGCCCGGTTCCCTGAGTGCCGATCATGGCAGCAATCAGAATTGGGGTAAAAATCCCGACCCCGTAAAAGACAAAGTCCATGAAAAACCACGGCACTGTGATGAGGATTGTTTTGCGCAGGTTCTTTTTAGAGAGGAGTTCGGCATAAGATCTCAGGTAAGAATGCCATGCCGGTACTTTTTCCGGCTTTATTTGTACCGTATCTTCACTCGTGGGGTTGATGGGTTTATTCATTGTGAAATCCGGTATCAGGTAACGGACAACTCCCATGGCAAGTTTCCATTCCTTCCGCTGGATATGCCAACGAGCGCTCTCCGGAATGCCCCGCCGTAGCAGAAGGATCACAACTGCAGGAACGGCACCGGCAACCAGCATCCACCGCCATGCTGATTCAGATGGGTGCATGGCAAGGATGAAGAGCCCGACTGCTGCTGCGGCAAATATGCCGACTGCCTGGAAACTGAATGCTGCGATCAGCATCCGGCCCCGGATCCGTTTTGGCATGAACTCACTGACATACGATGCACAGACCGGATAGTCTGCACCTATGCCGACACCCAGCAGGAACCGGAAGATAATGAGAGATGCAATGCTCCATGCAAAGAATGACAGAACGGCAAAAATGATGAATATGAGAAGATCGAATAAAAATACTTTCTTCCTGCCAAAGCGGTCGCAGAGTCGGCCTCCGATGAGCGCCCCAAAGATTGCCCCGATAACTGCTGCTGAACCGACAATGCCCTGCTCGATCGGTGTTGCGGAGAACTGGACGATGATGAGCGGAAGGGCTATCGACATCACGAAGAGATCAAAACCGTCAAGGAAAATCCCCATTGCTGAAAGAAACCAGATATGGGCATGCTTCAGAGTGAATGGGGCATCGTCCATTGCTTCTGTAAGAACTGTGCACGGCATAAAAACACCCTGAAACGTAGCACAGCAGAGTCTAACATTGAAAAGGATATACTTTTCTTTTTTATATCGAAGTGCAGAAATTACCGTATTAAAAACGAAATATCTGGTAAGGACAGATGAGCCGATTCACTGAATATCGGAATACCTTAAAGGGCAATCAATGTTCCGGCAGGTTGACTATCTGGCATTAGGACAAAAAAAAAGTGATTGAGCCAAATTCCTCTTTTCATTTTCTTGTTATCTTTTATGAGGAGAACGCTAAAAAAATTTACTTCCGTCGCGCGATAAGGATGAGAAGACCAAGCGTCAGGAAAATGATCGAAATTCCCGAAGAAGTTTTCTGTGGGGGTGTGGCAGTTGTCACCGGAGTTTGCGGTTTCTGCTGGTCAGTGAGCCACTTTAACGCATAAGTCATCTGGACATCTTCTCCGGCCATGGACCGGGCAACAGTATCCTCATTGATCGGCACCCGGATCTGCGGTGCAATCCCACCTGCAAGTAAGGCGTTGCTGTCAACCTGAATCAAACCATTCTTATCAAGCGATGCACCGTCAGGGAAGACCACATACATGCCAAGAGGCAGAACGGCTTGGAGGCCATTCATGCCAAATGCACCGTTAGTACCATACCAGGAAATAATCTTTCCAGTCCCGGTGTTCGTAAATATCATGGGTATCCCTTCGCCGGAACTGATTGTGTCAGGGCTGACGAGCACTGCCACCGGCCCGTGATACCCGTTTGACCGGGGCTGGGTCCAGGCTTCCGATATTATCTTGAACTGCCGGGAACCAGAATCAAATTTTGTGGCATATTCATAGAAGACCGGCTTTTCCACAAACCACCCGGCAAAGCAAGACGCGAGGTTGTCATCTCCGCCACTGTTGTACCGGAGGTCAATCACCATGCCCGGCGCTTTTTTTGAAATCGCGTCCAGCATTGCAGCCTTAAACGGCTGGTACACATCATACGATTCATCGTAGATTGCAATGTATGCGTACCCTCCCGGCAGCGTCCGGTATGTGACCGTATCATTGCTGATCTGTGGCTTGATATCGGTCAGGATACTGACAGCCCCGATATCATTGATCTGTTTACCGAGAAACGTTGTGGTCTTTATCAGGGTTTCGGCCTTGTCATCGTAGGCCACAAGGTTCACGATCCGTGGCTGATAACCGTCTATTCCTGCAACAGTAATGATTACGGGCGTGCCTACGGGCGCCCGCGTCAGGAGCCGAAGTTTATGGAGTAACATTCCCTCGCCGGTGGAGGGTTTTTTCACCGCCCATATGTAGGGGGTGGCGTTGATGGCATCCATGACGGGCTTGCCGTTCCATGCGGTCACTCTATCACCGGGCCGTATTCCCGCACTCTCAGCAGCACTTCCGTTTGCCACATAACTCACAATTATGATCCCGGAATCAAGCTTGCTCACTGCAAATCCGTATCCCCCGCCAATATCAGCATACTTTGCGCCGAAGTCTCCAATTGTTGGCAAAACGTCAACATGTCCGTCCGGGATCGCAAACAGGTATCCTCTTAGAGCCCGGTAATACGCGGCCGGGTCCTGTTTTTCCTCGGCATCGGCAATCATTGGGGCATAGGTCGCATAGAGTACATCAAAGTCTACGGATTTCCACTGAGTAAAAGCATACCTTTCTTTGATGAGGTTATTCAAAGCAAGGAACGCTGAGCTCCACGATTGGTTGCTGAAATCCGCAAATGGTGTCTGGTTAGCTGCGATTGGTGCAAAGGAAGCAGCAAGTTCCTCATTATACGCAGTCTCGTTGTTCCGCTCGAATGGGACACAGGTGTCCGTCCACACCATCCCACAGCCCGGGCAGGTGACGGAGTCTAATGAAGCAGCGGTCACCGGAAAAACAGTGGCAGCAAGGACGACCAGAAGTCCCCCGAGAATAACTAATCGATTTTTCAGGTTTTGCATACAGGATTCTCCTTTCGTGAACGGGCAGCGGACTTCATAGTACTTCCTCTATTTCATCCGGCATCTATTTATTGAATACCAATTTTACAGGAGGGCTGCAGAGGCAACTAAAAAAGCGAGCGTTTTTTTCTTTAGATTTTCGGATTTATCCGGTTTTTTGTTTTTTTCGAAAAGTTTTTTTAAAGCATATCCGTAGAAAAAAAGCGGTTTTTTATGAATTTACACTTGAGAAGTGGAATATCAGATTAACTTGAGTGCAATATCAAAAACAATGTCCCAAAACAGTATGCGGGGGATGGGATTCGAACCCAAGAACTCCTGCGAGACCAGGCCCTCAACCTGGCGCCTTTGACCGGGCTTGGCTACCCCCGCTTTTGTGCCATAACAAAGAGGTTGTCCATCTAAAAGAATGTTATGTTCTATAAGCTGCCGATTACACGGTTAGATGCAGAATATGGATCTGCATCGATACGGTTTTGAATTATAGCCGGCATTCTTATCGTTCACTATTTTTTTATACACTGATGGCGCTGGATCTACATAGATGTATATTTATATGCGCTTTTCTTAAGTGATGTGTATGTGGTCAGATATTATCAGTGAATTTGCAGATTTGCCATCCCAGAGCCGGGTGGTGCGATTCCTTCTGGAGAATGGTTTTGGCGTGACAGCTGACGGGCGAATCAGCTGCAATGGAATCGAGATGCCAGCAACCGCTGTTGCAAAAGCTATAGGTTCAGACCGGCGGGTTGTGGATTCGACAGCACATCGTATACTTGAGCTCCCGCTTCTGAAGGATATCTTTCTGAATATGCGGGCAACTCCTGACCTGAGCAGGGTTGCAGAATCACTTGGATACACCGTAATTACTGTCCTTCCCAAAAATGCCAGCGAGCGCGGGATTGTTGGAGCAGCTGTACGCGTGCTATCCGATCACAACCTTTCAATACGGCAGATATTTGTTACCGATCCGCAATTATCCGAAGAGCCAAAACTCGTAATTATCTTAGAGGATCAATTGCCAAACGGCGTTATTGAAAAGATCCGTGCACTGCCGCAGGTAAAGCAGGTCATCATATAAATGGAATGTAAAAATCGTTTCAACAGACTGATTTTTATTTTTTGCAGAGCAGCTCAACTTCTGTTGAAAGGCGGTAAATTCTCTTTCTGACCCTGCGGGGCAGGTGATATGCTGAACGGATACTGTTTTCAATGCACATCCGTCTCGTGCCGGCAAGCAGGTTATCCGCATGACAGACAATTTTTTCTTCAATTGTTGTGGGGATACAATCCTGCGGAACCAGTCCAAGCAGCGAACATTCGTCAGCAGTCAGTCCGGCACCGGTATGACATCTCACAACACTGGCAATTTCTTTAGAAAAACCTTTGGCACGTAAGAGTTCAGAACCCTCTTGAGCATGTGCAATCGAGTGAGTGCTCCCCCGTCCGATATCATGTAGCATCGCGCCTGCCTGAACTAGAGAAAAATCTGCAGAGGAGTTGGCTTGTGCGTATTCACACGCACAATCCGTAACAGCCATGCAGTGAGCTATGACTTTTGCGCTGCATCCGGCATCGTGCAGCATTTTAGTTAATTTTTCAATTGTCAGATCAGGCATGACCGAGCGACTCTTTGATAGAGTCAATGCGATGCTTGAGCGATTTTAAAAGCATCTCATTATCAAAATGTCCCATCGGCATTGAACATGCAGGGCATTTGAATTCGTTGTTCATTGCAATGGGAAAGGTAAATATGATGTGGCAATCCTTGCAGATGAAAAAGTCATTCTCTTCTTCGTAAATTTCGCGCCGTGAAAGTTTTTCTAACACGAGTCCCATATCGTCACGTATCGCATCATAGATATGATCCGGGCGGAGTTGCCATAGGTAGGTAAGCCAACCGGTCTCATTGTTCTTGATACGGTGATATTCAGCCAGTCGTTTCTCATACAGTGTGTAGAGCGTGTGCCGTACGGTGTTTAAGTTGATACCAGTACTTGCAGCAAGACCTTCATCGCTGTGTTCTCCCTCATCGGGAAACCGTAAAATAAGGTTGAGCCCTTCATCGCCGATCATACGGTGAAGATATGCCCTTATAGCCGGATCATCAAGCATGTCTTTAGCAGGAACCATCACCGTATGTATTGTTTAACGGTGCTAATATGTTTATCCAGCAAAAAAAATGCTTCTTTGCGCGTACTTCCCCAGCCATAAACGCTGACAAGCGCTTGTCCGGCTTCAAAAGATGTGTTCAGGTGCGGAATATCTGCAATGCAGGATTTCAGGTGCTTAAGATCGTGTTTTATCGTAATATCCCTGTCAGCAAAAAGAATGCTGCGGACAGCTACCTGTCTCTTTAAGGGTGATGATGGAGGAAGTATCCCCGCGCATGCATCTATATGGTATTGGAAGAGGTTACACCCGTGTGCCCACTCTACCGTATCAACGGTTCCCTGGAAGCGGGGATTTATCTCAATTGCATACGGCTTCTCATTGCCGACAACAAAATCGATCCCTATGGTTCCTGTACATCCGCTTTTAGCAGCAATCTGCTCTGCCATTTGTATCATTTTTTTACAAAGCGGGTGTTCAAACGGGGTTACGGATCCACAAAAACCAAACGATGATCCACCATCGCCACGGAGGATCTGTTCGTTTGTTGCAATTGCCCGTGCCTGTTTACCATCAGCAACACAGCATACGCTTGCCGGGATTCCGGCAATCACTTCCTGACGGATATACTCTACACCCGTGTTTTGCAGTTCCCATTTCTTTTGTTCAGCAGCGTTTTTGACAATTGCATTCCGCCAGCCCCCGGCACCGCGCCGGGGTTTGATCATGGCAGGAAATTCACTACTTTCTAAAAGGCGCGGGACAACTATCTCATTTTCTAAAAAAAAATGCTGGATATCGAGTTTATCCAAGAACCGAGCGATTTTTTTTCTGGGTGTCCCAAAAAGCGGAATGGAACTCAACAATTCTTCGGCACCTGATGTAACAATGAGCATATCAAATGAATAACGCCGGCACATATCATCGACTGCATCCGGAAGATCTAAAAGATCCTCAAATTTTATCCGGTCTTTAGTGTACCAGAAAAGGTCCTGATCGCAGAAATGATCCACAGCGCAGACTTCATAACCTGCATGGAATGCTGATTGCACAACATGGCGTGTTGCAAACCCTGCGACAAGGACCCGTCCTTTCACTGTTCCACCGTCTGTTTTCCCATGCGTGATGGGATGATCCGGATCTGTGCGCCGGGAAATTCACAGGAAAACTCTTTTCCCAAAAACAGGTTATCCATAAAAAGCGCAAGGCTCGAGATCTCGGAATGGGGTTGACCTGTGACAGCAACATTGTAATCCGAAAGCCCGTAGATATCGCCCGGCACTTTCTCAGCACCAACTATGACCAGGATCTTATTGTGCGGCCGGATTTCGCTTATCGCATCGGGCAGGTTGATACCGTACATTGTGAGGTGGACAACTACACCTCCCTGCGCCTTCCAGTCCTTGATGCAGGAGCGCCACTTCACATTATCTTCGCAGAAGAATTCACCACCCCAGCGTTCTACCACATCTGCTATGCTCTCTACCACTCCTTTGTCGGCAGCGGCAAGATACATGCCTTTAGCACCCAGTGCCCGTGCAGTGAGACCGACGTGCGTGGTAACCCTCTGGTCACGCTCTGGCCGGTGGCCTATTCGGAGTATGGCCACTTCGTTTGTTGTCATGGTTAACGTTTCTTCTCCTTTATCACGCCATTTTCAAAAATAATCGGGAAATCATCAGAATATTTTATCTGGGTTCGTATGAGGGATTCACCAAAACTGAGCACCCGTACAACATCTCCCGTCCGCTCAACAAGGAGTGCCTGCTGGAGACGGGATATTGACAACTCCACTACGGCAATATCAAGCCCGCTTTCAGCTACAATATCTTCAGTCATCATGCCGGGTTTACGGGCAATGATGTGGTAGCACATCCAGTCGCAATCCTCATCTTTCACCTTTACTCATTTTCCATAATGGGGAATTAAGGATTGTGCCTGCCAGGAAATGTATGGGCACTATCCGGGATATTTTATGCTTCTTACAACCAATGATTGCACATGAGTAACAAGGGAACAACCCTGCCATATTCCCGACTCGTGGCCATTGCTGATAAACTTCTTGAAGATGCTGATGATGATGTATCACAGCTTGTTCGAAGTATCGATGCACTCGAACAACCAGTGAAAGATGAACTTTTGGTATCGGATCTGCTGAATGCATACCAGGTTTTTTATTATTTTTTCCGCATTGAACCTGATATGCTGGTACAGGAACGTCTTGAGCTTGAACCTGCATCTATGCTCATCAATGGATTAAAGATTGAAGAGACCGACCTGCTTGAGATGTTCTTTGGAATCCGTAACTCAATGCCGGTCATTGTTCTCAGCGATGGGGATAAAGTGGTTGCTACGTTCTCCGGAAAATCAGCCTATGAGCAGGGCCGGATATTTTTAAAGAACCCGGAATACCAGTGACCGGATTTTTTTTAATTTTTCCGGTTGCCATATGGATTTTTTTATTGACACTGTTTCGGGTCTGACATCAGTTCTTCCTGCATCTAGAAAAACATGACCCGAAACGTTACAGTTCTGCACCGAAAGCAGGGGTTATATTGAGCCCGTCCAATCTAGGGTTTAGCATATAAACCCCTAACCCATTTTCGTGAAGCAGTGAACCCACAGGCAGCAATTATCACTCTGCCGATACAAACCGGCAGCTTTATATAGTTTCCAGACTGCCTCCCATGGTTTT
>JANYBK010000169.1 GCA_025360805.1 Methanomicrobiales archaeon
GGTGAATTCAGGATCAATGTCCGCTGCCTGGGCAAATGCATTGAGAGCATCCTGGTATCGGCACATTTGGAAAAGAATTATTCCCTTGTTATACCACGCGCTCGCATTGTTCGCATCGAATCTTATTCCCTTGTTCACGAGTGCGAGTGCCTCGTCGTATTGACCGGACTCGGCAAGTTCAACTGCCCTATTAGATACGTCACGGGCATTGGGCATGATAAGGTATTGTCGCGGTCGGAGCCGATGAACGTTCTGATGATGGAGTCAGAGGGGTAGCTGTCAGGCCGCAGCGGCCCGCGTTCGCACCGGGCGAGTGCATCGGCACGCGGTAGGGGTGAACGTGTCACTGAGCGTACTGCATGAGTACGATCAACAGCGACGAACACGATGCGAAGCGGTATGTGAGGAGCGGGCGGGAGCAGCCGCTGGCACCGGAGCATCGCGACGAGCCAGGGGCGTACTGCATCTCAACCGGGTAACTCCGGTAAAGCAAGGGAGGTGATGTGAAGCGAGCCGGAGCGTCAGCGAGGACGAGAGAACATGACCGACCGATCTTCATGTCAGCAGGACCCGGAGGTCGGTGCTATTGTTAAGGAATGAGTGTGCGATGGGCGGTGCAAGCCAATAAAAAAAGTAATTATTCGAACTAATAACCAGAATAGCTGCAAAAATTTGAATTTTTTATACGTATTGTAAGATCAAAAAGTTCATTATAAATATTTAAATAATCGATTATCTTTTATGAAGTGCAGAATTCCCCTGTTCGGAATTATCGTCCTTATCATAGGAATTTGTCTTTGTATTTCGCCAGTCGCCGGAAAATATATTGATTCTGGTTATACACAATCTTTTGACGCAGCATCACTGACAAACCCCCCGTTTGGGGAAGAGATAGCAGTAAAATTTTGGATTGCTGCCGTAGATAATGATATTCAGGATATTTCAGTTGCATTCAAAGAATCCGAAGCTTATATTGATGAATCTTCATTCTCCTACACGTTTGATTCTCCAAATCAACAAAACGTACCGCTGGATATAAGGACGACCGGGAAAAATACGTGGTCAATTGCGAAAATAAAACGGGGAGAAAAAGTTACCCTCACTTTTAATGCATACCCAAAAACAATCAGAAAGGAAAAACTGGCTATCGGAACAGCCTCGATTGTATATACTCCTATTCTGGATAATAATCAAAAAGCAAATCCCATTTCCGAAGACCTTATCCAATTGAATGCAGGCTTGGCCGATTCAGCCTGGTTCAAATATGACGCTTTACAAAAAAAATATGATGCCGAACAGAAAAGCAAGGCCGATATACCAATCTGGAATTATACTTTGACCGGTATTGCAGCAGTTGCCATAATCATCGCAATAATTCTGTTCATCTGCCTGTTAAGAACGAAATCACAATTGAACAAGGAGATTCTGCAAGCCAAGACTGGATGGAAGTCGGATCTTTTACTAATTCGTGATAAACTACGTGAAGCAGACGAATCCAATATTCCCAACATTCGTACTACTGTTGAGGAATTGCTCATATCAGATAGAATGCTGGTGATCGAGACTTCAGAAAAAACGCACGACACTCAGGAATCTGGCAAACGAACAGAAAAGAAAGGGAATACCGGAGGATTTTGAAAATGACATTTGCACCTACACTCGTTATCGGAATGGGCGGAGCAGGACTGAGAGTTCTAAAAACGTTCAAAGAGATGGTAGCAGAATTTGGTGATGCTACCAATTTACGCAGTATTGCAGTAGATTCCAGTATTGAGGATATTAAAAAATACATCAGTATCGATCCCTATACAACCAAAATCGAGATGACAGAAACCGGTTTTGCTATTGAAGACGACCTGATACCGGCTTGTCCGTACCTCTATAAGGGAATTCAAGCGAAAGGCGAAGGGGCAGTCAGAGATCGCGTGTATGGGAGATTCCTCTATGACATTCATAGAAAAGAGGTTCAGAAAACGGTTACCAAATATCTTGGTGAGCTTCGCGATGGATGGCAGAAGAAGGATGGCGGGGGTGAAAAGGAGGGACACCTGATTATCTGGATCGTTCACGCTATTGGCGGGGGGACCGGGAGCGGATCCTTTCCTTCACTGATCGCAGATGTGAATGAGATTGCTAACCAGATACTCAAAAAACGAGGAAGTTCATTTATCAAGCCTTACATTTATTGTATTGGCGTTCTCCCATCGGCATCAAATATCTTTGATTTATCAAACGCCGATTTCAATCCCCGGTACTTTGCAAATTCCTATGCTGCCCTCAAAGAAATTGATATTCTGGCCTCACCTCCTCCGGGATTGAGTATTCACCCATTTCAATCCGAAGAATCTGTAAAAATTACTGAAAAACCATTCTTACGGTATTTTATCCTTGGCATCAATGAGGAGATGGCCACCACAGCCCCGACGGTAGAACTCGCAACAGAGATGGAGGATTACCTGCAAAACAGTAACCGGATTATCGCGAACATGATGTTCACGTTCCCCCAGCAGGATGGGTTTGAGAATCCCTGGGGAAATATCTCTAGTCCTTATGTTCCCTTCAGCGAGAGTGAACTTATCATCCCGATCGAGAAAATCCTTAAAGTTGCAAAGGAGAATGACCGCCTCGGGGTAATTCTCAGTAATGAAACAAAAGACAGCCTGAAAAAGAGGGTTTTAAACATCCTTGAACAGGATTATCAGAATGTCAACTTCCCCACTCTTGAAAAACATTGTAGTGCGGTTTATGAAGCGCATAAACTTCGGGGCCTGAATTATTTTGCGGGCATTCTTGAGAATGAATACCGCAAGCGTGAAGGCGACGCCAAATCACAGTACGAACAAAGGATTAACGATCTTTGGCGGGATCTTGGTAATTTTGACTGGTCGCGGGCCCAGATTCAAAATCTTCACAATATAGATAACAACCAGAAATACAAGAAAATCGGTGAATTATTTGTCGCAAGAAAAGAGGAGAATCAGTTAAATCTCAACTCTCTCGTGCGGATAGTAAGACACCCCCTGCAAGGGGAAACACTCAGGAATGCCAATAAAAATATTGACATTATTTTAAGCGAACTAAATGTCAAGAAAGCTCGCTGGGATAGTGTTACAAAACTTTCCGAGTATATAACGGTCAATTTATGCCGTGATTTGAAGATCGCAGAATTGCATGGCAAGACGGGTGTACCTGCAATACAGCAATGTGTTGAAGAGAGAGAAAATACCCTCAAACGACTCAAAGAAAAAATGACGGTTGCCGGAAGAGGGAGACAAATCTCTCTGAAGCTTACTACTGAAGTCCTTGATCTGATTTCCCTTTCGGATAAGTCAAGGTTAATAATTAATCCCGATTGTGACATTTCAGAGTTGCTCACAAAACTCAATTTCAGTACCGAAGAGCTGACCGGTATCATATTAGGGAGAGTCAATCACGCTGCAAAAGGAAGAGAAGTGAATATCAGGGCCCGCACAAGGAAGGCAGGGGATTCGTTGAAACAGGACGATCTTTTCATTGTATGCAACAGCAGCAATTACCAATTTATTGATAGTTATAATAGTACATTCTTTTCGACAACGCCAACCTATATCAAATCCAATAAATTCGACAAAGAGAAATTCATTTTTATCCATTTCTCTCTGGGCATAAACCTTGATGATATCGATGAGTATCATACACGACAAGAAGAATATCAGCAACAAAAACTCAAGAAAACAGCAAAAATTGCGGGTAATATTGGTACAATATTTGCGTACCCCGAATGGTTCCCGGATGACGAAGCCGTACGAAAGGCATTTCCAAAATTATACCCAGAATAATTTTTTAAAATTTTTCTTTTCTTATAATCAGGTCATTGGCTTTTTTGCGAGAAGGGGTATTTTTTTCACCGGGGATTTTTCATTGGGCATGAGTACCCAACCATTATAATTCATCCCATTGACCTAAATGGAATAGTGATCTGTTGTAGCGGGCAAGTCCGGTATTGATGTGATTATTTTTCAATATACTCGATAACGCCTTTTGTTTCAAGATAATTGACAATCTGTAATAAAGATTTTCGACCGAATGTCAATTCATCATTATTGGTACCTTGAATCAACTCTTTTTTTGCCATAATTACGCTCTGCAGCATTTCCATGGTAATGTGAAAATCTTCAGGTAAACCATCTGCAACATCGTCCTTTCCGAATCTTTCAATAACTTGACCTATCCGATTTTCCAAGGCATCCAGTTCTCTAAACTTCACATAGACAGGATCGAGTTTAACTACAGCATCAACAAGTTCTTGATCGCTACCTCTGTTGTCAGTATATAACTGAATCAATTCCAATGGCATAAATTCCCAACGATGAAAATTTACGAAGGGATAATCATTGACATGGGTATTATAAACCTTCATTTTTCTCTCCATTCTTTGAATTACGTGTTGTGGACCGCAGTTCATAATGAATGTATTCTCATGACACGGGTCCCGTGTGTCAAAGCATCTCCCATCAAAAATACAACAAATTTGAAAAGTTCATTCGTAAAAACCATATTCAAAAACGGATTATTTTGCAGAGGATGATTTACTTCGCTTGGTTTCATCATCATCTTGTGACCGTTTTACCAATTCAAGAGCAGCCGTTCCTGCTTTCTGAATGATCTCTTCCTCTCCCGGTATAACCCGGTCATACATCAGCACACTCCCATGAACAATCACCGTATTGACAGCAGACCCGTTGAGGGAATACACAATATTGGATACCTGGTTGTGAGCCGGAACATTCTGGACACTGTAAGGATCGATCAGGATAATATCCGCATCATATCCCACGGCAAGTTTTCCACTATTGAATCCAAGCGCATGTGCTCCGGCTTCCGTGGCCATGGTTAATGCCTCATGCGCCGGAAGTTGCGTGGGATTATTCCAGGAATATTTCTGGAGCAGGGCTGCCACCTTCATTTCCTCAAACATATCGAGGTTGTTATTTGATGCGCAGCCATCGGTGCCGAGCGTGACTGATGTTCCAGCCGCCTTCAGCCAATGATACGGCATGGCACGGTTTACGGCAAGCTTCATGTTGCTTACCGGATTGTGAGCGGCAGATGTACCTCGTTTTCCAAGAAGGGTACATTCGGCATCGTCAAGCCAGCAGCAATGTGCGGCGATTGTTCGTGATGTGAGGCATCCGCAATCGTCAAGGATTTTTACCGGGCGCTTTCCGTATTGATTCACTGCATCAGTGATTTCTTTTCCCGTTTCACTCAAATGGATGTGAATGCCAATATCCTCCTGCTTTGCGTAGTCTGCACACCATTGGAGTCCTTCAGGGGATACCGTGTATACTGAGTGAGGACCAACTGCAGCTTTTATCCGGGGGTTTTTCATCTCTTTTACCGACCGGACAAGTTGTTCTGTCATTCGGCGTGATTTTTCCTCGTTATCGGATCCACCAATGTCAATATATCCATAGGAAAGCTGAGCGCGGAGCCCCATCTCATCTACTGCCTGGGGAACTTTGCCCGTGAAAAGATACATGTCATTGAATGCCGTTGTTCCGGTCCGGATCATTTCAAGACAGGCAAGCTTCGTTCCCCAGTAGACATCATCCTCAGTCAAGTGTGCTTCGAGAGGCCAGATTTTCTCCTCCAACCAGGGTTGAAGTAACATGTCATCTGCATATCCCCGGAGGAGAGACATCGCTGCGTGGGTGTGGGTGTTGACAAGACCGGGTAGAGCGATAGAACCGTTGCCATTGATGACGAGGTCTGCCTCTTTAGAAATTTTCTTGTCGAGAACGGTTTGGATTTCGGATATCTTTCCCTCGTCATCAACTAGTATCTCACTTTTTGATCCCTCGAACATGATATTCGTAAGAAGGATGGTGCGGCGTGTTTTTCGGTCGAAATTATCGCTTTTTTCCATATTAGACAATCCAGAACGTAACTGGATATCATAGAGTTTTTTTATCTTGGGTTGCGTCATTGTAAATTCTCCTAACTATTAAACAGGAAATGCATTCGTATGTTTAGTAAAATAATGTAACTATTCAGATATCTCCTGACGAACAAACCGGCAGATCAAAATACTAATAGCTCTTCATAAAAATTGATGGCAGTCAACCGCGAA
>JANYBK010000129.1 GCA_025360805.1 Methanomicrobiales archaeon
GCAAAACATACCGCGTGTATTTGCCCTTTCCCTGCTGGACGACAACATTGAGCCTTATCAATTCCTGCAGGTCATTGCGTGCTGTCCGTTCAGAGCAGCCGGTCAACCCCAGGTATTCCGAAGTTGAGATCGACTCATGAATCTTCAGGTACTCAATCGCCTGCTTCTGTCGCTCGTTCAACAACTGAGGCTGGTCAAGAAGAACATTTACCGAAGAGCGCCGGAATGTCACCATGAAATCCTCGTCCTGCTCTAAAAACTCCGGTTCCGGTACACCACGCTCCCGGCAGACCCGGATCATCTTTGTCGTGCCGGAGCCAAACTTTTCAATGTACTTGATCTTGAACAGTGTCTCTGCTATGAGCCGGTTCCTCGGTCTTGAGCTGTGCCGCCGTTTTAGCGATTCGATCGTGAGTGTCGAAGGCAACCGCCCGGGGTTCATAATCTCAAGCGAGTTCGTAAAGATGCTGACCTGCACGTTCCCCGATGATTGGTAGTCCCGGTGGCAGACCGCGTTGATGACCGCTTCGCGGAAGGCATCCGGCGGATATTCCCAAGACTCTTCCCGCTCGAATTTTTCCTTTGGCATCCATGCGGCCTTGGCGATGTTGTCCCGGATGAACTGCTCGGTCTGGTCAATCTGTGCAACAATCGCACCACGGATAACTTTCATATTCGAGTACGGCTGGGTAACATCATCGCCCCGGAATTTTGCGCAACGGATCACTGCAGTGTCGATGAACTTCTGCGGGTTCCTGCCAAAGAGGAGGAGAGCGGCATTGGTAAGTTTTCCTTCTTTGAGCAGTTCGAGGGATTCGAGGGCGATCTTGACCGGCATATCCGGATCAAGGTCGATATGCCGGACCTGCAGCGCCCGGGTCAGGTAGGATTTCACGAGAGCGGGATCGATATCGTCAAAGCTGGCACCATTGCAGATGTCGCGATCCCACACATATCCCTGCTGCTCCATGATCAGGTGGGTGAGCACATCCGGAGGCATCTTCACGCTCTCGCTGCCGCTCCGGATGTAGGCAACCCCATCAACAAAATAAGGTTTGTGTGTTCCCTCGCTGATGATCACTTCAACAATGGATTTACCACTCTCGGACCGCTCCTTTATTTCCGGTATGATCTCGGGTTTGAGTTTCTGCCGGATCTTATGGGAAATTTTCAGGAATGTGGAATCGGCGACAGTGAGCCCGACAACACGGCCATCAGGTCTCACGCCAAAGTAAAGTCTACCGCCACGGTGGTTCAATAACGCGCAAATATCTACAAGCGCTGCATCCAGCTCAGCAAGGGATGCTTTGAGTTCTACCGTTTCTGATTCCTGGTATTTCATCACTGGGAGTCCTTATATTCAATCATGCTCCACGGAACATTTCTCATCCGGTTGTTAGATGCCCCCGCATAAAAAGGGTATTATGCGTTTTTCTGGTACAGCTGAGAAAACGAAGAAACCAGGTTCACTTTTGCCATGGACATCAAGAACTCAATTGTCCGGCCGCTCCCTGTAATACGTTCCCCATTAGGTACACCAAAGTTAACATTTTTGTTAATGTTGGTGTACGGGAAGAGGAATTTCTGCGGGTTTGGCCGGTTATCGCTGCTGCCATATCGGCAAGGGACTGCCTACAGGAATTCCAGAAAACAGGTCCCACAAAATTATTTCCCCATTGCTTTCTGCATCTTCTTTTCTACAATACAATCGACCATTTTACTAAGTGACAACGGATTCTCCCGGACATCGTAGTGAAATTGAGGGATTGGGGAGGAGTGAGACGGAAAGGATGAGTGTAGATATCATAAATCCACTTCTCCGTCGGAAATTTTTTTATAAGTGGTGGTCCGGACTCCCAAAAAGTGCTGAATTCGTGAAAAATGGAGCTTATTATTTCCTGAAAATGCATATTGAGCCCCGTTCGGTGGGATTCGGTATAAATCGGGCTCTAAAAAGTGCGCTAATAGGCTCATTTGGAAGGCTGATCGCTTGTCGGATGGGCTAAAGTAGGTAGAAAATGAAATGAGGCTTGTTTTGGAGGTAAAAGCGAAGAATTCTCTCGTCGAACATCGAAGTAGTTTCAAAAGAGGGATAGGATGCCCGCAACTGCGATTGCTCATAAAAAATGAAAGGGGGTACGGTTGATCCGAAAAAACAATTACAATCCCAATCCGAATCGTGATGGAAAATTTTCAGACAGGACCTGTTTAACATTTTCCGGTCAGTGTCTGCTAGGTAATTTCCTAATGGCACAAGTCCCCGCATCCATCTGTGCAGCAAATGGTTGTGGTGTTGCCCCCTCTCGCTGGATTCAGTTGAGGGCTCGCTCTGAAAAAAAAATTACCGTATCTTACTCCCCGGCTCCACCGGCCGGAACGGCACCAGCAGCGATGCCGCATCCCCGGCAGCGAGCACCATCCCGTTACTCTCCACGCCAAAGATCTTTGCAGGCGCAAGGTTGGTGACAACGACCACATCTTTTCCCACCAGTTCCTCGGGTTTGTAGAACTGCTGCATACCGGCAACGATCTGCCGTGTTTCGCTCCCGATATCGACTTGTAACTTTAAGAGTTTGTTCGATTTCGGTACCGGTTCTGCGGAAAGCACTTTACCGGTCCTGATGTCTAATTTCTGGAATTCTTCGAATGTAACCATCGGAATCTTCTCTGTCTTCTTGTTCGCTTCTGCCACACGCTTCTGGAGCAGGGCATCGAGTTCTTTGACCTGATCCTCTTCCATCTTTACAAAGAGCGGACTGGGGGCTTTGATAACTCCTTCCGGTACGGGTAGCGTGGCATCGCTGATTGGGTGGCTTGCTACCTTATCGTTATAGCCCAGCTGCTTCCAGCATTCCTGCGCAGCAGCGGGCATCACCGGTTCGAGAAGCAAGGCGAGGGCTTTTGTTATCTGGACACAGTTTTTTATAACCTGTGCAGCAGCAGCCCGGTCGGTCTTGATCAATTTCCACGGGGCGTTTGTCTGGATGTAGGAGTTGCCAAACGCCGCAAGCGCCATAATAGAATCAACAGCACCCTTGAACTCGTACTCCTGCATGTACCCGTTCACAGTTGCAAGGCACTTTTCGATCTCTGCGGTAATAGCCGGATCAACTGCTCCTCCGGGTATGCCCTCCCATTCCTTCTGGGCGAAATAGAGCGTGCGGTACACAAAGTTGCCGAATATGTTGACAACTTCGTTGTTGATCCGTTCAGCAAAGACCTTCCACGAGAAGTTTAATTCCTTGGTATGGCTCGTGTACGCGAGCAAATAGTAGCGCAGGTAATCGGCAGGAAGCCCTTTGTCAAGATAATCGTCATTTGTCCAGACCACATAGCCACGGGATTTAGAGAACTTGTGGTCGTCTACCTTGACCATCCCGCTTGCAACAATTGCATGGGGAATCCCATACCCGGCGCCTTTTAACAGTGCCGGCCAGAAGATGCAGTGGTGGTAGATGATGTCTCCGCCGATGAAATGGGTAACTCTGTTCTCCCCGCACCAGAAGCGTTTCCAGTCATTGCCGGTTTTCTTTGCCCATTCTTCAGTAAATGCAATGTAGCCGATCGGAGCATCGACCCAGACATAGACCACGAGATCATCGCGGCCAGGGAACTTTACGCCCCACTCCAGCGTGCGGGTGATGCACCAGTCGTGGAGTTCGTCTTTTATCCAACCAATTGCATAGTTCTTCGCATTGCTCGTGCCCCGCAGGGTGTCGAGATAGGGAAGCAGGAACTCCTTGAACTCCGAGAGTTTGAAGAAATAATGTTCCTGGTCGCGGAACTCGGCTTTTGTTCCGCAGACCTTGCAGAGCGGGTCCTTGATCTCGCCGGGTTCAAGGTGCTTGCCACAACCCTGGTCGCACTCATCTCCCCGGGCCGGTTTCCCGCAGTGGGGGCAGGTGCCTTCGACATACCGGTCCGGAAGGAAGCGTTTGCACTTCGTGCAGTAGGCCTGGTGCACAATCTGCTTGTAGATGTAACCGTTCTTTTCGAGTTCGGAAACAATAGCCTGCGTGCGGGGGTGGTTTGCGGGGTTGTCGGTCATGCCGAAGTGATCGAACATGACGTTCATCCGCTTGAAGGTCTCGTCGAAGTGCGTGTGGTAGCGCTCGGACATCGCCCGTGGGGTGATGCCGGTCTCTTCAGCTGAAACTACAATCGGTGTCCCATGATTGTCCGAACCGCATACGAATACAACTTCTTCTCCCATCCGCCGCATATAGCGGACGTACGCGTCAGCGGGAACGTACGTTCGCAGGTGTCCGAGATGGCAGGGGCCGTTTGTGTACGGCAACCCGCACGTGACCAGCAGCGGTGGCGGTGTCATGACTACATTTTTTGATTGTGATGCATAATAAGATATGACCATGGGCAAGCTGCACAAACTCACCACGCGGGCATTCGGGGCCGAACCCGGTACACCGGATGTTGCCAAACTTACGGAATGGATCGCGGAGCATCGCGGCACAATGGCTGACCTCACCACGTACCAGCTGTACCAGTCGCTGGCCCCGCAACTGGCATCCGTGATCGGCCACCCCTGCGCTGGAGGAAAATTCTATGCTGACCGGATTTGTGCATCTCTTCTGGGGGTAGTTAAAAGGTGTGCAACTGGTGAGATCGCTGTAAATACCGACGCGCTTATTGAAGATGCGGCAGGCATTGTTGTGCAGAAACGCAACAGCTGGTGTGCGCTTCCTGCCCCCCATGTGCTTGGGCTCATTGATGGCTACTATCACGATGACGAGGAGTGGAGCGATGCTGTCACCGAATCATATGTTTCAATGATGAGGGCAATGCGGGATATTGGTATTGCAGGGCATGTGCTGATCGGTGATAAGGCTGAGGAACCTGAGATAGTTGCCCTTGCCGGGCAGAAAGTTTTTTTCTTCCAGCCGGATGCGGATCGAAAAAGTCTGGAGTGCTTGATGGAGCACCAGCGACAGATCGCGGTGCGCCCGAAGCAGTTGGAAACGGTTTTTACTCTCACCGATGAGTACGACCTGCGGAAGATCTTTATTGTGGATGCAGATGCAGCCGCAATCACGCTCGGTCTTTTACATCTCGATCCGGATCAGGTAAGTGTCGGGGGGTACTGCACTGATGACAGCGGGGAGTACTGGAAGACTCTTGTTGATTCCGCTGTATATACCCGCTGAGATCAGTTTGCTTCTGCTGCTTTCACAAACTCGTCAAAGTGCCGGCTCTTCTTAAAAAGCCACCACGTGAACCGCTCAATTACGGAGAAGTTAAACGAACCTCCGGCCGCGTTTGGGTGCCCGCCTCCGCCAAATTCGCGGGCGATGATATGGCTGATAGGGGGAACGGAGCGCACCGAGAACTTGCCGTCTTTACCGATGATCACTTCAATATCGGTCTTTTTCTCATCCCGGATGAAATGTGCAGTCTCACTCGGGTAGCCGTAGAGCGGTGCAAATGCAATCCGGTATTTTTTCCCACGGAACGTTGCCTGTTTAAGGCTGCGCTGCATATTTTCATCCATCTCTGATTTGATCTCTGCGTACTCCTGCTCGATTAAGGTGTCAGAGAAGATCCCGGCAACAAGGCAGTCGCGGACGTGATCGCGGTTCTTCTTTCGCTGGAGCACCTGCCCGAGCACCGCTGAGCGGGGATCTGCATGCTTCCAGAGATCGTAATCGCAGACCACACGGGCAACTTCAATGGCTATTTTATTATCCGGTGCAAGGTCGCGGGCAACGATTCCGGTGCCGCATACCGATGTGTCGATATGGAGCAGGGCAACGATCCGCTCAATCTTTTTGATCTCGTCCTCCCGCCAGCGGTGATGATCCCGCCACTCAACAATCCAGCCATTGGCCTTTGCCTTGTTTGCAATCGATTCAGTATCGCGGTGATAGCCGAGGTCAGAGATGGAGAGGAGGTCTCCTTTCCCCTCACACGAAGCAACAAGCGAGAACAGTGCAGAAAATTTACCTACGGAGCTCCAGATCGTAAATATGCCATCGTTGCCGTACTTCATCCGGTGAATGGCATCAGCTCCTACGGCATCAAGATCATTATGGGTAAGGTGGATAACATGTGCGGTGCGGCTCTTTACAGCATTTAAAAGACCGCTGTTTTCGCCACCAGCACCTGCATTGGGGAGTGACATTGGTTAATACTGTCATTGCAGCGTATAAAAATGAGCGGTCATACCCAATAATCGGGAAAATGAACGGATCATTTATTAGTTACAAGGGACAACATTTGTACTCCTGCCCTAGTAGCTCAGCTCGGGAGAGCGCTAGACTGAAGATCTAGTTGTCGCCTGTTCAAATCAGGCCTGGGGCACTTCTTTTTCCTGCGTTTGCAGTAATTTTTCTCAGTCATTATTAATTTTTCTCAGTCATTATTATCATCTCAAAAATGATGGTATTTGATGACTGGATAGGAGAATTCCTTTTAACCATTCCGTAATAGTAATATCATAAAGGTACCTCAAAAGTGTACTAAAAAAGGAAACGTGCCCCCATGGAGATGATGCTTGCAATTGTGATACTGGTATCCTTAGCGATCGCACTTCTCTATATCGGCCAGCATTTCAAACTCCCCAGCATCGTTTCATTCCTTATCATCGGCATTCTCGTTGGCCCGTTTGGCTTTGCACTCATTACCAACCAGTCAGCGATCGAAATGGTTGGGCAGATCGGAATCATCCTGCTGCTCTTTACCATCGGCTTGGAATTTTCATTTGAAAAACTTCTCCGCTCATGGAGAATTGTAATCATCGGTGGTCTGGTGCAGGTTTGCACAACGATTGTTGCCATCACCCTCATCACATCGTATTTTAAGATGCCTTTTAACGAAGCATTGGTGTTTGGGTTTATTGTATCACTCTCAAGTACGGCAATAGTGATGAAGATCCTGCAGGAACGCGGAGAAGTAGATACTCTTCAGGGTCGGACACTGTTAGGGATCCTGATCTTCCAGGATCTCGCTATCATCCCGATGATCCTTATCACCCCTCTCCTTGTTGGCAGCGGGGGGCCTGACCTTGAGCACCTCCCCTTGCAGATGGGAACGGTTGCCGGGCTGTTGATTATCATTATCATTATGGCCAAATGGATCATCCCGGCATTTCTTTTCCGGGTTGTCCGGCTGAGAAACCGGGAACTCTTCTTCATTACGATCGCCGGTATTTGTGTTCTTATCGCGTGGCTGACCAGCGAAGCGGGGCTGTCTGTAACACTGGGTGCATTTGTGGCCGGGCTTATCATAGGAGAATCGGATTATAATATTGACGCACTGAGCCACATCATCCCTTTCCGTGATGTTTTTGCTGCAATCTTTTTCCTCTCTATTGGGATGCTTTTAGACACCCGGATGGTGCTCGATAACATGTACTGGGTTGCATTTATTGTGCTCATCATTATTGGTGTTAAAATTCTGACCGGTGCTTTTGCGGCAGCGGTACTCGGTATGCCTGCAAGGGTATGCATCTTTACCGGTTTTGCCCTGTGCCAGATTGGGGAATTTTCCTTTGTGCTGGCACAAAGTGGCCTTGATGGCAAACTGATCCCCATATCGCTTTACCAGTTGTTCCTTGCTGCTGCAATCATCACCATGGCTCTCACACCGTTTGCCATGAATGCTTCTCCAAAAGCTGTTGATATCATGTACCGGCTGTTTCCCAAAAGGCTCTCTCGCAAATCTATAGAAAATGACGTGAGCGAGGAAGGGATTCAGTCCCTGTCTGATCACATCATCATTGCTGGTTATGGGGTTATAGGAAAAAGTGTTTCAAGGGCAGCAGAGCTCACGGGTATCCCGTATGTTGTGATTGACTTAAACCCGGAAATTATCAAACAGGAGAAAGCAGCAAAGCGCACCCATGTGATTTTTGGCGACGCAGTCCAGGAAGAGATTCTTGAACATGCCGGGATACGGAGGGCACGAACGCTCGTTGTCGTTGTATCTGAAGAGGTTGCAATCCCCAGGATCGTCCATCGTGCACGCTCACTATCCCCGTCAGTCTATATTATTGCGCGGACACGGCATATCCGGCATGCACAAAAACTATTGGATCTCGGTGCGGATGAGGTAGTGTCAGAAGAGTTTGAAGCAGCCCGGGAAATATTTACCCGTGCTTTGAGGAAATACCAGTTCCCTGAAGATGAGGTAACCGAAATTGTCGCTCGGCTCCAGTCATGGGGTTACGGCAAATTCATAAAAAATGCAGAGAATAATTCGCAGGTCTCTGGAATGGATACCCCGTTACATTCCATGCGGATTCATACGATCTTTGTTGAACCCGGCTCAACTGCCGCAGGAAAAACACTGGGTGAACTGGATTTAAAGAACTGTTTTGGTATTATGGATTATGGTTTTCGCAGAGATGGGTGCACTACCATGCACCCTGATGAGACAATCTGCCTGAAGGAAGGAGATGCGTTGATCCTTTTTGCATCCGATGAGAAAAGCGAAGAGATCCGCCCTCTCTTTTCCGGCGGATAATTACCTTTGCTGGGTCTCCTGTTCAGATACGGTTTTCGGGGCTCTCATTTTTCAGGTCTATTTTTATCTTCTTATCGATTTTCTGGCGTCCCGCACCGCAATATGGAAGATTGATTCTATCACTGCACCACAATAAATTTCATCTGGTGCACTTATGGAAAAAAATAAGTGTTGACCTCCCAATTTCCTATTATATACAACGTGGGGTTGTGGTGCATGAACGGAGAGTATGGACGGGCATTTCACGAGGCGGTAACAAATCCGGAAAAATTCTGGGGAACTGCAGCAACAAAGGTAAAATGGTTCCGGCATTATGATCAGGTTCTCACGAGTGACAATCCACCCTTTTACCGGTGGTTTGAAGGAGGGATGGTCAATTCGTGTTACAATGCCCTCGATTACCATGTTGAGCAGGGATTAAAAGATCGCATCGCGTTGATTTACGACAGCCCTGTTACAAAAACCGTAAAAAAATATTCCTATGGCGAGCTCCGGGATCTTGTAGCCCGCTGTGCCGGGGGATTGCAGGCGCTCGGTGTTTCAAAAGGAGACCGGGTTGTGATCTATATGCCTATGATTCCCGAGGCAGTGATCGCGATGCTTGCATGTGCCCGGATTGGGGCTATCCACTCTGTTGTCTTTGGGGGTTTTGCAGCCCGCGAGCTTGCCACCCGGATCGAGGATGCAAAACCGCGTGTCATCGTATCAGCCTCCTGCGGGATTGAGGTCAACCGCATCATCCCCTACAAGCCCCTGCTCGATTCCGCTCTTGCCCAGTGCTCTCACAAACCTTCAAAATGTATCGTAGTGCAGCGCAAAGAGTCGCCGGTTGTGCTTGAAACCGGAAGAGATATGTCATGGAAGACTCTTCTGGAGTCTGAACCAGTTGCCTGTGTGCCAGTTAGTTCAACCGATCCGCTCTATCTGCTCTATACCTCGGGCACCACCGGAAAACCCAAAGGTGTGTTACGGGATAATGGGGGACATCTGGTCGCACTTACGTGGAGCATGGAGAACATTTACGGTGTTAAGCCCGGGGAAGTGTACTGGGCTGCGTCAGATATTGGCTGGGTTGTCGGCCACTCCTATATTGTGTACGGGCCGCTGTTTTACGGTTGTACTACAATCATTTATGAGGGAAAATCGGTAGGAACCCCTGATCCCGGAGCCTTCTGGCGTGTCATTGCCGAACACGGTGTATCGGTGCTGTTCTGTGCGCCGACAGCTTTTCGCGCGATAAGAAAGGAAGACCCTCATGGGACTTACATAAAAAAGTACGATCTCTCTGGGTTCAGGACGCTGTTTCTCGCCGGTGAACGGTGTGATCCCGATACGCTGCTCTGGGCCAGAGAACAACTTGGGGTACCGGTTATCGATCACTGGTGGCAGACCGAGACCGGTTGGGCGATCGGTGCGAACTGTGTCGGTCTTGAGATGCTTCCTGTTAAACCCGGTTCATGCACAAAACCGGTACCGGGCTATGACATTTCCGTTCTCGATGCGGAAGGAAAAAACGCCAGGGTTGGAGAGACCGGAAATGTGGTTGTAAAAATGCCGCTTCCCCCCGGATGTTTCACCACACTCTGGAACAATGATTCAGATTTTGTCAAGACATATTTCTCAGCGTATCATGGGTATTACCTGACATCGGATGCCGGGTTCATAGATAATGACGGGTATCTCTGGATCATGGGACGCACAGATGATATCATCAATGTTGCCGGACACCGCCTCTCTACCGGTGCCATGGAAGAGGTGCTTGCATCGCACCCGGATGTTGCTGAGTGTGCAGTCTCTGCAGTCCACGATCCGATCAAGGGAGAAGTGCCGCTGGGTTTTGTTGTCTTAAAGGCCGGTGCAGACCGGACGCGGGAGACAATCGAGCCGGAACTCATTTTACTTGTGCGGCAGAAGATAGGCCCAATCGCCTCTTTTAAATCGGCCGCAGTTGTAAAACGTCTCCCCAAGACCCGGTCCGGAAAGATCCTGCGGGGAACTATCAAAAAAATTGCTGATGGTGTTCCTTACACGGTACCGGCTACCATCGACGATCCCCTGATACTGGATGAAATCGCAGGGATTCTTAAAAAAATGGGATACCCGAGATTATGAAAGTGCAAATGTATCCTGATTCCTGTAGAGATTGAAGAATAAAAAAGGCTGATTACTTCCCTAAGAATTTCTCTATACCCGCTTTTAGCTCAATGATGGAGACCGGTTTCTGGAGCACACCAAGATTCTTATCATTCAGTTCAGCGACCTTCTCTCCAACGGATGGCGACGCTGTGAACAGCAGCACAGGAATATCCCGCATACCATATTCCCCACGGAGTTTTTCTAAAAATTCCCAGCCGTTCATTGGAGTCATCATGATGTCGAGCAGGATAAGCGACGGCTGTTCTGCTTTTAACCGGTTGAATGCATCGGACACATCAGGGACGAGTATTGGTTCATATCCAATTCGCCTGAGAAGGATCTCCATCATATCCAATATGGGAAGATCATCTTCAATGAGCATAATTTTATGAAGCATCTTTTATCTCCTTGGGAATGTGAATTGTAAATGTACTACCGGTGTTTACAGTACTGTCCACTGAAATATCTCCGCTGTGCATCTGAACAATCTTTTTTGCAATAGAAAGTGACAGTCCGATCCTGTCATACCTGCGGGATAATTTTGCCGCATCAGCAAGCTGGAACGGTTCAAAGATTGATAAGAACACACTCTTTTCAATACCTATCCCGTTGTCCTGCAGAGAAATGTGATGTTGCGGGTCGTTTGTTTCTGAACGATAATAAATTTTGATGATACGCGGGGGTTTGGAATAGTTCACTGCATTTGAGAGCAGAGAGTCAATCACGCTGTAGATGCGGTCCTTGTCGGCATTGATTATTACTGATTCAGGGATATCGATTGTTACTTCTGCTTTTGCCTGGTATCCTCCGGTATCAACGATGCTTTTTACCAGTGGTTCAAGGGAAAAGGTTGAATAACTTAACTGGAGTTTGCCGCTTTCAAGCACAGAAAGTTCGAGCATCTGGTTGATGATCTGGCGTTCGCGTTCAACACTGACAAGGCAGCGTTCAAGGATCTTTTTTGTTTCGTCAACAATGCCAAAACCCTGCGGATCGGAAACAAGTAAATTGAGATATCCAAGGATCGGCTGAAGCGGTGTGCGAAGTTCATGGGCAACCGTGATGATGACCCCGCGCCGCCTCTCGTTATCCTCCCGGATTTTATCAGAAAGGCGCTGCTTTTCTGAGATATCGATAATATTTATCAGGGTTGCAGGTTTTTCAAGATGAAAGATCGAAGTTGCCGTCAGTGCACCGAACCGCATTCCTCCGGTTCTTGTAATAAAACGAATCTCCAGATCATCGTGAAGATATTTGTTTTTTGACCAGTGTTTTGCAAATTCGTGATATTCATCCCGGTCACGGGAATCAACAAACTCATCGAGAGTTTTTCCAAAAAGATCATTATTGCTGTAACCGGAAAAAATTAAAAATGATGGATTTGCAAACTGGATTGCCCCATCCTGGATGATCAGAATACCCGTAGGTGAATTCTCGGTTAACTGACTATATTTCATCATATTGTCATTATTTAATTTTTCAGCGATTTTCCGGTCATTGATATTTATTGCCGTGCAGCTGATGGTGGTTTCATCGATCGGATTCCAGGAGAGATTTACCCAGCAGCCCTTACCGGATTTTGTTGCAAGCTGTATCTCAAAATTATCAGTGGTTTTTGTTTTAGAAATCCTCTCTAGGAATTTTTCTTTATCGGCAGTGGTGAGACATAATGATGAAAAAGTCATGCCATTGATCTCTTCAGTTGTATAGTTGAGCATGGAAGGAAACCCGTCATTGGTCTGCCGGATAGTAAAGTCTGCACAATTGAAAAGTGCAATACCCAGCTGCGAGTGCTCAAAGACAGAGCGGTAACGTGTTTCTCCGGACCGTATCTTCTCAATAAAATATGCAATCAGGCATGCAATAATGATAAAGAGGATGGCTTCTGATGTGACTTTAACAAGTGCTCCAAAATCGGGGTAGCGATAATAATAACCAACCGCCTGGTATGCCACACCGCAGATAAGAGCCACCAGCAATCCGCGCTTTGGGTAGAAGTACGCGGCATATACGATTGGGATGAAATAAAGCTGGTAACTGATGAAACCAAGTGATAGCGAGAAAGAGAGCGCAGTGATGAGGGTACAACAAATGGCAAGCGAGGTGATCACACAGAGCCTTACAATATCGGTTTCAGATATCGTATGCTTCAATACCCGAATCATTTTGTCTGCCATATCTTACGTGGACAATTGAATTTCCTGTTATTTGAACGTTCACTTTAATTTCTGATATGAAATCCCGATTGCTGTTCCTGCTCAGCCTGACACATGATGAAATATTGAGATAAAAAATGCTGAAAATTCCCTGGAGAGGACTATAATTCTGAAGAACATTGCCATCAATGCCCTTTTATTCGGTGTATATAATTGGCAGTGCAACCAACGATAGTTTATGCGACCTTATGTCGTGGTCAATGTTGCCATGAGTGCTGACGGTAAAATATCCACCCGGGAACGCAGGCAGGTAAAGATTTCCGGTAAACAGGATTTCTCCCGCGTTGACCAGCTCAAGGCGGGCTCTGATGCCGTCATGGTCGGTATTGGCACCGTGCTCGCAGATGATCCCTCCCTCACGGTAAAATCCGAGGAATATCGCACCCGCAGACTGAACCGTGGTGTGGATGAGCATCCGGTTCGCATTGTTGTTGACAGTAATGCCCGGACACCTCCTGAAGCTGCCATTTTGCATAAAGGATTGGGAAAAAGGATTGTTGCAGTCTCGCGCAGGGCAGACCAAAAAAAAATTGCCGCACTGCAAAGTTATGCCACCGTGATTATTGCCGGAGAGAATGAAGTTGATCTGGCAACCCTGATGGACAAGCTGGGTGAGATGGGTATCCAGCGTGTAATGGTAGAAGGTGGCGGAACCCTGATTGCCGGTCTAATCATGGCCGGACTGGTCAATGAGATCTACACGTTTATCGGTAACATGATCATCGGGGGTAAAGACTCTCCTTCGTTTGTTGACGGTGAAGGATTTATTCTGGAATCCGGGTTTTGCCGGCTCAACCTTTTAGAAATGAACAGGATTGAAAATGGCGTCCTTCTACACTGGAAAGTTGAAAAACCCTGAAAAGAAAAAATAAAAAAAATGTTTCTTTTATCCGCAGGATTTACAGGACATTTCCTGTTCGATGACCATGTAACTGTTTAAAAAAGCCATCCGGCCCCCATACTATTAACCTTTGATCCGGATGAATGCGAATGCTCATCTTCTGGTATGTGTGACATTCATCTACGTATATTTCAGTCATCGTGTTAATTGCTGTCTTTCTCCTGATTGCTGTCAGGCAGGTGGGCAGGTTCAACTTAAAGATCTGGCAGATCATGCTCGGAGGAGCACTGGCAGTCTTAATCATGGGGCAGATCGCGCCGTCTGATGCACTGCATGCGATTAATCCCGATGTGATGATTTTTTTATTCGGGATGTTTGTTGTAGGAGAAGCCCTTGTTGAGAGCGGGTATCTTACATATATCTCCAACCGCTTTTTTTCCCATGCAAAAAATCCCGATCAACTTGTACTTTTTATCCTGTTTGGAATGGGATTGCTGTCTGCACTCCTGATGAATGATACACTTGCCATTATCGGGACTCCCCTTGTTCTCACACTTGCCACCCGGTTTAAGATCTCTCCTAAACTGCTCCTTATCACGCTGGCAGTTGCTATCACCACCGGCAGTGTGATGAGTCCTTTGGGAAACCCGCAGAACCTATTAATCGCGCAGGACAGTGGGATGACGGGAGCCTTTGTGACCTTCGGTTCGTATCTTCTCATTCCGACTCTCATTAACCTCTTGATTGCATTTGGGATTTTACGGCTTTTCTACGCAAGAGAGTTTATACCGAAAATCATTGTGAACGATGCTATAATTCCATGCGATAGCAGGCAGACTTTCCCGGTCAAATGCTCGCTCGCAATTATCCTCATCCTTGCAGCGGCAAATATCGCAGCGTCTCTCATCGGAACCCGGATGGTGATCACTCTGCCCCTGATAGCAATAGCCGCTGCGGTTCCAGTTCTTCTCCTTTCTAAAAAGAGATGGACTGTGCTCCATAGTATCGACTGGGCTACGCTAGTTTTCTTTGCCGCGATGTTTGTCCTTATGGAAAGTGTCTGGCAGACCGGGTTTTTCCAGTCGTTTGTCAATGGAAGTAAGAT
>JANYBK010000075.1 GCA_025360805.1 Methanomicrobiales archaeon
GAAACTATATAAAGCTGCCGGTTTGTATCGGCAGAGTGATAATTGCTGCCTGTGGGTTCACTGCTTCACGAAAATGGGTTAGGGGTTTATATGCTAAACCCTAGATTGGACGGGCTCCGTGAGAGCAGGATAAAACGGGAGGCATATTGCGTGGTTCTTTGTTCGTTTGATAAAAAACCGCGAATTGTTTTTCCCGCGCATGGGCCGCGATTCCCCAAATTTATTGCCGGATTCCCCAGAAGGGCCATATTTTTTGTTAAATGATTGGTTCCTCTCTTCCTGCGCGATAAGAAGTCTGAACCTTTTTTTATAAATCAATCATTTGCATGAAACCGGGGGATGCCTTTATGCTGCTGAAATGGCAACATAAAGAAATTGACATCCAAAAGATGATATGAATGGACAATTACCCTTATCATATCACCACCCGGATAACTGGTTTTGTGGAGGTGCTGTATACCAATCATTTCTTCTTATGCTGAGCCGGAACCGTTCAGCGAGGACCAGACGCTTCTTACCCTCTATTCTCTTGCCGGAGAGGAAAGCGGAGGTTTTGTCACATTCCGCCCTCGTTTTTTTACTGATATTGGTAAAGTCCTGTTCTCATCTCCGGGTCAAGTTGCTTCACAGGTCCAGGTTATCGGAGCGGTGGACGTACGGGAGTTAACCCCCTCCGAACTCATCCGAGCCGAACGGGAGCTCTGGACCCACTACCATCAGCAGACAGCGGACCGGGTCAATGACCGGCTCTTTGCCGCATTTACCGGTAACAAACTCATTGGTGTGGCACGGTGCTCACGCCATCCGGACGGTCTCGAAGTCGATGCGGTCTATGTTCTGGACGAATACCGTCGCCATGGATTTGCCCGTTCGGTGATGCTCCATCTGATAGAAGAGTGTGGCCGGCAGGAGACACTCTACATGCACTCGAAAATTGAATTGATGGATTTCTATGGAAGTCTGGGTTTCTATCCCATGCCCGAGAGCGATCTGCCAAAAACAATCCGGGACCGGTTCGGGTTCTGCATGGGAAATCTCAAGGGAATAGATGTCTGTCCTATGAAACGGGATCCCGCTGCTCTTCCTGCTGATCTAAATACTTAAAATGGGTGCAGGACATGAAAGATCAAATCATATTCAATAGGAAAACCAGAGAACAAGTGTGTAATTGTACCCTGCGCTCACCAAAGTATGCACCGATCCATATCTTTCGGAGTAAAGAATGATAGTTGAACTTTTCATTCTGGTAATTCTGGTCCTTCTTGCAGGTACAATATTTCCCCTGATTTCTGCATCATTGGACCGGCGATTCGTACGGACAATCTCGTTATCATGCACAATCGTTGCATCCATTCTGCTCGGCAGTCTCTCACTGTTGAACCTGCTTTCCGGTGAACCGGTGTTCTTTTTCCTCTACCAACCCATCCCATTGTTTTCCCTCTCATTTGTCATAGACCGGCTCGCTTCATTTTTCCTGCTTATTGTCGCAGTCGTATCAGCGTGTGTTGCCCTTTACTTCACTGAATATATTGAGCATATGGACGGGCAGTCCCGACGAAACCTTCTCTGCGGCTGTACTAATCTTTTCATTCTTGCAATGGTGCTTATCATTGCCTCGGCAAACACGCTCTCATTTTTCCTGTTCTGGGAACTGATGGCTGCCAGTTCGTTCCTGCTCGTGACCTATGAATATACCCGTGATGAGACTAAAAAAGCCGGGATATTTTATTTTATTATGACCCAGTTATCATCACTTTTTGTCCTGCTGGGAATCATCGCACTCTACACCCAGACCGGTTCGTTTTCATTTTCAACCCTGTCAGTGGTCTCAACACCCCTTATAACAATTGCATTCCTTGCCCTTTTTGTTGGTTTTTCCATCAAGGCAGGGATTATACCGTTCCATAAGTGGCTGCCCTATGCACACCCGGCAAGCCCGTCACCAATTTCCGCACTCATGTCCGGTGTGATGCTCAAGATTGCCGTGTATGGCCTTGTGCGTTTTTTGTTAAATGTTTTCACGCCGGATCTCTGGTGGGGTGTGTTGATCCTTGCTGCGGGAACTGCATCGGCGGTACTCGGCATCATATATGCGTTAAAGGAGCATGATGTCAAGGCAATGCTTGCCTATTCGAGCATTGAGAATATTGGAATTATCTTCACCGGTATCGGGTTGTCGGTTATCTTTACTGCCCTTAATCTCAACAATCTTGCAACACTCAGCCTGCTGGGTGCGCTTTTCCATTCACTGAACCATGCCATGTTCAAGACCCTGCTCTTCCTCACTGCAGGTTCTGTGGTGTCTGCCACCCATACGCGGGATATCGAACATATGGGAGGACTCGCCCACCGGATGCCTGTTACCTCTGCCCTGTTCTTTATTGGCGCAGTGTCAATAGCCGCGTTGCCTCCCTTGAATGGGTTTGCAAGCGAGCTCCTGATCTTCATGTCGTTCTTCTCTTCGTCTTTTATTGTGGCTGATTCGCTGCTTAAAGTGCTCCTCTTTATCTGCCTTGCCCTGTTTGCCCTGACCAGCGCGTTATCCGCAGCATGTTTTGTCAAGGCGTTTGGATCGATCTTCCTTGCCCTCCCACGTTCACCGGAGAGTGCCGCAGCCCATGAAGTTCCACGTGCAATGCTGATCGGGCCGGGGATCCTTGCGGCAGCCTGCATAATTTTGGGAGTATGCGCTCTCCAGATCTTTGCGATCGTTGGTTTTGCCGTTCCCCTGCCGGATATGCTGCTTGTCAGCCTGCTGCTCATTGGTATGGCTGGTCTCACGTATGCGGTGCTGTACTTCACCGCTTCCCGTGAAGTCCGGGTGAGTGAAACCTGGGGATGCGGAACACTCTCGCAGCAGGCATCGGCAGAATACAGTGGTCACGGTTTCTCAGAACCGCTTGATGTCATCTTCTCTGCCATCTACCGCACCCGGACAAAAAATGAACGAACGTTCTTTGATCAGAAGAACTGCATCTTTAAAGAGGGTACCGGAGAGATACGTCTCTTAAAGGTCTTTGAGGAATATCTCTACCGTCCCATAGCGGAGCAGTCTATGAAGGTGGCTCAATGTGTGGCACGCTTCCAGAACGGGTGCCTTGACACCTATCTGCTCTATGTATTTGTCACAGTCATTGCCCTGATTATTTTCCTCGGGTGGTTTGCATGAACCTGGATTTTGTCCTGTACCTTGTGATCAATACGCTTGTCGTCATTGCAATTTCACCTCTCTTTGTCAGCCTCATAAAAAAAGTCAAAGCCCGGGCGCAGGGTAGGCGGGGTCCATCTATCTTCCAGACATACTTCACGCTGATAAAACTGTTAAAAAAGGAAGTAATTTATTCTCCGAACTCGTCTCGGATCATGCGGGTAACGCCCCTTGTTACTATGGCAGCTATACTTGTTGCCGCTCTATTTGTCCCGCTGGTTTTTGTCCCCGAACCTGTTGGGGGTATTGGCAACATCATATTATTTCTGTACCTGCTTGCACTTGCCCGGTTCTTTATGGCGCTTGCCGGTCTGGACGCCGGCAGTTCCTTTGGGGGCATGGGCAGTTCGCGGGAGATGAGCATATCATCGATCATCGAACCTACAACCATCATCGTCTTTGCTGCGCTGGCGTTTGTCTTTAAGACCCTCAATATCTTTGACATGTTTACCATCACCGCAACCGCCGGACAACCTGCCACATCGACACTGATCCTGATCGCCATATCGCTGTTTATCATCATCATTGTCGAGACCTCCCGGATACCGGTAGATAATCCCGAGACACATCTCGAACTGACCATGATCCACGAGGGGATGATCCTCGAACAATCCGGCAGGAACTTAGCACTCATGGAACTATCCTCTGCTGTCAAGATGACCGTACTTATGGCGCTTCTCATCAACCTGATCGTCCCCTTCGGACTTACAACCACCCTCACCCTTGCAGGAATTCTCATCGCGATGGTCTTCTTTGTAGTAAAAGGTTCGATCCTTGCCGGAATAATCGGGCTCTTTGAATCCTCTATGGCAAAGAAACGGTTCTTCCAGCTCCCCAGTCTCTTTGCCATGGCGTTCTTCTTCTCTACCTTAATAATTATCATCGCGGTGTTCTCATGATCGATACAGCAATCGTTGTTGGTATAATCAGGATCCTGTTTGTCTGCATCATCATTACTGCCGCTTACATCATTTCAACACGAAACCTGCTGTCAGTAGTTTCTGTCTATGCCCTCCAGAGTCTGACCCTTGTCTGCATTGCCCTTGCGCTCTTTTCACTTGAGGGTTCTATTATTCTTCTGGCAATAGCGGTTGTTACGTTTGTCAGTAAGGTAATCATCATCCCGTACTTTATTGCAACCATCCAGGAAAAGATCCGGATTAAACGGGACATCGAGTTTCATTATCTAAACCCAACCACATCGCTGCTCATATCGATGGCACTGATGCTGGTCATCTACATGGCCCTTTCAAGAATTGTTCCGGAAACGCCGACACGCGACAGCCTCTTCCTTTTTGGCGCCGTGCTGGGGATATCCTTAATGATGATGGGGATGATGGTGACGTTCAGTCGTAAGCGGGCGATCACAAAAGTACTGGGTTTCCTCTCTATGGAAAACGGGGTGCTCCTGTTTGGTATGTTTGTTACCGAACTCCCGTTCATCATCGAGTTTTTAATCATCATCGACTTAATCATCCTCGTCATCCTGACAACCATCTTATCGGTCGGTATTGACTCAACACTTGAGGATTACCACAAGCGTCTCCACCGTTTCCACCTGTTGGAAGATTCTGAGGAGGCCCCATGATCCTGATCGCATTTGTGCTGGTATCGGTCATCTCGCTTGCCATCATTGCTGCTACTCGTAGCCACCGGCATATGAACACGGTCTGTATCACACAGGCACTGATCTTTGCCGCACTTGCCGCTTATCTTGTACTATTCCAGCAGGTGCCGGTTGTTTCGTTTCTTGTCGGGAGCGAGTACTTCTTTATCGATCATCTCGGTCTTTTTGAGGTGCTGATTGCCACGGTTATTTTTGCCTGTGCTGCGGTCTATGCCCGTGGATATGTCGAAGGATTACTTGAGAGCGGGGAACTGGAAAAAGGCAGCCTCAAGCTCTTCTATGCGGCATGGGCATTGCTCCTGTTAGTCATTGTCCTTGCATTCTTCTCGGATAATCTCGCACTCTTCTGGATCTTTGCCGAGCTGACAACGATCATCTCTGCGATGCTCATTGCCATTCTGGCAGC
>JANYBK010000094.1 GCA_025360805.1 Methanomicrobiales archaeon
TCGAGTATGCCCCACAGGGATCATTTTTTTGCTATTTCTCACTGGAGGGAGGGGATTCTTATTTGATCTGCTCCTGGTGTGACAGGGAAAACGCCTTAAATTATCGATGATTTTATTGGGGGGTCAGGAATGTCAAATAAACTGATAATCTTCATTGTTATCTGATTTGCTTGATTTACTACAATGGTGGTTGTGCTACTTGCACTGCCTTCTCTTCATGTGAAGAAGATGTTGATTGCACGCCTTTAACAACACTCTTAATTATCGAAGAATCTTTAGTATCAAGCGTGAAAGTAAGGAACGAGCCGTCTTTTTTGGATTGTTCCATTAAACCGATATATGTCTTGTAATCTGGAATATTTTTTCCAAGTGTGTAAATGCGTGCAGATGGAGTAAGCCAGACCGTAGCATATTCAGCATTTACCTTTTCGTCCACCATGATAACCTGCATCGTTATCTGATGATCAAATGTGATGTTATTGGAGGTCTGAGTCGTTGCAGTACCTGGTGAAACCGCAGTCCCCATAACGGTATTCTGTATGCCAGAAAATGCACCGGTACATCCGGCACACAGCAATACAACAAAGAGTATCCCCACGCAAGGGAGAATGCCGGATCGTATACCGGATTGTGATTGTTTTTTATTAGACATTATATGCATCCGGAACGATTATAGGATGTTCAATGAAAAAGCATTTCTCGCACAACTCTTAACCGGTTCTGATATTCTGGCAATTGCCCGTGGGGGTTCATTCGGGCTGCGGGATATGTACAAAATTCGTTAAATACCATTCCGGCACATGGGTATTCGCATATGTTGACCTCGAAAGTATCCCCTGAATTGGTCAGGGCATGGAAGGACACGTGTGAAACCTACCGTCCCCTACTGCGTCCGAATAAAAAAACAGGTCCTGACATACTTGCGTATCTTACCGGGAAATATCCCGTGAAGGAACTCCCCGCTGATTCCATTAGCGAGGTCATTTCAGATAATGTCCTCCTGAACGAATGCTATGCCAGAAAGATGCCCGCTGGCAAAACACCCGACGCGACAGGGTTCTTGATCGAGAATTCCGGAGCAGGAAAACACCTGTATGAAAACCAGGATGAATTCTTCAAGGGAATACCCATTATCGCCGGTGTGGAGATCCACTCCGCTTACTTTATGGTTGAGGGAAGCAGCTTGCTCTGGGATGAATTGTTCGCGTTCCGTGGTCTGGATGAAGAAGATCTGACAAATTATTATCTGGTTGCGGAATATGTGGCATGTCTCAGACGATTCGATCTCCTGGATAGCGTACTTGCCTGCAAGGTACAATAATGGTACATCCCTCCAGGTTTTCTATCCATTGAGCATGCTGCCGTTTTTAAACGGTCCGTTGTCGTACTGAATTCCGGATCAAACAATACTGGGGACATACATTTCCAGAATGATGAAATTTTTCACCCCCTCAATGAGAATCCGATATTGGATCGATTGATCCAAGGCATTGTCATCGTAAGCACTATCTGGGAGAGCGATCGCTTGCTCTCCCAAATGCTCCGGTACCTGCCCGGTCCGGTGCCTTGTGTACCGGTCAATAGTCAAACGGCATGCGATCACCGGTTCAAGGCTGGGCCGTTACACGAGAGAGGCCAGCCCCCGGACCGGGAAATTTCAAGCGGAAGCTTTGCATGGAACCGGAGCACAGATAAAAATACCATGTCCGATCTCACCGTTGAAAAGATCATCGAGATTCACGATGAGATCATTTTGAAGTTTGATGGTGCCAATGGTGTCCTGTCTGAATCGACAATCCATTTCATGGTCTACCGTATCAACAAGACCAAGGATATTTTCAGAAGGGCGGCAACGGCTCTACATGCCATAGGATCACAACACCCGTTCGTTGATGGGAACAAACGGACTGCGCTTGTCGTTGCGGAAAATGTTCTCGGCCAGGAGGGATACTATATTGCAGCGGATGAGGATACCATCGTGGAATTCATGCTGTCGGTCGCCTCATACAAATCAGAGCCTGATGAGATAGAGCAGTGGCTCAGGATGCATGTAAAAATAATGGAAAATTAGAGTTTGCTGAGGATTCTGAGTGCCTTGTCGTGGCGCTCGGTAGACTTTTGCAGGATGCTCCGCTCTGATTGGTTGAGCCCTTCTCCCCGTTCGGACGGTGCTTTTTTATCGGTAGTTCCGGATTTTTTCTCTGACATAATACATTCCCCGGATTTTGTAATTGAGTATAAGTTGGCAGTGGTGATTAGGTTTCTGTTTACGGCATCCATCAGCCCATTCTTGTACCGCTACTCTCCCAAAATCTCCACTACGAGCACGTCCCGGTACCCGCTCATGTTCCGGGCAATAGTCAAACGGCATGCGATGACCGGCTCAAGGCTGGACCGTTACGCGGAGACCCGGCCAGCCCCCGGTTTTCTGAGGGGACAAAAGTGAAGCCCGGGCCTTCTGGTCCGGAAGCACAGTTCGTAAAGGGCAAACGCGGATACAAAAAAAATTATTGTGATTTCTGACGGTGAAAAGTCATAGTCATTGCAAATGCATTTCCGCCCGTATCCTTGCCACCTGTATGAGTGAGCGCAAGGAACATTGTATCCGGGCTAACAATCGTTCCTTTTGCCCATCCACCCGGCTGATCGATCATGTAGACTGACTTCCCGTCAGGATCAAAAATACCAACCAGGGTCTGGTTTGCGTAGGTGCCATCCGGTTGTTTGAAAACCTTGTAACCCTCTGCGATATGGCCGTGCTGCGAAGTAAAGATCCAGGTATTTTTACCGATAGCGACCGGCTGGATCGTGGTATTCAGATAATACCCGGCCTCATCATCGGATATCCAAACCCCGGTAATATTGGGATATTCAGTTATGGATGCCAGAGCATTCCCGGGTGAAGCAGTAGTCGTCGGAACTTGAGTTGTCATGAGCGGGACTGTTTGTGAGGTACTGCTCGTACATCCCGCTGCAAACAGGGTCACACTCAGGACTGCAAAAAGGAGAATGGAAAGCTGAAATGACTTCATATCTTCAGTAATCCTGCTATACCAATAAATAATTTCTTTTTCTCTATCCGGCAAGGTAGCCCGCCAGCGGGACTCGTACTGTTCAAGTTCTGCTACTACGCCGCTGAAGATCTACCCGGTCAGATGGCGATACAAGTTCCAGTCATCCTCCAGCCAATTACGGTATTGCTCACTCTTGTAAAAAATCTCCGGTACGTGCACGTTCCGGTGTCTGTCATGTGCCGGTAATTGCCAAAAGCCTCACGCTCACTGACCCACAACCGCATCTTGACGCGGAGACCCGGCCAACCCCGGGGTTTCAGCAGGAGAAGAGGTAAAGACCCGGTACAATTTCTCAGGGACAAGCCGATTCCATATGATTAGAAAAAACGAATTCCATAAGACATTAAGACGTGTCGTAACCTTTATCCCTCATCGTTCTGTTTATTCTCTCATCGGGAAGCATGTGATCCCACATATCGTACGGAGGAAAACAAAATATGGCTCAAAAACTCTCGCCCAATCTCACCAATGTAACGTATCACAGATTATATGCGGATGCACAGGGGGGTTCGCACTTTGATACGGTAACGGTCGAACAGAGTCTCGCGACTGGAGCGCCCCCCGCTGCCCCGTTCTACATCTCATTAGACAAAACCGCGTCGAAGTATCGCTTCTATTCGTTTCAGCCCGGCTGGATCGGCGACTGGCACCCTTGTCCCACCCGGCAATTCCTGGCCCTCATGTCGGGGACAGTGGAAATGGAGGCGACCGATGGTACGATCAGGCGGTTAGGGCCAGGGGACCTCATCCTGCTTGAAGATACCTCGGGTAAGGGCCACGTGACGAGGAATATCGGTAACGGGTACGCTATGTTCTTCGTTGTCCCCGTACCCGCGGCCTGATTTAAAACCGAGACATGTTCCACTGAAGCAATTTTTAAAGTCCTATGGCAAAAGCAGTATTATTCCTTTTTTTTCACGCCCCCCCAAATCCAATAAGTGCAAGTTCCGGTGCCCGTTCATCTACCAGCAATTGCCAAAGGTATGCGATGACCGGCTCAAGTCTGGGTCGTTACGCGGAGAGTCAGCCAGCCCCGGGATTTCTGAAGGGACGGTTGGGAGAGGTACCGGAAAAAAGTAAGAATCTTTTTTTTGAGATCTGAAAAATCTGTCAGCTGCCCGGTTGTTTCACCGGGCCCGGAGGGTGAACGTATCCCCGGTTTCCCACAAACCGGTCACCGGGTTCAACTGTTTCTCAACCCCGTCAAATGTCCCTGTATTTTCATGGACTGTGAAAACAAGGTAGCCGACTCTCTGGTCTTCCTTGGCGATAGACTTTAGCGGGTTTTCCAGGGTAAGTGCAGGATCAACATTCGCAGGATCAAATGCTATCGCATGTGCCCCGGCGTTCCCGCTGACTATTTGCCTGACACCCTTAGATTCGCTCCTGACATACAGGTGGGCATGCCCGCAGAGATAGGCAGATACGTTGTTGTCAACCATGCTCTTCCAGAAGATATCACGCTCTGTTCTATGAGTGTCGATGGAAAAATCATTCTCTTTAGTATCGTTAACCACAGCATATGCGGGAGAATGCCCAAAGACAAACGTGAACGGCCGGGTATCCTGCGTGAGCTGCCCGTTGACCCAGCTCTGGTTCACTGTCTCCTTCTTACCATCGTGTGCAATATAATTGTCATTCAGTATGAATTTTGCACCCTTGTGCGTGACTGAATATGTCAGCTTCTCTTCACCGGGCGGGCCGTTTGACGGCATACCGGCAGCTGCAGTGGCGCGATAGGCCTCGAGGAGAGGCATGACAGTCTGGTTCGGGCCGTCCTCGTGGTTACCACGGATTACATAAAGCGGGATTCCGGTACCGTCAGTGTAATTGTGGATAGGAGCAACGTATTTCATCCAGTTTTCAAACTGACCCGTGTAATTGCCCGCCATCGGGGACGCATTTGTTAATTCCCAGCCGTTGACCAGGTCACCCATGTACAGGGCAAGGTCCGGCTTCTCTGCGGCTATTGCTTTGGCAATCGGGATGAGGGCCGGACTGACACCGGTTGTCGTGTTCCCCGCCGGGTCGGGAGAATCTGCGAATACAACAAATTTCCAGTCCCCGGACCCTGTGGGTGTTGTGGGGACTACAGTTGATGGAGTCGTGTGGACCGGCGCAGGTGACTGGGTCGTGCACCCGCAGACACTTACAGCAAGTATCAGGAAGAGGAATACAAGTAACTGAAACAATCGCATGGGAGAGTGTTCCTATCCGTATATCATAAAGACTGTGTTTTTCTCCCCAAAGTTCCGGTAAGTGCCAGTTCCGGTGCCCGTCATTTACCGGCAATTACCAAACGGGATATGATCACCGGGTACGGATGCACCGCCATGCGAGAGCCGGCCAGCCCCCGGGTTTCAGCGGAGACTGGTGGGGACACTTAATGAAAATTTTTGGTAGGGGTTTTTAACCATACTCATTACGAATACTCATAACCATAGAAGGAATATAATCTCCCTTCATAACACAATTAATAATGTCCGGAGAGGTAACACCGGGCTGAGTGTGTGACTATGTGGACGGCCGATATCGCGACACTGTTTCTGATCCTGTTCCTGGTCAACGTAGTCCTCACGCTGATGCTATTTACCTTCTAGAGATCCCAAAAGACCCATGATGGGTTCCGGACATGGATGCTTTCCCTGCTGGTCACATCCTGCGGGTATTTTCTGTTTGTGATCGGTGGATCCCTGCCCGTCCTGCTCTACTCAACGGTGGCAGATCTTCTGATCGTGCTGTCGGTCATGATGCGGCTGGACAGTACCGGGAGATATTTCCGGTCACGGGCGCTCCCCCGGATCATTTACTGCACCCTGATACCGGCCGCTCTGGTGTTACTCTGGTTTACGTTCCGTGTCGATTCGCCTGTCATGCGTGGCGTGATCATAGGATTACTTATTGTCCCCAGCTTTGTTGCGACATCCCTTATTGCGATACGGTTCAGGGAACCGGAAACCCGGTCGCTCAGGTACAGCTTTGCGACGGCCCTCCTGGTCACGGCATTCTTCTGGACCCTGATAACCGTTAACGCGATCATCACCCCCGGCGACCATTCGCTTGGGGGTCCGGATCCGGTAAACCCGATCTTCTTTATCGTCACGATCCTCATGGATATAGTCTCAACGGCTTCCTTCCTGATGCTCAATATGGCCCGGTCCCAGACCGAGCTCCGGAAAAGCGAGGAGCAGTATCGGAACCTTGCGGATAATCTCCCTGATTATATTCTCATCCACGACAGGGAATTCATACGGTACGCCAACCCGGCAGCGGCCCGGCTCATGGGATCTCCCGACAAAACCCTTGTGGGAACATCAATCTATTCATTCCTGACAGCAGCGAGTGCTGAAGCTTCGCGGGCATATATTCATACACTCCATAGCGGAGATGCCCCGGCCCCCCTCACCACGATTGAGATCCAGCTTCACGATGGCACGATCAGGCACTGCATGATCAAGACCGTGCCGATTGAAGACAAAGGAATGCCGGCACTTTTATCCGTGATTACCGATATCACCGATCGGAAGGCAGCAGAGGAAGCACTCAGCCGGGTAAATCAAAAACTCACGATTCTCGCATCAATAACCCGGCACGACATCAAGAACCAGCTCATGGCCCTCTCAACATATCTCAAGCTTTCAAAAGAAGAACTCGATACCATTCCCATTGCATCAGAATATCTCAAAAAAGAGATGAAGATTGCTGAAACAATAGGGCAGCAGATCGATTTCACAAAAATCTACGAGGATATGGGAACAAAAGCTCCAGTCTGGCAGAACATCAATGCAAGTGTCCAGCGGGCAATTGCCACACTGCCCCTGCGGAATGTGGATGTAGAGGTTGACCGGTTGGATCTTGAAATTTATGCTGATTCCCTTTTTGAAAAGGTCTTTTATAACCTGATCGATAATGCCCTGAGATATGGCGGTCAGGCAATGACGACCATTCGCATCACCTCTTATGAAACCGGTGCCGGGCTCGTGATTGCCTGCGAGGATGACGGGGTGGGGATCCCGGGCGAAGATAAAAAACACGTGTTCGCGCAGGGCTATGGGAAAAATACCGGTCTCGGTCTTTTCCTCACCCGGGAGATCCTATCGATTACCGGCATCACCATCGCTGAGACCGGTGAGCCGGGAAAAGGGGCACGTTTCGAAATCCTGGTGCCGAGGGACTGCTACAGGGTGATTACGGATACACGTGAATAATGTGTCTGGTACCCGTCAGGATTACCCGGCCAGACTCCGCGCGAAAAGTAAGACTGCCCCGTATGAAACCTGAACAAACAGGTAAAAAACCTGCACCTCAGGAACCCGGGTTTTTTCCCGTACCGTTCACACTCCCAAAATTTCCGGCAAGTGCACATTCCGGTGCCTGTTCATGTACCGGCAATAGTCAAACGGTATGCGATCACCGGCTCAAGGCTGGACCGTTACGCAGAGATACGGCCAGCCCCCGTACTTCAACAGGGTCGGTGATTGGGGTCCTGCCGGAAAATTTCCTGTCCGGACCCAGCCCGGAAAAATCCGGGAGAGTTACATCCCACATCAAAAAATATTCCGGGATCTCTCCCATCCCGCAAAAAAGCAGATTTCGTATTTATTTTTGGATTGACAATAGATCTTCAACCGCATCTTCCATGTATTTGTGAGAATCATAAACGCCCTGGTTGTAAAATTCCGGTGCGATTTTTTCCAGTATGAAATCTAAAATCAGGCCAGAAGCCAAATCGCCTATTTCTTCTTCTCTCTCTTTTGAAAAATAATACTTTATCTCATAGACCATCGCGTCCCTTCTTTCTTTCGTTACTTTGATAGAATTATCTTTTTTCATACACCCACCCAATTTTAAAATCGCATCAAAGACACAAAAAGAGCTCCATTTCAGGTATAATGATCTCTCCCTCTTCGTGATCTTGTGGTAGAGGGCTTATGGTTACAGAGTAGCTGAGCCCATTCAGGTACTGCTCAATCTCCTAAATCTCCGGTAAGTGCACATTCCGGTGCCCGTCCAATACTCACCCGGCCAAACGTTACCCATCTCCATTCCATGACTGCACAGGATACGTGGAGACAGTCCAGCCCCCGTTAACATTGAACACCCCCCCCTCATTTTCTGCAATCACACGGATCGTTGCCGTTTCCCTG
>JANYBK010000095.1 GCA_025360805.1 Methanomicrobiales archaeon
TCGAGTATGCCCCACAGGGATCATTTTTTTGCTATTTCTCACTGGAGGGAGGGGATTCTTATTTGATCTGCTCCTGGTGTGACAGGGAAAACGCCTTAAATTATCGATGATTTTATTGGGGGGTCAGGAATGTCAAATAAAAAAGAAAAATTTTGGATTTATTCCCGCTTGCCGAGTTGATGATCAAGGTAAAAGAGATGCCCGGGCACATCGCCAACACACTTGATCTGTTCAAGGATTGCGGAAGAATGTTCCTCTTCTTCCACCTGCTCTTTCACAAACCACTGGAGCATCTCAAATGTTGCGTGATCCTTTTCCTTGATTGCGAGTTCTACAAGAGCATGGATCATGCCGGTAACCTTCTGTTCATGGGTATAGACTTCCTCAAAGACTTTACCAGCTGACGCCCATTTTGCCTTAGGTGCCTCAATAGCCAGAAGTGCAACCTTTCCACCGCGAGCCATAAGATATTCTAAGAATTTATCCCCATGGGTCTGCTCTTCTCTTGCCTGAATTCGCATCCATTTTGAAAAACCCTTCATGTTGACGGATTCGAAATAGGCAGACATTGCAAGATACAGGTACGCAGAGTAATACTCCCGGTTGACCTGTTTGTTTAATGCTTCTTCCATAATTTTTGATATCATACGACAACCTCCTATTAATCGATGTTCTTGATTTTCATTGGTATAATGGTTTCGTAAAGAGGCAAATCATGCAAAAGCTTCTGCTGAAATCTGAGGGTTAGGAAAAAAAGAAAATTGGAAAAGAGAAAAAAACGAAAAAATTACCTGCCGACCTTCTTTTTCTCATTTTCAATATCGAGGATGATCTCCAGTTCAAGGGATTTACCATATGCTTCCTGTGCCTCGTCGCTCCTGCCCAGCTCATCGAGGCAGACTCCTTTGAGGTACCAGGCAGACACATCATTGCCATTCAATGATGATGCCCGGGTACTTGCAAACAATCCCTCTTTGAATTGTTCAAGATTATAGTATGCTAACCCTTTTTTTGACCATGCCGGAGCATAATTCTGGTCAAGTGCAATTGCCTTGTCACAGTCAACAAGCGCTTCTTTGCTCCTTCCGGTATCGATCAGCAATGATGCCCTAAGGTACCAGGCTTCAGGGTTTTTCGGATCGTGAGTCAGCGATTTGTCATAATATGACATTGCCTCTTTGTATTTGGTCCTCTTAGCATAGGAAAAACCTTTCCTTAAAAGTTCAACTGCCTCTTTTACCGTCATGAAGATTCCTCCCATGAATCGGAAATGAGATCCCCGAAGATTTTCCTTAACGCTTTCTTTTCGTATTCTTCTTTATTGTCATGTGCCGTGAGGAGATGTTTGGGTTTTTCCCAGACATACCAGTCTTTCATCGTCATATAGGAAATGAGTTGATTTGTTAAGTTGAATCCGATTTTGTAGAGATCATAATAATAATCGAGCGATGGTTCTGCACTCCAGTTAACCTGATTAAGAGGCTTTTCAATAATCTCAAGCATATTGTCGCCAAAAACCTTGGACTGATACCAGGCAGTATGTGTCCACCGTGTAGTTAGCATCTCTTTTACTTCCAGGTGATTGAATTTTTTCATCTGGGGAATATTGAGAACCGGCATCAGTTCATCGGCAGGAAGGGTTTTTGCAAGAAACATGTCACGGGCATAAAACATGGCTTTGTTCAGGACAAAATACCGGCGGGGAACGATATCTTCCTGCTCCATCATCTCATCCATATCATTTTTGCTCTCTTTCATCACATGGTAGAGCTGCGTTTTCCGGATCTTCGGCATGCGATGATAGACACTGGCATTGATTATTGCATTCCACGGAAGTTCATTCAGATCGTCGTTGAAATGGGTGAAAAGGATGAACAGCATCTGGATGAGTTTCTGCACCGGGAGTTTGTCCCTTTTATTGACCTCATCCTTGAGAGCATCCAGATAGATTTGCCGTAAACCACGCGCTACAGTATCTTCTGTATAGGAGCAAACCTTGTATTCGCCTTTTTTTGATGCTGCTCCTTTGATCATCAGGTTGGTGCAGTGTTTTGCGATGATGAAATCTTTCAGAAGTCCAACGTATTGAGCAGGAAAAATGATCACATTATGGTCAATATCATAGGTATAACAATCGACCAGTGTCCCACCCGGTTCTGCTTCGGGTTCACGGAGAAGCGATATCTGAGTATCTAAGAGTTCCTCAGTTTTATTGAGAAAATGGCGAATGGGTTTTGATAAAGGCATTTCAGTTTTCATCGGTACTCCCCTAAAAAAAATAACCGGCACTTGAACATAGTCTTACTTTCACTTGGCATCGATGGGACTTAAATTATCCTTATTAGAAGATACATATGAGATATGTATCAGGAATTTTTTTTTGGCTCTCCGATATTCTGTGGGAGTAGGATACGGTACCTAAACAAATGTGAGGGTTACTCACATCAGGATCTCTCCGAGGTGCCGCGGGGCAAGGAGGTTTAACATTTATTCATTAAAACCGCCACTGGGGCGCCCCGTCGGGTGCGGCGGCGTTCATCGTATTCGGGGGTATGAGGGCAGTCCCATCTTAATAATTCGGTCCAATACATGCGTTAACTATTTTAAAATTGCATGAACTTTCTTTTTAATCCAGTAAATAACGGAGCGCCTATTTTTTCTTCCTTGGGCGGATAAATGAATGGAAAAATCCGGTGATTGCATTGGGTTTTTTCGGGCGGAATACTCCTTGATTTGCATACCGTACATCCTCAATTGAAAAAAATGCGTGAGGGTTTGTTGTCTGGAGATGTTCTGTTATGCGAGGCACATCAACGCGGTTTACGAGTGTAAGAATCATCTTGACATCGCCCCTTGCGCCTTTTGCATCGAGGCTCGTAACCCCAAAATTTTCTGACTGGAGAAATGAGGCAATCTCTTCATTGGATTCTTCTGTTGTGACAATGCGCAGGATTACCATTCCGATGGATAACTTCTCCTCGATTACAAGTCCGACATAGGTCCCCATCGCAAACCCGAAAGCAAACGCAAAGAAATTTGCTATATTGGAAAGGTCGCTCATCACAACTTCCATGGCAAGCAGCCAGATAACAATCTCAAAGAAGGCAATGATCGGGGCGAGATACTTGATCCCACGGGATATGTAGATGACCCGGATAGTCTCCATGCTCACATCGCCAATACGGGCGATAAATATAAGGAGAGGTAAAATGACCCACGCGTAGAGTTCAGGATTTATGATGAAAAACGACATAATTCCGCCTTTTTCCTGATTTAATGCCCGTGTACGTTGAGCAGAAAAAACGTTAACGACTGATTCTATATCAATATTCTCCGATTAAGGGTAAAAATAAGGGAGATTCAGGGAATTATCCTGAAACGCGCAAAAAAGGATTCTCACGCGTACTTTGCAGGGTCCGTATCGAATTTCTTCTTACAGCCCGGGGCACAGAAATAATATTTCTTCCCTTTGTACTCGCTGGTGAGTTTTGCAGTCTTCTCATCTACTGTCATCTTACAGATAGGATCGATTGCCATTTTTAAAACACCTCTTTTATCTCCCTTTCTTCGCGTCGGGTATATACTTTGTGAGCAGGAGAGAAAGCGTCACTACCGTAACAGAACTTGCCGCCATTGCAAGAGCGGCAAGCTCGGGCCGGAATGTGATGCCAAACGAGGGATAGAGTACACCTGCCGCAACCGGTATGAGCGCAGCATTATACGCAAAAGCCCAGAAGATATTGCCCTTGATCCTGCCCATCACTTTTTTTGAGAGCTGGACTGCTGCTACTGCGTCGAGCAGATCATCTTTCATTAAGACGATATCCCCACTCTCAATTGCTACATCGGTGCCGCTACCTATTGCGATACCAACATCTGCCTGTGCAAGTGCCGGAGCATCATTGATCCCATCACCGACAAACGCAACCACTTCTCCCAGAGCCTGAAGTTTTTTTACTTCAGCCTCTTTATCCTGTGGCAATACTTCTGCAATCACCCGGTCGATACCGATCTGGCGGGCGATCGCATCTGCTGTGCGCTTGTTATCCCCGGTGATCATAACAATCCGGACACCCATTTTTTTAAACTCTGTTATGGCATCCCGAGTAGTGTCCTTGAGAGTATCAGCGATAGCGATTACACCGGCCATCTGGCCACCGGCGGCAACAAGCACCGCGGTCTTACCATCCTGCTCAAGAACGGTGATCCGCTCATCAAGCCCGGCGGGTACTGAAACACCTTTTTCCTGCAGGAACGCACGATTGCCGATAAGCACGATCTCAAAAAGGACTTTAGCGGAAACTCCTTTCCCACCAAACGTGTCAAACTGTTCTGCCGGTTCAATGTTCACTCCCCGGCTTTCAGCTCGTCTTACAACTGCTTGGGCAAGAGGATGCTGTGAGTTCTTCTCAACACTGGCAGCAAATGAGAGCAGTGTTTCTTCCGAAATCCCAACCGGAATAAGATCGGTCACTTCCGGTTTTCCTTTGGTTAAGGTCCCGGTCTTATCGAAAATGACGGTCGTCACTTTCTCGGCAACCTCCAGTGCTTCCCCATTCCGGATCAGGATACCAAGTTGCGCACCACGACCAACACCAACAGTAACCGCAGTCGGTGTGGCAAGCCCGAGTGCACATGGACAGGCAACCACAAGGATAGAGATGAGTGCCGTGAGTGCGAACAGGAGCGTTGATCCCAGCAGGAAGAACCACACAACAAATGTTAGTGCTGCGATGATGAGCACAACCGGAATAAAGTATGTGACTGCAACATCAGCAATCCGCTGGACCGGGGGTTTTGAACCCTGTGCATCTTCCACCATCTGGATGATCTGTGCAAGCATTGTTTCCTTGCCAACTTTTGTTGCCCGGACGGTGAGCACACTGTTGGTGTTCAGGGTTCCGCCAACGACACGACTGCCCGGGGTCTTGAGCGGCGGGACGGGTTCTCCGGTAATCATGGCTTCATTGACATAACTTTCACCGGCAACGACCTCGCCATCGACCGGCACTTTGGCACCGGGCTTTACGATTACCTGATCGCCAACAACCACATCTTCAACAGAAACTTCCATTTCTTGTCCGTCACGGATCAAAATTGCCGTCTTGACACGGAGGCCGGCTAATTTTTTAATGGCTTCAGAAGTTCTACCTTTTGCCCGTCCTTCCAAATAACGCCCGAGCGTGAGGAAGGCCGCAAGCATAATCGCGGTATCGTAGAACATGAACTCGTGGGTGAACACAATGCCAAATGTGCCAAAGACACTGGAGACGAATGCTACTCCGGTACCCATCGCATACATGACGTCCATGGAGAGCATGCGATGCGAGAGAGAGATCCATGCGGCCCGGAATATCGGGTAGGCAACGTAGGCAAAGACGGGTGTAGAGATAACAAGCATCACATAACCAAGCTGTTGCATCGACAGGGGGAGTGGGACCCACATCGCGAGCATGAGCGGGATACTCACCGCAAAACCAACCATGAACCGGACAAACTTGTCGTGCAGATCCTTATCCCTCGCAATCTTTTCTGCCTCCTCACTCACCTCTCCGGAGATCCCGAGATACTGGTACCCTGCTTCCTCAATCGCCTTCTTCATGTCGTCGATGCCGGAGACTGAAGGATTATACATGACATACGCTTTTTCCGTTCCAAGGTTCACGGTTGCAGACACAATGCCGGGGAGTTCTTTGAGAGAGGTCTCGATAGTCTCGACACAGGTAGCGCACATCATCCCGCCGACTTTTATCGTGACCTGACTGTTTACAACATCGTATCCAACCTCTTTGACTGTTTTTTCAAGAGTGGCAAGCGATACTTTGGATGGGTCGTACTCAACGTGTGCAGTATCTGTGCCAAAGTTCACCTGCGCTTTTGTAACATCGGAAAGTCCCGCTAAAGATTCCTCGATATTCACTGCACATGTAGCACAGTGCATACCCGAGATTTTTATCTCGGCCTTCTTTTTTTCCGTGTCTGCCATGGTTGTATCTACTCGCAATTGATCAGAGATTCTTTCTTGCTCGGTAATCTCCTGTTACAGCCTTATATTACTTCTGAATGTGCAGGATAAAAGATAGGAGACAAATCTGACAATTCCAATGACCGGAAAGTCACTCACGTCCTCAGTAAAAAAAAGATTAGGTTACGGAGATTTTCGGGATCGCTTTCATGGATTTTAACAGGAACCATCCAACGATGCCAAACGTGAGAAGGGGAGATACCCAGAATGGTATGGGAAAACCGAAACTGTCGGTAATCATGATACAACCCAGGATCAGAATGGAGTACATCGCGCCATTTTTTAAATAAATGTACTTCTTGATCTTGTCCACATTGCGTACGGTCAACTCACGAACGACAAACGCCCCGAGACCGTTTCCAATGATGATCAAGGGTACTGCCATGGTGAAGGCAAATGCCCCTACAACGCCATCGATTGAAAATGTCGCATCGATCACTTCAAGATAAAAGATCTTGCTGATGTCCGACATATTGCCATGAAGCATCTTTTTCTCTGCCGTTTCTGCATTCTGGCGAAAACCGTGAACAATAAAAAATGCTGTTGAACCGATGACAGCACCAAAGGCAATCATCGGGCTCTTTGCAAGAGCGAACCAGACGATCGCAGCGAGAAGAACAGACACTATCGCAAAAAACCAGACACCTTTTGTCGCTATGTAGCGCTCTCCCCGCAGGCCGAAATGCTTCTCCTCTAAGAAAAGCCAATGGAAGAAGAGGAAGAGTAAGAATACCCCGCCACCCATAAGGAGGATGGGAGATGAATGCTCAATTGCGGCGATGACTACAGGGTCAGAAGAGAATGTGGCAGTCAGTGCACCGATGGGGCCAAGTGACGGTGTGGACATCCAGACAATTAACCAAGGCAAAAGGCCGCGGACAGCAAAGACGGCAAAGAGCAGCCCCCAGAGTAAAAACCATTTCCGGGCCCGCTCTCCCATTGTTGAGAGGACTTCAGCGTTGATAATCGCATTATCGATGCTGGTGATCGTCTCAAACAGGCAGAGCCCGGCAATGATGAGAATGATAGAGAGGATATCCATGTGCTGATACCGTATCTGTGCTCAGATCTTTTTAAAATTGTGTCATGAGTTGTAACGTGGTTTTTTTTATATCAATTAAAAATCTATATCGGGGTCTATTTATATAACTTAAATTGAAATAAATCTATTAGGAATGGCCTTCATGCAAATTTTTGTTAAAGGAAAGGTTTTACCCTATATTTGTATAATTATTTTTTTTTGTTTTCTCGCTATTGTAATGCCAGCTTCGGCATCAGCATCACTTCCCACAATAGACTCTGTGATATCCTCAACAACAAATGTTGTAAATGGCGGGGATGTAATTTTTACCATTTCAGGAACCTCTGAAACAAATATTGTCAACGCTTGGACTCATATTAAAAATCCTCAAGGGACAAGTTGGTCCATTTCCTTTCCAGTAACAAAGAATGGAAATCAATGGACTGGACAATACACATATAATATCCCTCAATCTGCACAATCGGGACAATATATCCTTCATCGTATTACAGTAAAAGATGATGCACTAAATACTATTGACAAAGATTATAATATCATTGTTAACGTCGATAACTCTGCTAATGCACAACCCGCCACAATAGACTCAGTGACATCCTCAACAACAAATGTTGTAAATGGCGGGGATGTAATTTTTACCATTTCAGGAACATCTAAAACAAATATTGTCAATGCTTGGACTCACATTAAAAATCCTCAAGGGACAAGTTGGTCCATTTCCTTTCCAATAACAAAGAATGGAAATCAATGGACTGGTCAATACACATATACTATCCCTCAATCTGCACAATCGGGACAATATATCCTTCATCGTATTACAGTAAAAGATGATGCACTAAATACTATTGACAAAGATTATAATGTCATTATTAATGTCGATAACTCTGCTAATGCTCCAACCAGTTCACCAACCACCATGCCTGTTACAACATCAGTGACCACATTAATTCCAACTAGTACTACAATTCAAACCACATTACCAACAACTATACCGGTTACAACCTCGGGGACCACATCAATTCCAACTAGTACTACAATTCAAACCACATTACCAACAACCATACCTGTTACAACATCGGTGACCACACCAATTCCAACAACCTCCCTTCTTACAATAATTACAACCGTCCAAAAAACTGAAACGACTTCTCCAGTTATAACAGCATATACAAATGCTGTACTAACTATTTCTCCAACAAAAACGATAACACGACCAAGTATCACACAGTGGCCAACTGACACACCTTCTCAATCATCGCCATTGGGACTTGAAATAGGGATTATTGCAACAATTGGTATTGCATCTATTACCATGAAAAGAAAATAAATTTTAATTCATTCACAGTCAACAATGTGTTATTTAAAAAAAAACTATCTGGATACAATTATCGTTCAGTTAAAAATTTTTGGTACTCACGGATGAGGGCTGCTGTATATTCGGCCGTCTTTTTTGTAGGTACGTAATTAAAGACCTTCACCCGTTTGATGAGTTCTTCAGAGATCGCAGTATTGTTTTCAAGTTTGAGTTTTTTGACCTCATCAAAAACAAATTCAAGATGATCGATGCCCGTCTCTTTCCCGTCGATTAAGATCCGTTTCGTCTTGATCTTGTCAGGAGGTATTCCTCCACAAATTGAGCAGTAATATCCATCCTTGTCATCGCCGGGCATGCATTCACTCCTTGATCATCGTCAGGTTCATCTTGAATTTTGTAATGGCTGACAAGGCATGCGGAACATTTGCCGGAAAGATGATTGTCTCGCCCACATCCATGTGGAAAGTCTGACCCGCAACCCAGACTTCACATTCCCCCTCAAGAATTGTAACCAGTGCGTCAAATGGTGCGGTGTGTTCAGAGAGTCCCTCGTTCTCGTCAAACGAGAAGATAGTAATGTTTCCCGCTTTTCGCGAGATTACCATGCGACTGGCTACAGCGCCATCCGCGTAGCTGACCAGATCTTTGAGACGGATCACTTTTCCTTTGAGCTCTTCGCGTTTCTCGTCCGGTTTGTTTTCGTGCTTTGGGGGTTCATACTCGACCATGGTAAATCAACTGACTGATAGTTTAAGGTAGGGCCTTTTAAAATCTCCGGTTTTTCATTGCCCGCAGATTTTCCAAGGGAAAAGATCTTTACTCGCGGATCATTGTAAGCATCATCTTGAACCTTTTTTTTGCAAATACGGCGTGCGGTTTGTTTGCCGGAAGAATGATCAATTCGCCAGTATGCACAGTGAAGGGTGCACCAGCAATCTGCACTTCAGCTTCCCCATCAGTGACTTCAAGAATTGCATCGTACGGTGCGGTATGCTCAGACAATCCTTCACCTTCATCAAAAGAGAAAACAGTCATTGTCCCTGCTTTCTTAAAAACGATCATCCTGCTGGCAACAGTGCCTGTCTGGTATGCAATCAGATCATTTACCGCAAGCACTTTCTCTTTTAGTTCTTCACGATCTTTATCCTGCATAGAATCAATTCACCGGCTATTGTGAGGTATATTGTTTTTGACATTATATTTTCTCGGATTCATCTACTGAAATGGTAATTATCTGGACCGGGCAGAGATCTGCTGCCTGGCGAGCACATGCGATCTGGTTTTCCATAACAATTCCTTGTGCACGATCGCCACAGAACCTGAGTGATTCTGCGATTTGTGAGAGAGAATCACAGGGATTTTGCTCAAAGAGTTCAGGGCAGGTGTTCCAGCACGCCCCACAACTCACACATTCCATACGATCGATGGTCACATTCATGAAATCAGTCCGTTCCGGCAATCAGTATCCAGGGTTCAGGATTTTTTCAAATATCTCAACCTGATTATAAGAGATCCGGTGTTTACTTCCAGATCTCTTATGTTTATGGAAATAAACATAGTCGCCCATGTCAGTCCAAGTCCGGACAGTTAGACATGCAGCCCAAAAAAACTATAAATGTGTCTTTCAGTTATTTCGTGGGGGTAAGATACAGTACAAAAATAATTGTGAGGGTTCCTAGCTTCAGAGCCTATCCGAGGTACTGCAGGGCAAGGCGGTTTAACATTTATTCATTAAAACCGCCGCGGGGGCGCCCCGTCGGGGGCGGTAGCGTTCATCGTGTTTGGGGGTATTTGGGCATTCGCCTTCATCTTTATAATGTACCCAATACATGCATTACCTATTCAAAATAGCAATGTGCCTTCTTTTTCAACCCATAGTAAATGAGAAAGATTCACAAATCCTCTCTATAACCCCGAAAAAATCCCATTCAATTCCATGAACTGAAACAAGGAAACAGTCACCCGTTTTTTTTCGGAAACATCACCGAAAAAGGATCTGGATCATATCAGAGAAAGAAAAATCAAGTACACCACAATCTGGAGTATCGTAAGCGGGATCCCCACTTTTGCAAACTCCATAAAGGAGATCGTCTCGCCCTGCTTCTCGGCATTCTGGATAATTATTACATTACTTGCAGCGCCAAGGATCGTTAAGTTCCCTGCAATGGTGCTCCCTGCCGCAAGTGCCATCAGCTGGGCGGTTGTACCTCCGCCAGCCTGCAGGATCATTGGCTGAAAAAGCGCAACAAAGGGAACGTTTGAAATAAACTGGCTGATGAGCACACTGGTTGTAAGGATCATCGGCACTGA
>JANYBK010000097.1 GCA_025360805.1 Methanomicrobiales archaeon
CGGTATGTTCATGTTAGTTTCTTCTCCGGTAAATATCTATGTACAAAATAAATAAAAATCAAAGAATTTTTACTGCCGATGGTCGGGTTGATCTTAATATGTCCAAAAAATCGGAAGTAAGTAACACATTTAACGAAAAAGGAACAAAAGCCGAAGACTTTGTTTATGAATTAGCAAAAAAAACATTTCTTAAGGACTGGTGTTATTTAAGGCCACGTCTGCCGGAAAATAAAGGTAAAAAGGAACTCTGTGACTTACTGATCGTCTATGACGATATTGCGATCATTTGGCAGGTGAAGGATACAAAGTTGGACAAGAACGGTAAGAGAAAAAAAAGTGATATTGATAAAAATAAAAAACAACTTCTTGGCGCAAAAAGACAATTATTTGAGCTAAAAACTCCTGTGGAACTTGAAAATCCAAGACGGGGCAAAGAACTTTTCAATCCTGCATTAATCCAAAGAATTTTTTTAATTTCTGCTCTTGTCGGACCTGATGAAGAGTCCTATGATTTTGTAGAAATTACCAACAATAATGTAATTCATATTTTTTCAAAAGAGTTTACTGAGATCGCCCTGAAGGAACTTGATACAATTTGGGATTTTATTGAATATCTCAGGAAAAAGGAAAATCTGATCAGAGTAAGTAAAAGTATCACGTTATACGGCGGGGAAAAAGAGTTATTGGCTTATTATCTCATGAACAATCGCGGGTTTGACCGGTTTGAAAAAATAGACTCAGTAATCATCGAACAATGTGGGTGGGAACAAATTAACAATCGACCCGAATATATCGCCAAAAAAGAAGCCGATATGGTCAGTTATGGGTGGGATAGTTTGATTGATCGCGCCCATACTGGGGGTAGTGAATACGAAAAAGTAGCTAGAGAGTTAGCGCGTCCGAATCGATTTAATCGGAGGGTTTTAGGGAGATCGTTTTACGATGCGTGGGTATCAGCAAATCAAGAATTGAAAAACAATCGTTTATTCCGTATGATTGATGGCATTGGTACAACCTACTGTTTCGTTTTTTTAGATGAATCCTTTTCACGTGATGTGAGGAAATCAATGCTCCTACAAGTGTGTTATGTTGCGCGAGGATCATTTAAGAAAAACAAAAAAGTCATTGGAATTGCTACAGAAATGAAGATAAAACCGGAATGTTCTTACGATTTTTTCGTTTTAGAGCAGCCAGGCTGGACTCAAGAAAATCAAATTGCTATGGAAGCGATACAAGAAAAATACAAGATATTCGTAATGCCCAAATTGAAAAGTATACATGCATCTGAATATCCGGAGAAAATAACTTAATTGAAAAAATTTACTTTTTCGATAATTTGGGTCATCAAAATTTGGAAAACTGCTGACTAATTATCTCATTTAGGATCTTCTTAATTGGTGAGGATGGAAGCACGGTGTACTGAATCCCTAGAAACGACTGCCTTGTTTATTTCGGGTACAACTGGGTGAACCCACAAGATTATACCCATTTCTTAAAATCACAAAAAAGAGGAATCAGACCGTTTCGGGATTCAAACCCGCACGATCTGTGCGTGGCTTACGGTGAAGCCGTTTCTTTTTGGGTTTTTTCACTTTCTCAGATGAGTCGGAATCATCATCCATCTCCGGTTCCTCGGGTTCATGGATGATAGGGGATCTTATATCTGTAACAGTCCTCTTCTTTTCCACCGGTTCCGGCTTGTGTGCAAGTATCTCTGCAAGTACTGCATCGATCCCGTTTCCGGTCTGGGTTGACATTGTCATGTAACCCTCTCCTGCTACGAGATCAGACTTGTTGGCAACAACAATCATTGGCACGTCCACCATACCTACTACTTCATCGCGCAGGTGGAGCTGGACATCCATAGGATAACCGCAGTGCTCTGAAGGGTCGAGGATGAAGAGCACCACATCTGCAACATTCATCATCGCTGAAAGTGCCTGCCGCTCGATCTGGTTGCGTTCTTCTGCCGGGCGATCAAGAATGCCCGGCGTATCCACAAACTGGATTCGCTCGCGTGGCAGATCCCGGTGTCCGATAATGATCCCTTTGGTGGTAAACGGGTATGCTGCCACTTCAGGAGCTGCTGAGGATACCCGCTTGATAAACGAGGATTTCCCTACATTGGGGTAGCCAGCGATCACGATGGTATATGCCTCTTCTACGTTGGGGAGATGGCGCAGGACATTTCTCACTTCGTTTAAAAAGTGCAGGTCCTTATCAATCTGGTGCACCATTGAGGCGAGCCGGGCCACTGCGCGTTTACGCACAATGAGGGTATCGGCAGCCTTTCGGGACTGCACTGCCAGCTGGTTTCCGATAATCTTAGTGTGCTTGGCTGCCCAGCCGACTGCACCGAGTGACATTTTTATCCGTTCAATCCCGTATAGGATATCAGCCAGTTCCCTGTAAAAGGGGGGAAGATCATCAAATTCGGGAAATCCCCGTATTATATAAACAAGGCGATCGTGAACCGCTGCACCAACAGCCCGGACAAACTCTTCGTTTGCGCGCTCCTTGTTGGTCTTCTCTTTCATCTTCTTTGCTGCACGTCGGAAACTCCGGTCAAGGATCTCATCCGCAGTTGGTACCGTCGGCATTTTTTCGAATTCCATAAATCGCTTACCTATATATTAATGGACAGTCATACGGTTTATCGTTATGGACCTGTCCCTGATCCAAAAAGATATCCTGATTACATTAATCACCCTCTACCACAGGCAGTCTCACTCAATAAAAGGCGAAGATATCGCCAACCTGATCCAGCGCAACCCGGGGACTGTGCGCAACCAGATGCAGTCATTAAAGGCGATTGGCCTTGTGGACGGTGTGCCCGGTCCTAAAGGGGGATACATGCCAACGGGGCTTGCTTACAAGGCACTCAATTTCAATGTATCCGAAGCGGGTGATTATGATGTAGCAATCAGCAGGAATGGAAACCTGGTTGCCGGGGCAAATGTCCTTGAGATCGCTTTTACTACACTTTGTCATCCTGATATCTGTCATGCGGTAATCAAACTGGTCGGGAGTGCCAAACTCTTTGAGGTTGGGGACCAGGTTACTGTTGGCCCCACACCGGTTAACAAGCTCCTGATTCGTGGCGAAGTGTTCGGTAAAGACGAATCCACACAATCGCTCCTTATCGCTACATCAGAGATCATATCGCTTCCCAAAAAGCCGATCAGGTACTATATGAGCAGCCCGCTCAAAACACTTACCCATTTAAACACGCTTTACGATGCACTTGTCCTTTTTAACCACGAACATATTCACGGAGCTCCTATACTCAAAAACGGGAAGCTGGCCGGTATTATTACTATGAGCGATATTGCAAAATCCATAGAAAAGAACCTGCCCCTGACAACAAAAGTGACAGAGGTGATGACAACTGATGTCGTGGAAGCCACTTCAGATACCCGGCTTTTTAATGTGATCAGCAGGTTCAAGGAGCGGGCGATTGGCAGATTGATCGTTGTTGAGGACGGGACACCTGTCGGGATTATTACCCAGTCTGATATCATCAAGGTATTTCCCGCGCTCTAAAACAACATCTTTAGATATTTTGAATGAAATTGTATGAATGGAGATGTATCAATGACAGAATTATCCCAGGCAGCAGTTGAACGAATTATCAAAAATACCGGGGCCGAGCGTGTCAGTGCTGACGCCTGTGAAACCCTTGCAGAGCTAATGGAAGAATACGGGACATTCCTTGCAACTGAGGCCAAGAAAATGTCTGACCATGCGGGCAGAAAGACCATGCGTGGATCGGATATAAGAATGGCGGCAGATCTTTTCAAATGAACATTAAGTAAGTGATTAATCCAAAAAAACACTTTTTTGTCCTGTATTTTTAGAACAGTTTAAATATTTATACATCGTCAATTTTTTAATGACACGTGTATTTGCCCGCACCCTATCGCGAAAGAAGATTATGAGCAACGATGGGAAACTTATCGGTACCCTGAAAAACATCAGGGTCGATTTTGATTCCGGACAGGTTGTTGAGATGCTCATCCACCCGGACCAGACATTTGACACAGCAAATTATGATATGGAAGATGACAAGATCTTAAAAATTTCCTTTGAAGCAGTCAAGGATATAAAAGATTATATTGTCGTCGATCGCTTTGCAGCGCGAAGATAGGATTCATATTTTTTTACAACTTCTACAAATCCATCACCATATTCTTTTTTTGCAACATACTGTGCCGCTGCCTTGACTGATGCATGACCATTTGCAACGGTTGCTCCGATGCCGGCAGTTTTTAACATCTGAATGTCATTGAGAGAATCGCCAATGGCAAGGAAATCAGAAGGTAAAAGTCCCATCTCCTGTGCCAGTGCAACAAGGGCAGTTCCCTTATCCACTCCGGGGGCTTGCAGGTGGATGGCATAACCTGTATCAAGCACCTGTACCCGGTATTCTTTTAAGAGCATTTTCACCTCATCGACAGGCACCGTCCGGCCAAATGCTAGGTCTGCATAGCGATAGGTGGGGCTATAGAGTTCCAGTTCTATTCCCTGAGTGCGGTAATGTCTTTGCAACAATTCCAGTGCAGCACGGCATATTCCCTGATCGCCCCGGATGTGAGGGGTGCCGGTAAATCCGACCCTGAACACCCCTCCATTCTCTGCAATGAAGGTACCGTGTGTACCGATCATTTTGCAGAGAGCATCCATGAAGCAGGAAGTATTCCCGCTTGCAAGAACTACTTCAATTCCATTATCAACAAGAGACCTGATAGTATCGATTGCACCGGTGTTGATCCGGCGGGACGAATCAGTGATCGTCCCGTCAATATCTGTCAGGATTGCTTTTAACACGACTTGAGACCTGCTTCTTCGACAATGAACGGGGCTTCTCCCTCGGGAAGATTGGGACTGTCCACGAGACGTGCAATACGTTTTCCGCCTTTGCTCTTGCGCAGGTAGAGACGGAAGGTGGCCGTGTGCCCGACAATGTTGCCCCCGATTGGCTTTGTCGGGTCTCCAAAGAATACTGCCGGGTTGGACATAACCTGGTTGGTTACGAGCCCTACTCCGTTGTGCTCATCGATGAGCTTGAAGAGCTCGTGCATGTGCCGGTTCAGCTTCTGCTGGCGGGTGGCAAGCGTACCCCTGCCAGCATATTCTGCCCGGAAATGCGCAGTGAGCGAGTCGATGATGAAGAGTTTGACCGGTTTGTCGCTGTTTTTGAGTTCTGTCGCAAGGTCGCGTGAGTTCTCCACGAGCAGCATCTGGTGGTCGGAAGTGTGAGCCCGGGCAATATGGATATTTTGTAAAAATTCATCCACATCCGGGATATTATCTAATCCCAGGCCGTTTACCATCTGCTCGATACGTTCGGGACGGAAGGTATTCTCCGTATCTATGTAGATGGCGCTCCCGTCCAGTCCCCCCAGTTCGGTGGGAAGCTGCACGTTGACTGCCATCTGGTGGACGATCTGACTCTTACCGGAACCAAACTCACCGTACATCTCGGTGATTGCCTGTGTCTCCATTCCCCCGCCCAGCAGGGCATCAAGTTCAGGAACCCGGAATGACAGTTTTTTGATATCCTTTCTCTGTTCAAAGATATCTTTTCCTGTCTTGAACCCGCCGATATCTGCAGCTTCTCTTGCTGCTTTGATGATCTTTTTTGCGGTTGACTCAGAGATCTCCGAGACTTCAGAGAGTTCTGCCGGCGATGCGGTAGCGATACTTTCCACCGAGAGGTAACCAGCTTCGCGGAGCTTGTCTGCGGTGCTCGGGCCAACGCCCGGTAAATCTTCAATGCTTAATGGTCCTTCAGCCATTTCTTTACAACTCCTATGGCACAACAAGATGTTATACACTCGCATATAACCCCACGGAGTGCGTGGTGTGAAAGTGTTTTTTTAACCTTTGAGACTCTCGTTAAATCTTTGTAGATGTGCCAGAACATCATCCCGTTTGAGAACAACCGGTTCTGCCTGAGTTGGAACAATTCGGCTCCCTTTTATGAGTCCTGTTACTTTAAGTCCGGTACCGTGCGGAAAACTGCCCTCTATCAAGTAGCGGTCAGTACCATTATCGATAAATGTGCACCCCAGACCGTGAATGATGGTTCCGGAAAAAACAATTGTGTGTGCCTCTTCATCCGGCACCCGCAATGCACTGCCTCGTCCCACTCCAAGTTCAATGCCTCCAAACCGCCCGGGTTTAGCTGTTGCGTGGTAAACTTCAACCCGTTCACCTGTCTTTAATGGCGTAAGGGCAAAATCGCCCCAGAGAACCAGTCTGAGTTCCTCTCCTTCATCAACGATTATGACATTTCTCACCCAGGAAGCAGTACCGTTCCGGGTGGTGAAAGTGCGAGGCTGCTGCTGCTGTTTTACCTGCCCTTTCACTGAATAAATTCCCTGATCGCTCACGGAACTAAGATGAGTGAATGGCACAGAAACCACAGTATCTGTTACTGTGACAGTACTTGTTTCATCAAGACTGTAATCCCTGCCTTCACTTTTATTGTTGGGTTTTGCACCGCTGATATGCACCGTGATACCGGGAGTGATATCGCACAATAGTTCCGGCGCCCATGCAACGAGCCGTGCCGAACCCTTATCATCGCCAATAACCGCTTCTATCATCTCACCGGCGGTCCCATCCCTCCGGTTGAACGTGCGTGGCTCGTTTATGGCAATCACAATTGCATCGAGTTCAACCGGTTCATTGGAGAGACTGCCTGCACCTTGGGCCGGCAGGTTGCAGGTGATCTCACAGCTTGCCAGGCGCAGGGCCAGGGCATAGATCTCTTTGGTACTTTTTCCCGGGTGCCGGCCGATGATCTCTAACACATCTCCAATGGCTACATCCACTGCTGCACCTGCCTTCTCGTCCCAGAGCACCACCCGCGTAGTTCCTGTTTCGTCCCCTAATAGCAGGGTGGCAACCCAACCTTTTTCGCCATCGGCCCTGTCAAATTCTTTGGGTTCGGTCTTGTCAACTACTTTTCCGAAAAATGAAAACAGGCTGGACTTTCCGCTCAGCCCCTTGATCTTCACATGCTGCCGGCCCAGTTCACCGATTACCATCATGGCGGCGGTCGGTTCATCGACAAGGTCGCCGCAATCATCAATCTTCTTATCTACGCGTTGCTGGAACTCGTCGGTTGTGATCAGGTCATCGACCAGTGCATAGTGAAAGAGGACCACAGGGCTCTCCGCTTACCGCTGCCAGTCAGGGCGTTCCATGGTGGCTGTTATATCAGCAACAGTCTCTCCCCTTCGCATAAGTCCGGCCTGTGTTCCACGGATTATTACTTCGGGGCAGCGTGGGCGGCTGTTGTATTGCGATGACATGGCAAACCCGTATGCACCTGTATCGAGCACCGCGATGATATCTCCAGCTGCCAGTTCGGGGAGTTTCCGGTCGGGTGCAAGTATGTCACCGGTCTCGCAGATCGGGCCTGTCACGGTATATTCTGTTGTGAGCGGGGCATCTGCCTTGTTTGCAACAATAACCTCATGGTATGCATCATACATCGCGGGCCGGATGAGCAGGTTGAACCCCGCATCCACGTTGGCAAACCGCTTGTGAGCGGATTTTGTCGAATTGACCCGGGTGAGGAGGATCGTAGAATCGGCTACGAGTGAACGGCCTGGCTCTATCCAGAGTTCGGGGGTGATCCCGCAAGCCTCAACACCCGCCTTGAAGACCGGGATGACCTTTGCGGCATAGTCTTCCGGAGATGGGGACGGATCAGTATCATGGTGATACGGAATTCCCAGTCCGCCACCGAGATCAATGAACTCAAGTTTCACGCCCATGTTGGTGAGTTCCTTTGCTATGCGCACCATCACTTCAGCAGCGCGGACAAAGGGTTCAACTTCGAGGATCTGTGAGCCAATATGGCAGTGAATTCCCACCGGCTGGATATTTTTGCATCCCATGGCTTCCCGGTATGCGGCGGGAATCTCCTTGTGGGGGATGCCGAACTTGCTGGTGGCAAGACCGGTTGCGATCTTCGGGTGGGTGGGGACTTCAAGCGCCGGGTTGACGCGGAACGCGATCTTGACGGTTTTTTCTGCAGCCCGGGCAGCTGCATCGAGCTGGTGGAGTTCGTCAAGCGAGTCCACCGATACTTTCACGCCTTTTTCAACCGCAAGTTTCAGGTCAGCCGGGGTCTTTGAACTGCCATTGAAGAGCAGTTTTTCCGGCGTCATGCCGGCTTCAAGTGCGAGATGCAGTTCTCCAGATGAGAATATGTCTGCACCCGCCCCTAGTTTTGCAAGTGCCCGCATTATCGCGAGGTTGCCGTTGGCTTTTGCTGCAAAGAGTACCTGGACTTTGGGGTAGCGGGCTCCGAAGGCTTTCCTGTAGCTCTCAAACTGCTCGACAACCCGGTCCTCGCTCGTGACATAGAGTGGAGTCCCGTATTTTTCTGCAAGCGCAACACAGTCCTGCCCGTTAATCTTCAGGTGTCCGTTCTCGACCGTCAGGTGGTGAGCGAGTTTCACAGGTTCAGCCTCCTCATGCGTTCGATTGCCTCGTTGATCCGTGCCACCGGGCGGGTGATAGCAAACCGTACATAGCCTTCGCCGCTGGCACCAAACCCTACTCCAGGGGTTGCAACAATGCCGGCTTCATTGAGCAGTTTTGCCGAGAAGGCCATGCAGTCATTGACAGGAACCCAGACATAGAAGGTTGCCTTGGGGGTGGGCACATCAAACCCGAGACTCCGCATGCCGGTAATCAGCACATCGCGGCGTTCCTGGTAGATGGCGCAGGCTTCCTTTACACAGTCCTGTGAACCGCGGAGTGCGGTGATTGCCGCGTGCTGCACTGCATTGAAGACCCCGGAATCCACGTTGGTCTTGACCCGTCCGAGCCCGGCAAGGATCTCGGTGTTGCCGACTGCCATACCGATCCGCCAACCGGTCATATTGTAGGTCTTTGATAGCGAGTGCATCTCGATACCTACGTCCATGGCACCTTTAGTTTCCAAAAACGAGGGCGCCCTGTACCCGTCGAATGCGATCTCGGAGTACGCATTGTCCGAGACTACGACAATATCATTATCGGCAGCAAAGTCCACAACCTCACGGTAGAACCCGTCCGGTGCTATTGCTGCGGTCGGGTTGTTGGGGTAATTGATGTAGATAATTTTTGCGTTTTTGGCCACATCTTTTGGAATATCCGCAAGCACAGGAATGAAATTATTCTTCCGTGTGAGCGGCATCTCGTGTACCCGTCCCTCCGCAAAGAGGGTACCTGTCCGGTACACCGGGTAGCCGGGGCTCGGGGCAAGCACGTAATCGCCAGGATTGACAAACGCCTCGGCAATATGGGCGATACCGTCTTTAGAGCCCATAAGGGCAACAACCTCTTTACCGGCATCGAGCGTGACGCCAAACCGCTGCTTGTACCAGTCGGCAACTGCGCTACGGTATGCGGGCATACCCACGTACGACGGGTAGTGGTGGTTCTCCGGGTTCTTTGCTGCCTGGCAGAGGGATTCTACGATATGGGGCGGGGTAGCGAGATCCGGATCCCCCACTCCAAGGTCGATGATGTCTACACCTTTTTTCTGTTGTTCAGCTTTCATCTCGTCGATCCGTGCAAAAAGATACGGCGGGAGATTGCTCATGCGTAATGCGTACATAAGTACTAGATTTTGTCGGTTTGACGTATAGTAATTAACTCAACTCCGCAATGCACCCGCAATCGGTCTGCTGAGGAATCTTCTGGTGAAATGGCATATCCTTAATACAGAACACAAAAAAACATGAGCCCTATGGAGAAGAGTCCGGGAATTATCGAAGCACTGGGACTGTTTAAGCAGTATGGGGATGTAGCTGCTGTCAACAACGTCTCTTTATCCGTGGGAAAAGGGGAGCTCTTTGGCTTGCTTGGCCCCAACGGTTCCGGAAAGACTACAATGATAAAGATGCTGACCGGGCAGATCCGGTCTGATGGTGGTTCAGCAACTGTACTCGGTCTTGATGTGGAAAAGGATCCCATCGGCATACGGGAACTGGTAGGAATTATTCCGGAGCAGGAGACTCCTCCGAGTTTTCTTACCTCCACTGAATATCTCGATTTTGTCGGGGAGGTGCGCCATATTGCGAATGTAGAGAAGAAGGCCGACTGGTGGTTTGATTTTCTGGACTTTTCCGATAAGCGCGATGTGCTCTGTAAGGATCTATCGCGCGGTACCCGTCAGAAACTGATGTTCACGCAGGCGTTTTTACACAAACCTGTGCTTGCCCTTATTGATGAACCCTTGATTAACTTCGATCCGATCATGCAGCACAAGGTCAAGGATTATCTGGCTGAGTACGTCCGTTCGGGTAATACGATCTTTCTCTCCACCCACATCCTCCAGATCGCAGAAGAGATCTGCACGGGATTTGCCATTCTCCACAAAGGAAAACTGCTCCATACCGGTACTGTTGCTGAACTAAAACAAAGAGATCAGCATCTTGATGATTTCTTCTTCTCACTGGTGCAGAAGGAAAGCCATGTTTAAGCTCTTCACTAATATGATGAAAGAGGAGTGGCGGATCCACTCCACGATCTTCGGAAGCCTGAGTTTTGCCCTCTTTCCGGTGATGATCTTTGGCATCGCGTTCATGGGTTCATTTCTACTCCCCCTGTTCCGGACAGTGATTCCTAGAGGCGATCTCTCAACCATCGTCCACGCCCTCTTTCTCCTGCTCGGTATCATGGTCGGTGCATTTGGTTTGATCGGTCAGGAGGCCATGAACCGGCGCTTCGGGCAGGCAAGTCTGCTTGCGTATTCTGCAAAAAGCCTGCCAATTTCTGTTCAGGAGATCTTCTGCACGTTTGTTGTAAAGGATACGGTTTATTACTTCTTTCTCTGGGTGTTGCCGTTTGTCGGGGGTTTTGCTATTGCTTCACCGTTTATTGGCATCCCGCTTCTCTTACCCGCACTGCTCCTCCTCACCCTCACTCTCGCATTTCTCACCGGGCTGTCTGTGGTATTCTTCCTCTCCACAGTTTACGCCCGTTCAAAACCGGCCCTTGGAATAATCCTGGCACTCATCCTCATTGCGGGTGCAGGACTCTACCTGTTTGCCGGAATTAATATAGCCCTGTTCTTTCCCCCGCTCATGTTGTTTTATTCCTTCTCATGGGTTTTGTTGGGCCTCACCTGCGCAGTGATCCTGATCCTGTCAGCAGTCGCCATTCTCCTCTTTACATCGGAATACGCTGATACCACAAAGCGCTACGACAGCGCGCTTTCACCGCTTGCACAACGATTATCATTTTTTCCATATCCCCCTCTTGCAGCCAAGGATCTTATTGATCTGAGCCGGAGCGGCAGTTTCATCGGCCAGACGATCTTCTCCTTTCTCATTCCCCTCGGGCTTCTCTGGTTCCTGTTATCAGTGCTGACACGTCTGCTCCCTCCGGGGGGTGTCCTGTTATTATTTGCAATCTTAACCGGGGTTATCGCATCAACTATGTATACCTGGATTACGGCATTTGATTCGTACAATTCGTATACCTGCCTGCCGGTCAGTGTCCGGGCTCTCCTGACAAGTAAAATGTGTAGTTTTGCGATGCTCCAGCTAATTCCATTTGTCCTGATTATTGTCGTCAGTCTCCTCACCCGCGGAGTAGCATACCTCATTCCTGCGCTCGTGCTTTGCCTTTCTGTTTCATTCTTTTCGCTTGCTATAACTGTCTGGCTCACGGGACTCTCTCCGGGTGTGATGGTCTATGACGCTAAGGTTCTTGTCACCTATCTCTTTGTACTGGGGATTGCGTTGATAGTGCTCATTGCTCTTATGTTTGTCAACCCGGATTATGCACTGGTCTCAGTGCTGCTCTTCCTGCCGGGTTGGTTTTTTGTCCGGCAAGGTTATGCCAAATGGGACATACTCGATCAGCCAACATTTTAAGGAGGAACATATGGAAACTACACCTGAGATAGTGGTAATTTTCTGCACGATACCTGCGGCAGAATCAGAAGCCATGGCCCGTGCACTCGTGAAAAACAGGTTTGTTGCCTGTGTCAATGTGGTTCCTGTGCATTCTTACTACCAATGGAACGGGGAGTTCTGCTCGGAGTCAGAGCACCTGCTCATTGCAAAGACCAAAAAATCGATGGTAGAGATAACGATTGCTGCGATTAAGAGTATGCATAGTTACGAGGTGCCCGAGATCATTGCTGTGCCAATCATAGCTGGTTATGCCCCATACCTTGAATGGGTGCATGCCGGGACAAAGGATGATATCTGAAACTGAAATCCTCCAGTTCCAATGGCAGGATGCGCAAGGTTATTGCCTGTAGTGAATAATGAAACTATACCAATATGCAGTGAGGGTTAAAAGCGTGACAGGAGAACCAACAACTCAACCGGCAACTGCACTTCTCGTGCTCGGGTGTCCGCAAGTGCCGGTACAGACAAGCATTGCACTGTACCTGATCAACCGTCTAAAAAAAGCGGGCATAGTGCCCACGGTTGCTGGTAACAAGGCAGCAAACACGCTTCTCGTGGTTGCAGATCCCGATCGGCATTATCTTGGCGAAGTAATGGATCTCGACCGGGCGATTGTCATGATCACCGAGAATAAACGAGACTTTGATCGATGTTTTGTCTTTATCCACAACGATGCCGGAGTCACGTATGCCGGGACGATGAGTGCGATCTCAAAAGCTAAGGTTTACACAATCATCTACGGTGAGCATTATGAGGATCTTGTCAAACAGATGGACTTTCCCTGCACCCCTATTGCGGCAAAAGCCGTGCATAATCCCCTGCCGTTAAAGAAAGCGCTTGATGAGGTGGCACCATGGGCTGCGTAGAATCAATGGATTATGAGATCGTGCTTCGGGATGCAACTTTTAAAGAGTCCCGCGAGTTTATAAAAAAACAGTTTAAGGAATACTTGGATGTTCAGCCCGGGTTCAAAGTCTTTGACACCCATGTAATAGGACTTCCCCCGATTGCAATTGGGCTCGATGGTGACTTTGTGATCTTTCCCTTCACCAAACCCTGCCACGGCACATTTCTTTTAAGGGTTGAGGACAAGGAAGAGGCTGCAAGACTAAGGGCAATAAAGAAATGAATATCTGTCGTTTCAGGCTGGTAAGTATAATAAGATCCCGGTAATAAATAATGAAATAACAATTCAGGTTTTTTTATGACTGACAAAGGAAAAGTGCTTCTGATGGATGATGAGCAGATCATCCTGGATGTCACTTTAGAAGTTCTTAAGTTCCTTGGCTATGGTGTGATGTTTGCCCGTGATGGTTCAGCAGCAATCGAACTTTATAAAAAAGAGAAGGCCGCAGGAGTTCCATTTGATCTGGTCATTCTCGATCTTTCTGTTCCTGAGGGGATGGGGGGAAAAGAGACAATCGGTCTGTTGAAGGCGTTTGATCCTGATGTAAAAGCGGTGGTATCTACGGGATTTTCAAATGATCCCGTTGTGCTGGATTTTGCCAGTCATGGTTTTTCCGGCAAACTCACAAAACCCTACAAGATCAATGACCTGAAAAAAGTCCTTGAGCAATTCATCATAAAATAATGGAGATATAGCATTTCAGCTGTTTTTACTGTTTTTGACAAGGATTTTATTTCTCGACCTCTCTTCTGCCCTTCTGACGTAATCGTCCTTGTCCCGGGTTAATTTTGTTATGGGTGTTATTAGTGCCCTCATTACACCGGTGTTGACGGGTAAATTTGTCGCATCCTTGTAGAAAGATCAGTCGGAATCGGTTTTGCTATTGTACAGATGTGGGTGTGGTTGCGTTGACATTTTATTTTGAAAAAACCGGTTACCCGTATGCCAAATTATTTAGCAGCTCTAGCAGCATCAGAACATAAAGATGATCTAAAATGAATGAGGTATCTGTTCTTATTGGGGGAAAGGCAGGAGATGGAATCAACAGTGCCGGGGCAATGGTAGCACAGTTGTTAAACCATCTTGGCTATCGCATCTATCTCTATTTCGATTACCCGTCCCTGATCAGGGGCGGGCATAACTTTGCTGTCATACGGGGTTCAGAACGGGATGTCGGAACCTGTCGGAATCAGGTTGATTTTGTGCTGGCCCTCAATGAAGAAACCATTGAGCGGCATAAAGAAAAATATACACAGAAAACTGTCATCATCTCCAATAAAGATCTGGTAAAGAATGGCAGTTATGGTATTCCGGTAAAGGCCATACTTGCAGAGGAAAAAGCTCCCGTTATCATGGGCAATTCTGCACTCATCGGGGGATTTGCCAAAGCGGCAGGGATCGAGTGGGAGGTAGTTGATACGGTTTTCCGCAGGCATATTCCCAAAGGTGCAGACCAGAACCTTGCTGTTGCAAAAAAAACGTTCGATCTGTTCGATCCTGTCCACCCCATAAAAAAATGTGAGAACCGTCCGCAACCTCTGGTATCGGGAAATGAAGCGATCGGGCTGGGATTGATCCGGGGCGGGCTTAATGCCTATATCTCGTATCCCATGACCCCCTCTTCAGGAATTCTTCATTTTCTTGCCGAGCAGAAAGAGCGGTTTGGCATAACCGTTGTGCACCCGGAAAACGAGATAGCGGTGATCCTGATGGCGCTCGGGTTTGCCTATGCAGGAAAAAAGTCTGCAATCGGCTCGTCCGGCGGAGGATTCTGCCTGATGACTGAAGGGCTTTCCCTTGCCGGGATGGCAGAAATTCCTCTGGTGATCGTTGTCTCCCAGCGAACCGGCCCCTCAACGGGGCTTCCTACCTATACCGGGCAATCTGATCTCCAGTTTATTCTGCATGCAGGGCATGGGGAGTTTCCCCGTATGATCGTGGCTCCGGGGGATGCACAGGAAGCGCGGTACTGGTCAGAACGCGCAATGGACATTGCATGGAAATGCCAGTGCCCTGCGTTCATACTTGCTGACAAGACGCTCTCTGAAGGCATATACAGTCTTGATCCGGATTCTGCCATGAGTAGATCCGTATCTTTTGTCTCCCTGTGGGATGGCAAGATACCCTATCGCCGCTATGAGAATACAGAATCCGGCATCTCTCCCATGGCATTTCCCGGAGCAAAAGATGCTGTAGTGAAAGTGAACAGCTACATGCATGACGAAGCGGGAATCACTGCTGAAGATGCCGGGATCTCAAATCAGATGACAAAAAAGCGTTTGAAAAAATGGGAGACTTTGATCGATGTGATGCAGGGCTACCCAATGGTAATCCAATCGGGGACATCTGATGCATCCACCGCTCTGCTCTGCTGGGGATCTGTTAAAGGTGTCTGTGAAGAGGCAGCTTCAGAACTCGGCCTCCGTGTCGTACGCCCGGTAGTGCTTGCCCCGTTTCCGGTTGATCCGATAAAAAAAGCGCTCTCCGGTGTAAAACGATTGATCGCTGTTGAGGAGAACGCAACTGCCCAGCTGGCAGCACTTGCAGAGCGGCACGGAATCATTACCCATGAGAAGATCCTGCGGTATGATGGCAGGCCGTTTACCGTTGAAGATCTGGTTTTCCGGGTAAAGGAGGCGGGTATTTAATGACCCGTACACTTATTACCAGTGCCCAGAATACGTGGTGCCCGGGCTGCGGCAATTTTGCCATCCAGCATACCTTGAAAAACCTGTTATCAGACCGGGAGATGGAAGGAAAGTCACTCGATGATGTGGTCCTTGTCTCGGGAATCGGCTGTCATGCAAAGATCGCTGATTATCTTAATATCAACAGTTTCTACTCGCTTCACGGGAGGGCTGTTCCCGCAGCTACCGGAATAAAACTTGCAAATCCAAAACTGACTGTGATCTGCTGCGTGGGAGACGGTGATGCGTATGCAGAGGGACTTGACCACCTGATCTTTGCAGCAAAGCGCAATATCGATATCACGGTGATAGTGCACAATAACCGGGTCTATGGACTCACTACAGGGCAGTACACACCCACATCACCCCTTGGATTTAAGGGAAGATCCACACCCACAGGTACAGCGGAATATCCTGTCAACCCTGTTGAACTCATGCTTGCGAGCGGAGCGGGATATGTCGCCCGGGGATATACCCGGAAGATGGATCTGTTAAAGGAGCTGATTAGGGCAGGTATCGCACACAAGGGGTTTGCATTCATTGATGTGCTACAGATCTGTGCCACGTTCTTTCCTGCCACTGACTACTATGATTCCCATGTGTACGAGTTGCCGGTGACAGTGAGTCCGGGTTTTGAAGCTGCCTGTGCACTTGCCCGGGAATGGGACTACAACAGCGATGCAAGGATTGCGCTTGGCACTTTTTTAACAAGGGTGTCTCCATCGTTTGATGAGCGCATGGTCCCGGTTTTTGTTGGAGAAGAAGAACGTAAGCGTGCGATACGGGAGTTGCTTGACGCCAGAATGTGATCGGTGTTCCAGGATACTCGTGGGAATGATCTGCACCCAAATAGTTCGAAGAAACCAGAATGTACATGTGATTATTGATCCCATTACTGAAAGGGCGCAGAACGAATGAGCGAGAAACAACCCCCCGTAATCATCAGAACGTCTGAAAATACAGCATCGCGTTACGGTCTGTTCCGTCTGCTGGTGATACCCTTTGCCATATATATCATCTGGATAATTGTTACCGCTCTGTTTGATGGGGATTACCGGTTGTTCATGTCTGCTGATCCTCCGGGCATCATATTTTACACGGTTTTTGCGTGCATCATTACGGGAATGATCATACCTGTTTACTGTATCCGGGAATCATTTGTCACCGGTGCGGTGAACATGTTCCAGATTGGGTTTTGGCCTGTGCGCAGGACGTTTTACGGATGCTTCCTGACAACCTTTTTTGGATACATGGCTATGGTGCTCTTCTCACCGTATGGGACGGACATGTTCGCATTGGGATATGCCTTCTTGCTCCTTTTGCCTACAGCAATCGCTTCAGTGATGGTCTGCGGGGTGCTTCTTGGGACTCATGTGCAGGCATTTGTGCGGGGTGGAGGGACTGTTCTGTCGATCGCTGCCGGCAGCCTGATCACCGCATGGCTGTTTTGTATAACCTATTTTGTTCACAGCCCGTCCGTTCACCCGCAAGCCGCGCTGGCGGGGTTTCTGGTGCTCGGACTTGCAACAGCGCTCTTTTACTTTGCTGTCAGGGATATCTATTCTGCCAGTATCTTTCTTGCGTTCGGGCTTACTTTTGTAATGGCAGACCGTATCGGGGGAGCAGGCACGCAGGCAGCGATGTTTGCAGTTTATGGTTCAGCACTCCTTGTATTCTTCACACTTATTGGTATACACCTTTATTTCGTCCGGAATTTCAGGACCGTTAAGTTGCCGGGATAATAAATCGCCTGTCAGCCGGATTCTGGATAAAAAATCTTATACACATATGCACCGAAAGTAATCTGTATGGAGAACAACGTCAGGAACGGACTTTTGATCTGCGCACTTCTGGTTTTTGCGGTACTGATTGCCGGGTGCTCTGATCAGTCATCTGCTGGTACAACTACAACGGTGCCAACAACTGCACCTCCTGTTGCAAAGTTTGCTGTAGGAGATATCATCGCCAAATCTGCGTCATCAACGGACCAGATGTTATTTGTCATCACCCAGTACGACACGAAGAGTGGCATGTACACCCGTGCCTGGATCTACAAAAATGCTGACGGGTCATGGGGACACTTCAGTGATAACAAAACAGAAAAAGTTGAAAGAACTCTTGTCGAGAAAAACTATCCTGTAAAAATCGCTCATGTGACCGTCTCATCAATACCCCTTATCACTCCCACCATTCCCCCAGCAGTAGTTACAACCCCCTCCGGCAATACTCCCACTGTGACCAGTATATCTCCTGCGAGCGGTGTGAAGGATGCACTTGTGGCCGCAACGATTATTGGTACGAATTTCGAGAACGGTGCAACAGCAAAATTAGTCCGTGCCGGGTACTCGTCCATTACAGCAACGGGCTTATCTGTCTCTTCTTCAACTTCAATCAGCTGTAACTTCCGTCTTAGTGGTGTCGATGAGGGGAGTTACAATGTCATTGTTACCAACCCCGGTGGGCAGTCGGATACCTTAATGGGGGCATTTTCAATTGGTCAGGCACCCCCGATCCTTACCGGAGTATCTCCCAATACGGCTGAGATTGGTGATACCCTGAAAAAAATAACCATCAACGGCCAGAATTTCAATGAGGGTGTGAAAGTTACCTTTGTCCAGGGAACCTCCGAATTGAACTGTGGTACTCCGACTTTTATTGATAAAACGAAGATTTCCTGTATTCTTAATGTCAGGATTATAGATGGTGCCAAATCCGGTCTTTGGGATGTGAAAGTGATGAATATCGATGGTCAGCAGACAGGTATCCTGACCGGAAAATTCACGGTTACCAATGCAACCGTTACCCGTTCCTGATATCAAATCTTTATTTTTCGTATTCTAAGGTTTTTTAAAATTCAGGAAACCGTAACCTTTGTTACTGATATATTTCATTGCACTTCCACAGTTTCTCCCTCATCATATCACAAACTATTAACATCCGCGATCGGTAAAAAAAATAGGTAATCATGGTTGAAGCATTCCTCACCTCCCCTTTGTTTGCCCTTGTGGTGCTGCCGTTCATGATCTTCTGCGCCCGCATCTGCGATGTGACGCTCGGCACTATCCGGGTCATCTTCATCTCCAAAGGGATCAAGTACCTTGCTCCCATCATTGGTTTTTTTGAAGTGATCATCTGGCTGCTCGCAATTGGGCAGGTGATGAACAACTTAACCAACATCGTTGCATATATTTCCTATTCCTGACCCCTATCATGAAATGTCGATAATTATGGAATCCAATCCCATCAAACGACAGGGTGTAAATTAACTCACGTCCAAATTTTTCCAAGAACCATTCAAATCATAACACTTGTGGATAAACACAATTAGAAACCGACAGCCAGAGCTCAGCATAGCACTCAAATAATCGGATGAAAGATCAGAGCGCGGCAGGATCAAAATCAACGAGATATAAGATCTGTTCCAGCTGCGCACGTCTTTCTGGCATTTTACTCCGTATTGAAACTGCGTCTCCATTGGAAACGAACTCAAACAGAGCAAGAATATTAAGCATCGTATCAGACTTCGGTCGAACCAGCGGTCGGTTCTCCGGACCGAGGCGGGGCGGGTCCTCACAGTCAGCAATCCGAGAGCGGGATATCAGTTGCAAGAGCCCGTGCATCAGGACACTAAAATACAAAAGCGTCATCATCGCTTCAATCCGCTCCGGCTTCTCCAGGAACAGAGTTGACGCAAGTAACGGTTCCTTGAGCACACTGAAATTATGTTCAACTTTCTGTTGACCCTTGTACTTCAGCAGAACATCCCGGCTATCGATGGTAGCCGTGTCAACATTCGTCAAAAGAATAAATGATTCGTCTTTCTGGCGTTGTTTTTCGATAAGAACTTCATCCGGAAGGATCTCTTCTGCGCTGACAGCCCAAGTCACCGTTTGGATTTTTGGTTTTGGAGGGTCTGACGGTCTGCCCACCGGACTCTTTTCTGTGACTGTAGCAGTACACGATAAATTTACGTCAAAGAAAGATTTTTTATGGGAGTTCCGGAATGCTTTCAATTCTGTGCGTGCATCCGGTTCACAGGCAAATTGTTTTCCGGTTAACTCTTTGAGCTCTAACTCGAAAACTGCACGCTCCTTTTTGAGTTTTTCTTGTAGTTTGCGCTCTGTATCACCACTTTTGTAGATGTGAGCCCAGACCGGGATATCAAATACTTCCCGTTGATACGTCTGAACCCAATATTCAGGTTCTGCACCATTCCCTGCCGGATATTCGCAGCATATGCCCAGATGGCGCCAGTCCTGATCTTCATATGCCAGTTTCCGGATCCTGCCTGCCAGTTTGTTGTTGAAATTTTCGGGTATACGGGATATGATCTTTACCGGTTTGGCAGTATCCGATATGACTGTCAGGTTCTTTTTTGTCAGTAATTTGCTGTCCGCAATGTAGAAGTATCGATGAAATTCGTCGCCATAGACTTCCTGCAGAGTTTTTAACATCATGTGGTTATACTCACAATCGGCAGTATTTCCATCAAGGACGTGACAGACTCGGATCAGACCGTCTCCATCGGTTACCATTCCAGTCATGATCTGTTTGAGATCCTTCCGCTTGTCCTTACTTAATCCATATATTATCCGGATACGGAACGGTTCTGTCGTTGTTTCTGTAGATTCATAATCCCCATACATGACGTGAGAGGTGGTGTCTGAGTGAAGCGTATAGTCCGGGGGCAGAGCAAAGATCGTGCGGACTGTGAGGGCAATGGAACTGAAAAAAAATTCACATCCGGCTTCCCAGAGCCGGTCCAGCATGGCAGCAAATAGTTCGTCTGATAATCCGGCTGGATCAATTGGTTCACCGACTAGTAGTTCAAGGTCCATTCCGGCATATGCCAGATGAATACGGCTTAATGCGGTTTTTTTATTCGCTGGGATGAACGCCGCGAGCACCAGTAACTGGGCTAATATTCCCGGGCTGAATTTCCATTGGGTCGGGTCCCACCGGACTTTCTGGTTGACACTATCGATAAAATTGAGCCGGTTCAGATACGTTGCAATGACGATAAGTGATGCCGGTGTCCTGAGGGCTGTGTCTTCTGCACTTTTGACGATCTGTTCCAACTGGTGCCGGAGAGTATTCATTTTCCTTGGGGATGCCGGACCACGGAATTTCTTTCGGGTTACAGGATGCTTGGAAGAAGTCATTCTGCATATATAATATTGTTTTCTGAAATATAAATCTAAGTTTTTTAGAGTGTGTTACGGCACATCTCCGACGTTTTACTTAGGAATAAAACTGACACCGCAGAAATTATCTCTATTTTTTTGGGGGGGGTCAGGAATAGGAATTGGACTAACAATGAGATCATCCCATTCAGGATATTATCTTAGCCGATCTTTGGACACAATCAAAAAATTAGGGTATAGTCCCATTCTAGCGACTAAAAATTTCATGTTTGTTGAATGAAGATTGCTCATTCAGACGCTCCTGGGGACTTCGCCATTGGCTCGTCCCCGCCGCTGTGGCGTCCCCAAATTGCGATAGAACGGATACCTTCATCAAATTCTGAATTCACATTACTTTACATCAAGGATTCACTTTTTTGAAAACAATTCTGGTTATATGATTATCGCATTTTTTCCGTCGCATATTTTAAAAAAGTTAGTGGTTAAAATGACACTATACCCAAAAATTATTATTTTCTGTGAGCAATCACGATCGCAAGCAGACCCATGACAGAGCCAACAATGGCCACTATGGGTGACATCGAAGCTTTTGTGGGGATTGGTGCAATGGTTGTTACAGTTGTCTTAACGATCGTTGGGGCTTGTGTGACAACAACAGTCGGCTGAACTGTCGGTGCTACTGTCTCTACTGCTGAACCGGTCTTGTATGCGGTATCGCTTCCATAATTATTGGAAACGGTTAACCTGACATCATATGCTCCTTCCTGAGGGTAGAGATGGCGTGGGTTCTGTTCGGAAGATGTTGTTCCGTCACCAAACTGCCAGCTCCATGAAGTCGGGTTGTTGGTTGAGAGATCTTTGAACTGGACAATGAATGGTGCCTTGCCTAATCGCTGGTCTACCATAAAGCTAGCCACTGGCGCCATGGTTGTTACAATATATCCTTCCTTTGAGGTGGTGTCCTTTCCGTTGGTATTAGATACGGTCAGGGTAACGGTATAGGATCCCAGTGCTGTATAGGTATGAGACGGATTTTTCATTGGTGATGTTGTACCATCGCCAAAGTCCCAGTTCCATGATGTGGGCTCACCAAGAGATTTATCAGTGAACTGGACAGTCATGGGTGCGCCGCCCCGGGTCTTGTCTGCGACAAAGTCGGAACGCGGGATGTTGAGAACTGTGATATACTGATTCTTTGTCCGGCTGTTTGTGACTGCCGGGTTAGATGCGGTCAGTGTTACATCATATACACCGGTTTTCTGGTAAACATGGTCGGGTTTTGATCCGGTACCTAAAGAACCGTCACCAAATTCCCAGACCCAGTCGGTGGGTGAATTTGATGAGAGATCGGTAAATGTAACGAATCTTCCTACACCAACCGTTGTTTTGTCTGCTGTAAAGTCAACCGCAGGACCTTTACCGACATTGATGATATCGGTCATCACTTTAGTATCTTGCCCGAATTTATTTTGAACAGTAAGGGTGACCGTATATGTGCCTTCTTTCATATACGTGTGGGCGGGATTCTGCTCAGTTGATGTTTGTCCGTCTCCAAAATTCCATAGCCATGAGGTTGGCAGGCCTGTGGACTGGTCCACGAACCTTACACTCATTGGAACCTTGTTCATTTCGAAGGGGACTATGACCGGCCTGAAGTCGGCTTTAGGCCCAACGCCAACATTGATGTAGTTGGTTTTGATCTCTGTATCTTTGCCATTGTTATTGCTTGCAGTCAGGGAAACGGTATATATTCCTTTCAGCTGGTATGCGTATGTCGGATTCTGAGTGGTCACTGTTTTTGTGTCCCCAAAGTCCCACGACCACTGATTCGGTGAGTTTGTGGATTTATCGGTAAAGGAAACCATTTCCCCAACATTTACTGATAATGGAGCACCGACAAAATCAGCAGCCGGGACGCCACCCACATTGACTACCTGTGTTGAAGTGGCAGTAGTTGTATCACGTGCAACCTCAAGTTTTACATCGAACGCACCAGCGCTGGTGAAAGTATGGGTCGGATTTTGTACAGTGGAAGTCGTACCATCTCCGAAATTCCAGTTCCATGAAGTGGGAGATCCAATAGAGCGGTCAGTAAATTTTACTAATAGTGGCGCTTTTCCAGTGCTGGGGTCGGCAATAAACTTAGATGTAAGTGGGCCGACAACTGTAATTAAGTTGTATTTTGTTGCATCTGAGGATCCATAATCATTGGATACTGTCAGAATCACATTGTACACTCCGGCAGTCCAATATGTGTGTACGGGATCTTTTTCATTCGATCTTTTTCCGTCACCAAAGTCCCATTGCCATGTTGCAACCTGACCTTGTGATTTGTCTGTGAATTGCACGGATAACGGTACATTGCCGCTTGAGGGGGTTGCAGCAAAGTCCGCTTTGGGTCCCATCCCGATTGAAATATAATCCTTCTTAATCTCTGTACTGGAACCGAACTGGTTTGTCACGGTAAGTTTTACGGTGTACATACCACGCAGGGTATACATATGCGAGGGGTTCTGTTCAGTTGATGTGGAACCATCTCCAAAATCCCACTGGTATGTCATAGGTGTCGAACCCATTGAATTGTCAACAAACATTACCTTTGTCGGCACCGTGGCAAATGCGTAGTGAGCGTCGAATTGCGCTATTGGTGCAACGCCAACGACAATGTAGCCGGGCTGATTTGCACTTGCAGCAGTCACAACAGGTACCATAAGAGCGAGAAGCAGGACAAGTATTCCTGCAGATAAAATACAAGTGTTTCGTGTCATAATGATCACAAACAGATGTTATTTCACGTTTAATTATTTAAACTACGTCTTAATCAGTTCAGTCATTTCTATAATTGAATACGCTTTATATTGCACAAAGATAGTGTAAACAATTTGCTGTAAAAACAAAAACGCCCTGATCTCTAATCATGCAACAAAAGGAGACCAGAGCAATGGAACTTAATGACTTAATCCAAGATTATCTTGGCGATAAGGATGAGGGTCTGAAATCCCTTGTCACTTTTTTTCTGAACCTTGTAATGCAGTATGAATCAGAACAGCAGTCTGGAGCAAAACGATATGAACGAACGAAGGATCGAGTTGCTCATAGAAATGGTAGTAAACCGAGAACGTTGCTAACGAAACTTGGAACGTTAACACTAACCAAACCAGAATTTAGGGAGAAATCATTTGAAACCGTAGTATTTGAAAAATATAGTCGTGTAGAAAAAGCACTCATCAATGCAATTCTTGAATCGTATATCCAGGGAGTATCAACCCGAAAGGTTCGCCATATCATGGAAGAATTCGGAGTCACGGGTATTTCGGCAGAGACGGTATCCCACATGGGAAAAGCACTTGATGAAAAAGTGAATGAGTTTCTCAATCGTCCGATTGAACAGCCGGTTGTTTACCTTATTGTTGATGCGGTGTACGTTAAAGTCCGGCATCAGAGCAGATATGTGAGCCAGGCGATATTGATTATAGCCGGTATCCGGGAGGATGGATATCGGGAGATCCTTGGGATTCGTGTAGCCGATTGCGAAGATGAGGGTTTTTGGTTTTCACTTTTTGAAGATCTCAAGTTACGGGGATTACGAGGGGTCCAACTGGTAATATCCGATGGGCATAAAGGAATACAACAAGCAGTAAAAACCACATTCCTTGGTGCGAGTTGGCAAATGTGCCAGGTCCATTTCCTTCGCGCGATTCTCCGTAATATCCCAAATAAACGTAAATCTGAAGTAATTTCGTTGGTGAACTCTGCGTTGCACGGATATGAAGTTGGTTTACCGGAGGTAGCGGATAAACTCGAACGTATGGGGTTTCATAAGGCCGCAGATACGGTCGAGTTGTTTATGCTGGATGTTGGAAACTATCGTGCTTTTCCGAAGGCCCATTGGAAACGGATCCGGACAACGAACATGGTTGAACGAGTGAATGCTGAGATTAAACGAAGAACTAAAGTAGTAGCTGCATTCCCAAGTCGTGAATCGCTCATGCGTCTCATCGGTTCGATTCTCATTGACCTGAATGAAGAATGGGTTACCGGATACCGATATCTCAATATGGCGGAATTCCTCGATGAACGAAGTTCTGAGGCAGAGTTTGTAGTTTGTACCTCTCCGGAACTTCCTGTTGTATCGATTGCGGATCTCTAACTTTATTCGATAATCAGTTCGGGGGATGGACAAGCATCCCCCTCACAATGGAGGGATTGCTCCCAAGGTTGTTTAGTAGCGAAGCTGGCTCATTGCTTCTTACCGATTCGATGGATTTATGTTGCGCCGATAGGATACATTTGATCTGTTTAGAGTCAGGGTTGTCTAATTTACAGTTGAATCTTTACACTACCAATATTTTTGCAATTTGAGGGTTTTTTTGTTGAATCTTATAACGCTCTAAAAAAAAGAGCCCTTCATATATTAAGAACCCAAAATATCCTAAAAACGCAGAAACTATACCAGAGAATCCGGCAAATTCTGGTCCACCGATTATGTTAAAAATTATCAAACTGACGCCAGAAATCGAAAATGGAAAAACAATAAAAAATAGTATTAACGATCGATAAAATCCATCCTCAATCCTATCATTCTCAGTCGGGAATAACCAAAATGTTTCTATAATGAAAATCGAAACAACCAGAATTAAATACACTTCGATATTGTTCAGGCAATGTGTCCAATCAATGTGTGTGTAATTCGAAAGAAAAAGACTAGGAATACTCGGGTTTGTGGTATTTGTATAAAATAATAAACGCGAAGTATCTGGTAATATCGTACCTGAATTGATACCGTTAATAAAAACCTGAACCGCGATCAAAAAAATTGGAACCACAAAAAACAGGGATATCCAGACAATAAACCATAATTTTGATCTATTTTGTAATTGATTGACGATCTTTTCGAAAAATATTGATTTCATTGAGTCATCATCCATCAAAGGATTTCTGGGAATTCATAATGGCTGGATTGTTCTGGATTTCCGGAGCGTGTCGACAAAGTCCGCACTATCGACATCATACCCCCATGCCCCCCGGAGTGCAGCGACCGGTTTCTTCTCAATAATTTTTACAAAAACCTTATCACCGGTTTTCGTCTGGATCCCTTTCTCCAGTTCGAGATGAAAACCATCGATGACTTTTGCCTTGATCGTAGTCATACCGTACCCTACGTATCACGCCCGTTGCCATTAAGGTTTGTGCGAACGACGGGCAACGATCCCCATCGACCGATGAGTCCGGACCGGGGATGATTGCCGGCCCCGGAGGAGGCCTGATGAGCTGATGTGATCGGTCTCTGTCTCCCAGAAATCCGGACATAACCATACATACCATAACCGCGTTACCTTCTGGAATAAACTATACCAGGTATCTCGCATTTTGCACCCCATCACTTCTGATATCACCGTTTTAAGAACAGGTCGGCGGCAGTAACCAGGTTTTTTCTGGCTGTCCAATCGTGCAGAAATCCGGATTACTCCATCCGCAATTTTGAAGAGCGATCGTAAAGTTTAATCTCCTGAAGGAGAATTGGTGAATCAGGGGGCATCATGAGCAAAGTATTCAGTTTTACATATATCAGCCTGGCCGCTGTCATGTTCATTGCCATTGGCATCATCGTTGCCGGTTGCATCTCAGCAAATCAGGGAAATCCTGTCCCAACTACACCAACCCCGGCAGAAGCCCGTGTAATCGCCAAAGAAGCCTATATCTACGGCTTCCCGATGGTGGACAATTACCGCATCGAGTACTCCTATTTCGTGAATACCACAGATCCCGCCCATAAGGCGGCGTGGAACCAGATTGAAAGCACGGCCCGCGTTTACACGCCGGATGACACGACCGTTCAGACTCCAAACTCGGACACACCGTACTCAATGCTTGGCATGGATTTGCGTACCGAACCCCTCGTGCTCACCGTGCCTCCGATGGATGACGGGCGCTATTTCAGCGTCCAGCTCGTCGACGCCTACACCTACAACTTTGCCTATATCGGGAGCCGCGCCACCGGCAATGACGGCGGCACCTTCATGATTGCCGGACCGGACTGGCAGGGCCCGGTCCTTCCCGGGGTGAAGCAGGTATTCCGCTCCGAGACCAACCTGGTACTCGCCGTGTACCGCACCCAGCTCTTCAACGCGAGCGATATCGATAACGTGAAGAAGATCCAGGCCGGTTACAAAGTACAGCCGCTCTCGACATTCCGCGGCTCCCCGGCACCCACGGCTGCGCCAGCGATTCATTTTATCCAGCCGCTCTCGCGCGATGCAGAGAAGACCGATCCGGAGTTTTTCAACGAACTGAATTTTGTCCTGCAGTTCTGCCAGCCGCCAAACCCGTCGGAGAAAACCCTTCTGGCGAATTTCTCCCGGATCGGCGTCGGTGCAGGGAAACACTTTGACTTTACCAACCTCTCGCCGGAAATGCAGACCGCCGTCAAGCAGGGAATGGCCGACGCCTGGGTCGAATTTGATAATTTGGAAACGACCGGGATCGATACGGGGAATCCGAATGCAGGCGATTTTTTTGGCACGCGGGAGTACCTGAACGGCAATTACCTCTACCGCATGGCCGGCGCAGTGCTTGGGATCTATGGGAATTCGAAAGAGGAGACATTGTATCCGCTCTATACTATTGACTCTGGAGGGCAGGCACTAAGCGGGGCCAGCAATTACACCCTCCGGTTTGCGCCGGGGCAACTCCCTCCTGTCAACGCATTCTGGTCGCTGACCATGTATCAGCTGCCGGAGAGCCTGCTGGTGGAAAATCCCATCGACCGCTACCTGATCAACTCGCCGATGGTACCGCAGCTGAAGACCGACGCCGACGGCGGGATCACGCTGTATATCCGGCACGCATCTCCCGGCACGGATCGGGAATCGAACTGGCTGCCCGCCCCGGATGGGCCGTTCGATATGTCCCTGCGCCTTTACTGGCCGAAACAGGAAACACTCAACGGTACGTGGAAACAGCCACCGCTGCTCCGGGTGTCATAAGAGAAACGAGAATTCCTTTTTTCCCTTCCCGTGTGTTGCATGGATCCCGCTTCATGTATCCTCACCGGTTCCGGGGTTTTCATGCCCGATTTCCCACGAATCCGGCCGCCCCGTTGCCGTTTCAGAACCCGGCCATGGCCGCGTCCTCCTCTTCTTGCCCTCCGGTCTCCTTCCTGCCCTCCTTCCGGTCCCGTGCAAGGAAACCGAAGAGGAGAGCCGGCAGGGCGACGAGGACGGCGGCGGCGAACGTGGCATGGTAGCCGGTCCGCATTAGTTCCTCCGTGAGCCGCGGGAGGATGGGCGTCCCATCATTCGGGAGGCCGGCGCCGTAGACCGCTCCTTCTAAGATGAGGACGAAGAGCGCGATCCCGACGGTATAGGCTGCGTTCCGGCTGGTCTGCATGATCCCGGATGCGGCTCCCTCCCGGCCCGGGGGGCTGTGATCGAGAATGAGTTTGGAGGACGGGGACGAGTAGATCGAGAAGCTGATCCGGAAGAGGACGATGAGCAGGATACCTGCATAGGGCATCTCCCCGTTCACCAGGGTGAGCCCGCCAAGAGTGATGAGCGTGAGGAGCGATGCGGCAATGCAGAGCGGACGCGACCCGAAACGGTCGGCAAGATGCCCGGCAACCGGTGAGATAAGGATCGCAAAGCCGGCCGCTGCCATCAGGATGAGGCCGGAGGCTGATACGGACAGGCCAAGGCCCTGCGTGAGGATGAACGGAATGAGGAACGTGATCCCGCCGAGCGTAATATCCATGATCGTCTTTCCGATCATGGCGAAGGAGAACTGGCGGTTCTTAAAAAGGGCGATGTCCAGGACCGGCCCGGACGTGCGCCGGGCATGCAGGATGAACGCACCCCAGAAGAGGAACGAGAGGAGGTACAGGGAATGCGGTATCAGGTCGGATACCGCCGGCTGGTAGTCCAGCGAGAGACCGGTAAGAAGGGTTGTCATGGCTGAGAAGAGGAGGACGGACCCGGCGATATCGAAGGAGGATCCTGAGGGTTGCGCGGGGATCTCGGGGATATATCGCTTCCCGATCAGGAACGCGGCAAGACCTGAGAGGAGCATCAGAAGAAAGAGTGCTCTCCACCCGAAGGTGCCGCTGATGATACCGCCGATGCCGACCCCGGCAACGGACCCGGCCAGGGACGCTGCACCGATCCAGGAGAGCCCGGCTCCCCGTTCCGAGAGCGGGAGCCCGGCAGCGACCAGTGCCAGTCCCGTTGCAATGAACATTGCAGCGCCGGCTGCCTGAGGAAGCGGCCGGCAATCAGGACGGAGATGTCCCCGGCAGAGAAGCAGAGGACCGATGCGGCCGAGAAGAGAAGGAGCCCCTCGAGGAATATCCGTTTCAGGCCATGGATGTCCGCGATCCTCCCGATAATGATGCTGAACCCGGCAATGATGAGCAGGTACCCGCTGATGACCCACGAGACCGTGCTCAGGGTGGCATGGAGATCTGCGGCGATCAGGGGGATGGCGATGTTGACGCTTGCAAGACCGGCCGTGCCAAGGAATCCCGCGAGGGCAAGGGCAGTGAGGGCAAGGCGGTCTTTCTGGATCATAGGTATATGCTCGTATGGGTGTTTTAGGTTATAGTTATCTCGCAATTTGCAGCCCATCACTTCTGATATCACTGTTTTAAAAATAGGTTGGGGGTAGTAAGCAGGTTTTTTCTGTTTTGTAAATCGTGCAGAAATCCGGATTCTTCCCTCGAAATTTAAAAAAAAAGTGCTCGTAAAGTTTAATATCCCAAAGGGGAATTTGTAAATTAGAGGGCATAATGAACAAAGGATTAAAATTAACGTATTTCAGCCTGGCCGCTGTCATGTTCATTGTCATTGGCATTATCGTTGCCGGTTGCATCTCAACAAGTCAGGGAACACCTACCCCAGACACACTGACCCCGGCAGAAGTCCGCGCAATCGCCAAATAAGCCTACATATACGGCTTCCCGATGGTGGACAACTACCGCATTGAGCACTCCTATTTCGTGAATACCACAGATCCCACCCATAAAGTGGGGTGGAACCAGATCGAAAGCACGGCCCAGGTTTACACGCCGGATGACACGACCGTCCAGACACCAAACTCGGATACACCTTACTCAATGCTTGGCATGGATTTGCGTACCGAACCCCTCGTGCTCACCGTGCCTCCGATGGATGACGGGCGCTATTTCAGCGTCCAGCTCATCGATGCCTACACCTTCAACTTTGCCTATATCGGAAGCCGCACCACCGGCAATGACGGCGGCAGCTTCATGACTGCCGGGCCGGACTGGCAAGGTCCGATTCCTCCCAGGGTGAAGCAGGTGATCCGCCCGGAGACCAATCTGGTAATCGCCGTCTACCGCACCCAGCTCTTCAACGCGAGCGATATTGATAATGTAAAGAAGATCCAGGCCGGTTATAAAGTACAGCCGCTCTCGGCGTTTCTCGGTAACCCTGCACCCCCTGCTGCGCCGGCGATTCATTTTATCAGGCCGCTGACGCCCGATGCGGAGAGAACCGATCCGGAGTTTTTTGACGAGCTGAATTTTGTCCTGCAGTTCTGCCAGCCGGCAAACCCGTCCGAGAAAGACCTTATGGCGAATTTCTCCAGGATCGGCGTCGGTACAGGCAGGAACTTTGACTTTAACAACCTATCGCCGGAAATGCAGACCGCTGTCACGCAGGGAATGGCCGACGCCTGGGTCGAATTTGGTAATTTCAAAACAACCGAGATCGATACGGGGAATCGTACTGCAGGCGACTTTTTTGGCACGCGGGAGTATCTGAATGGCAATTACCTCTACCGCATGGCCGGCGCTGTGCTCGGGATCTATGGGAATTCAAAAGAGGAAGCGTTGTATCCACTCTATACGGTTGACTCTGAAGGGCAGGCACTGAGCGGGGCCAGCAATTACACCCTCCGGTTTGGGCCGGGCCAACTGCCGCCTGTCAACGCATTCTGGTCGCTGACCATGTATAAAATGCCGCAGAGCCAGCTGGTGGCTAATCCCATCAACCGCTACCTGATCAACTCGCCGATGTTGCCGCAGTTGAAAACCGACGCCGATAGCGGGATCACGCTCTCTATCCAGCACGAATCCCCCGGCGCTGACCTGGAATCGAATTGGCTGCCCGCCCCGGATGGGCCGTTCGTTATGTCCATGCGCCTTTACTGGCCGAAACAAGAAGCGCTCAACGGTACGTGGAAACAGCCACCGCTGCTACGGGTGTCATAGGAGAAACGAAAAATCTTAATTTACCCTCCTGTGTGTTGCCTGATGGATCCATTTTCATTCTTCCTCATCAATTCTTTAGTTTTTAATCCAATTTCCCACTCCGGAAATTAATCGTCCGGCGCCCCGATACCGCACCACCTGTCCTCAAAGAAGAGCTTCCGATCTGCCACGACGATTGAAGCAGCAACGATGAGCAGCAGCAGGGTGATGATACACTTTGTGAACTGCTCCGCCGGGATAAAACTCATGGCGATGTTTGCGGAAAGGTGGAAGAGGAAACAGGCGATAACGCTCCGGTTGTTTTTGTAGAACAGCCAGTTGATGATGAATGCCAGCACGAAGGCGCTGACAAAGAAGTTTGCCGTGTAGAGCCCGCTGGAGAGGAGGGTGTTATGATAGAAATCGCTGATAAAGAAGAGCGGCGTGTGCCAGAACGCCCAGAGGAGGCCAAAAGAGAGCGAGGTTACAAACAGCGTGGACCGGCTCCTGAGGCTGTCAACCCCGTATCCTCGCCACCCCGCCTCCTCAAAGGCCGGGGCAACGAAGAGACCGATGAGTCCGGGCAGGGTCAGAAAGGCCGGGCCGAGCAGGATCGCAAACTGGTCCGGAGATTTCCCGAAGATGACGAGAGCTGCAACAAAGGGGACCGCACAGCCCGAGGAACATCAGCAATCCTAGCAGTCCTTCAGTGCCCCCGTGATAACTGAAGTACGCGGCGGTGAACCAGAAGACCCAGGCAATGCTGTACGCGATCAGGAAATACTGCGCCGGTTTATAGAGGTCCCGGGTAATCATGTGTGTTTCCCCCATCCATGTTCCCTGTTTGGGAATATGTCAGCGGTTTACAAAATCGTATGCCATGACCGGCTGGAGGCTCGGTTATGCGGTGGCACCGGTTGAGATCATCCGCGAGATGTCCAAGGTGCAGCAGCACTCCATCAGCCAGGCAACCACGTTTGCGATGTGGGGCGGGGTGGCGGCGCTCAAAGGGGACCAGCATTGTGTTGAAACCATGCGCACCGAGTTTGACAAACGGAGAAAATACATAATCTCTGAACTGAACCTGATGGGTTACGAAACGGCGCCGGCAGATGGTGCCTTCTATGCGTTTGTCAAAGTTGGTGGCGATGATGTGGAGATGGCAAACCGCTGGCTTGAAAAGGGGCATGTAGCCGCAACCCCGGGCAGTGCTTTCTACGCCCCCGGGTGGATACGACTTTCATATGCAACCTCGATGGACCGGCTCAAGGAAGCGATGGGTCGGATTAAGAGAGTTGGTTAAAAATTTGAATTTCTTTTTAACAACTAATGTGTTGCTAGTGAAAAAGAAAGCCTATTATTAGTCCGATTTGATCTCCAAATCGCGTCGTTCTTTTGCAGGTTTGATATTTTTAGGTGATTAATCAATTGCGATCCATGACTTTGCGAAAAGGACAAGACCACCCCCTCCTCACAGACCGGCTGTCCTTCTGAAAGGACTATCCGTGTTGCCTCGCTAGGATTTCCTGGCCCGGAATTGCGGCCCGGTTTCCAGGGATTTTTTTTAGTCCGGCTATTTATAAATTTTAGTGACTGTCTACAACGACCCCTTCGCGTCTGATGGGATAAATGGTTCTCCATTAAATGCATATTTAATCGATGCAAGGACTGGTCGATCATTCTTTCGTACTGTTGAGATATATCCCCTGATGCGACAGAACCAATCAGCCCCCTCTTCACTTCGGAATGTACCGGAAA
>JANYBK010000108.1 GCA_025360805.1 Methanomicrobiales archaeon
GAGAGTTCGTCAAGTGTTGGAACTTGTTGATTCAACTGTCCACTGCCGTTTGTTGAATGTTAATGACGAGATAATTCGGATTACCAGAATGTTTGGAGCGGGCTTTGAAAAATATTATTCCTGAAAAAATAACTGCCGAATGTCGGTTTAAAAATTGCAATTGCAATTACAAAAACAGCCGGGTAAAATGAACCGGTTTTTTACGGATTTTTTTATCAGTTAAACAAAGCCACAATTTTTATAGGACATCACCCAGTACTTTGTGTGGAAAAAGGCGACATAATCACTCTTGCTGTTGGTCTTGTCATTGTGCTGGTGATAGCAGTACTTGCAAATCCCCAGTACCTCTCCAACATCAAGAGTATTGGTAAACAACCAACTCCTGTCCCAACAACTGCTCCCCTTCCGGTTCCTACTGTCGTACACCTGACACCGACTACGACTTATGTTAAGCCCACACCCATACCGGTAGTACCTGATACACCACCTTACAGAATCACTTATACTAATAATCCCTTCCAGTACCCGGTCTTTAAAATTCCCGAGAATATGCAGAGATTTGGCGCATCCGATATTATTTCGCACGAACAAGAGTGGGTTCCCTTTGCATTTGTGGAAGGAAAACAAGGTGGACTGACACAGAATTTTTCGGTACCATATCCCCTCTGGGTAATCAATACCACTATTATCTCAAAAACAAATCCCCAATATGGCAGATTCCAGATGGCCCTCTGCAATAAAGCAAATGGCATAATCATTGAAGGAGATGAGATCTTTAATGAGGGAACTTCATACCGACTTGTACAGGTGTCAAATACCGATATGTATATGATCATCAGTACTGCATACCTCGATGGATATTACATCAGTCTTGAGGCACCAAGGAATTACTATGATAAGTACCGTCCAAAGTAGCGCTTCATGCGATCGGCATTGTTCTGTCTGGCATTTTTTTATTTTTGTTCCGTGATTTACAAATGAATCAGCCGATCTTATGACACGAACTAATATTTGAGTAAAAGTGAGAGGGGATCGAACGAAAAGAGGAACCGGTTCTATCATTGTATATGCTTTTCCCATGCCATGAACGCCAGAGAACCGATCGCGGGAGCCGGGCAGGATATAAGAATATACAGCTAAATAGTATTACTACCGACATTTTACGGTGAACCCGATGAGTGACAACTTAATCCTCCCCGACCAGCAGCCACTGGGAGCGGTGACCTTTGCAGAGAATCCGGAGCCGCGGTGCCCCTGCCTATTATTGCTCGATACATCCGGATCGATGGCGGGACAGCCAATTGCCGAACTCAATGCCGGGATCCGTGAATTTTACAATGAGTTGCAGACGGACTCGCTCGCAATCAAACGAGTTGAGGTCGCCTTACTCTCGTTTGGCCCGGTCCGGCTCATCTCCGAGTTCAATACAGCCGAATGTTTCTTTGATCCGGAACTCAAGGCTGAGGGCGATACCCCAATGGGTGAAGCAATACAAAAAGGAATTGAACTCATCAAAACAAGGAAAGAACAATACCGGGCAAACGGCATCTCGTTCTACCGGCCCTGGATTTTCTTAATCACAGATGGTGCACCAACCGATGCATGGCAGACTGCTGCTGCAATGGTCCGGGAAGGTGAGAATGCAAAATCTTTTGCGTTCTTTGCCATCGGTGTTCACAAAGCTGATATGAAGATATTAAAGCAGATATCCGTACGGGAACCCGTAAAACTTCAGGGTCTTAAATTCCGTGAATTCTTCCAATGGCTCTCAAACTCGATGAAATCCGCTTCGCGGAGCAATCCCGGCGACCGGATCATGCTCTCTCCACCTCTCGGCTGGAGTGAGATATGAGATGGAAGTACACTGCAGCATCTGTTACCGGAAAAGCACATGCCGGGCGTGGTGAGAGCGGACAGGACTCTTACAGGGCCGGCACAATCCAGATTTCAGATAAGGATTTTTTTATTGGGATCGTTTCTGATGGTGCGGGCAGCACCACTGATGGTGGGCGGGGGGCAGAAATTGCATGCAGAACCCTCTATACGCAGATCACCGACGCGGTACGGGAAACACACGATCTTTCCGGCATCACTGATAAAGATGTCAGGAACTGGATCACCGTATCAAGAGATGCGATCGTTTCCGAAGCGCAGGAAAAAAAGAAACGACTGAGGGAGTATGCCTGTACGATCCTCGGCACGATTGCCGGAAACGATCGTGTGATCTTTTTCCAGATCGGTGATGGTGCGATTGTCACTGGTTCTGGCCCGGAGTACCAGACAATCTTCTGGCCGGAACAGGGAGAGTACGCAAACACCACTTTTTTTATCACTGATGAACAGTATCTCGACCACCTGCAGGTTCACATCGCAGAATCGCAAGACGAGATCGCATTATTTACTGACGGTCTTCAGAACCTTGTCCTGTCATTTGCGCAAAAAAAAGCCCATTCCGGCTTTTTTAAACCGCTCTTCAATGCCATGAAAAGGAACCCGGAAAGTGATTCCGGTTTTTCCGCACAGCTTAGCAGTTTCCTCTGCAGGGATGATATCTCAGCGAGAAGCGACGATGATAAGACGCTCGTCCTTGCTGTCCGCATGACAGGTTGATATATGGCATCTGTCCCTCTCAAACCGTTTTTCGATAGTTCCGGTAAAAGAATCCTGCTCGGGAAAAAGATTGGCAGCGGCGGAGAAGGGGATGTGTATGAGATCGTTTCCCCTCACTTAAAAATCGTTGCCAAGATCTATCACAAACCGCTCGAATCTCAAAAGCAGGATAAATTACTCCTTATGGTCAGAGGGTGTAACGACGAGCTCAAGAGCATATCAGCGTGGCCGGTTGATGTGCTCTATGCCCGCGAGGGGGGTCCGGTTGTAGGTTTTCTGATGCCAAAGATCAGCGATTACGAACCTGTGCACAAGGTTTACGGACCAACACACAGAAAAGAGCACTTCCCACATGCCGACTGGCGTTTTCTCGTGCGCACGGCAAAAAATCTCGCAGCCGCATTCTTTGTAATCCACAAATTCGGATACGTGATAGGCGATGTCAACGAGGGCAACATACTTGTCAACGATGAAGCCTGCGTCCGTCTGATTGACTGCGACTCGTTCCAGGTCAGGACTAACGAACGGCTCTATTACTGCGAAGTAGGTGTAGCCCAGTTCACCCCGCCCGAGATCCAGAACTCAAAACATTTTAAGATGGAGCGAACCGCAAACCACGACAATTTCGGGCTTTCGATCCTGTTTTTCCAGCTTCTGTTCTTAGGGAGGCATCCGTTCTCAGGTGTTTACTCTGGAAAAGAGGATATGCCGCTTGACAAGGCGATTGCCGAATTCCGGTTTGCATACAGCAAAAATTCCCCTCTCAAATCAATCTCTGCTCCACCAAACTCTGTGGGCCTTTCCGTTGTCCCAAATGATATTTCAGAGCTCTTCGAGCGTGCCTTCTCAGAGACCGGTGCCAGGCCTGCCGGCCGCCCTGTTGCCGGGGAATGGTGGGATGCGTTTGAGTCCCTAGAAAAAAGGATGCGACGATGCAGTGCGGATTCCGTGCACAGTTATTATTCCGGACTTGCCACATGCCCGTGGTGCAGGCTCGAAGAAAGTTCAGGTCTCCTGCTCTTCTTAAGTGCTGACAGGATCACAAAAATAGATCTCCTTCGCGAGTGGCAGAAGGTAGAAGCAATAACCCCGCCCGGCCCGATTCCGCGGATAAGTAAGGGTACGTTCATTCCCCATCTGGTGCCACTTGCTCCTGATATTGAACGATCTCTTGACTATAGGAATTTCTGCCAGTTCGCTGGGATAGCAATTATTGCCGGCTGTCTGGTGATGGTGCTTGGCGAGATGATAACTGATTATCTCATGCTGCTGCCGGTTGTCATTGTTGTTATAGCATTGTTCCTGTACCCGGGCAAAGCAGTTGATGAAAAGAAAAAGAGGTTAGGAAACCTCAAAAGCGCACGGTATATGTGGGACCTGTGGAACAAAAAATGGACTGCCGAGGCCGGTGATTCTGCATATATTACCCAACTGAACAAGTTACGGGACTTAAAAAGAAAATATGAGAGCACCGACCGTGAGTACCGGACAAGTCTCCTGTCATTAGAGCGCACGAATAAAGAGCGGCAGCAGAAAAAACTCCTTGAACACTGTAGCATAGACACCTGCACCGTCCCCCGGATCAATACCGGGCTGAAAAATATCTTAAAGTCTTTAGGGATCGGGACTGCTGCTGATATCTCGCGGAATGCATTACTCGGCATTCCCCAGCTCGACAACACCTTAACAAATGAGCTCCTTGCGTGGCGGGAGAAAATGGAGAGAAATTTTATCTTCGATCCTACAAAAGGGATCGATCGTTTGGATCTCCAGATGCTTATCCATAAGTACCAACCGATGATAAAACCCGTTGAGCGGGATCTTTTACAAGGCACCCTGAAGCTGCACAGGATACAGGAAGATATTTTAAAGAAACGGATTACGCTCAGGCCAGCAATAGAAAAACGGGCACGGGATCTCGCACAGGCTGAAGCGGATTTCGAAGTTTTCAGCCGTACCCCGGAAGAAATGATCAGGCAGGAGATTATCGGGTTTTTTCATCCTAAGAAAGATTCACGGTAAGTGAACACTATCGTTAGCGGAATTTCTTCAGGATTTAATCGGTGATGTTAGCAGACCCGGATGCAACAGTCGATGCTTTTAAAAATTTAATCAACCAGATCGTTTGCGCTATGATCACCATAACGTTCTTTTGAACCCATCTGGAATTCTCATCAGAGCATATCTCTGAAAATAAAATCGATATTCTTTTCAAGTAAGTTATCGATAGTTACTATGCCATGCTATACCATAGCATAGGGGATTTACAATGAAATACCATGTTCTCTTCATCGCGGTCCTGCTTGTAATGGCCGCACTTATCGCCGGCTGTACCCAGCAGGCAGCTTCGCAGCAGACAACTCCGGCATCTCAAGGGATAATCAAAGTCGGTGTTATCGTATCACAGACCGGTCCTGCGAGCAATGTGGGCAATAACATGTGGCAGTCGGCACAAGTTGCTGCCGATAAGATCAATGCCGATGGTGGCGTGACCTTAAAAGACGGATCGAAGGCCCAGATCAAGCTGATTGTTGGGGATGACGAGTCCACACAAGCGGGTGGCCAGAAAGCGGCAATCAAGTTGATCACCGATGATAAGGTAGACATCCTTGTTGGCGGATACTCAAGCGCAGTAACCTCCGCGTACGAACAGACCATCGCGGAGTATAAGGTGCCGTACATTGTTACCGGTGCATCGAGCCCCATCATCACCCACCGCACTGATATTGATACCAGTTATATCTTCCATCACTGCCCGACAACCGATACTTACGGCCAGTATACCACAAGTTTCATTGACCAGGTCCTCCGTCCTGCGATTGCAAAGAAGTACGGTTTTGCTGCCGACCGTCCGCTCCGGCTCGCGCTGCTGTACCAGGATACTGCATTTGGTAAAGGTGTACAGACTGCGGTAAACAACACCATCACAAATAACAAGCTCAATATCCAGCTTGTCTCACAGCAGAGCTTCAAGATGGGTGAGAGCGATTTCCGGACCCCGTTAACCGCAATCAAGGCGGCAAACCCGGACGCTGTCTACATAGCGGCATTCCCGAACGAAGGTGCCCCAATCATCACGCAGGCACGGAGGGATATCGGCCTTAATACGATCTTCTTAAACGTTGAGAACAATGATAACTCCCAGTTCTACAAGGATCTCGGGCAATATGGGGATGGAGCTATCATCGAGAGCAGGTTCTCTCCCTATACGGCACCCGCAGGTGCAGTCACGGATGGCCAGAGTGCTTATAAACAGGCATACTTTAACCGGTTTGGTACCTACCCGGACATGATGGGAGCTTCAACCTACGAGGGAGTGTTCATCGCTGCAAAGGCAATCGGCAATGCGGGAATCACCGATAAGGCAACCGTGAAGCAGGCGCTCGTCAACCTGAAGATGCCGCAGGTCATTGAGGCTATGAAGGGCCAGACCATCTCGTTCTCACCGGACTTCCGGGAATCAACCTTCGACCTCTGGATGGAACAGCTCTCGTTTAACCAGACCCTCGGGGAGACCCGACCCACAATTGTCTGGCCGGACAACCTTAAGACAACGGACTTTACCCTGCCTTCCTGGTACAAAGCCGGAAGTGCCTGAAATCTGATACACTCCTTTTTTATCACAGGCGGTATGATTTTAACACAATAACAAAAAACAGGCTGGTAACAATGGACGACATTGGGATATTTTTACAGATCCTGTTCTGGGGACTCTATGCCGGATGTATCTATATCCTGCTTGCCACCGGTCTCAACCTCATCTTCGGGGTTATGAAGATCGTCAACTTCGCACACGGGGAGTTCCTGATGATCGGTGCATACATTACAGCAACGGTCTTTCTCTTAACCGGCATCAATCCCTATGTGATTCTCTTATTGTCCATGCTCGTGCTCATCGGCATTGGTGCAGTTGTCGAACGGCTCTGTTTCCGTCCGATCCTCGGCACCGGCAAACTCAATGAGATCTTCCTTTCAATTGGGCTCATCTATATTTTCCAGAACGGGGCTGCGATGATATGGGGAGACGCCTGGCAGAGCGTAAAGAGTCCCTATGACGGCATTACAATCCCGGTAGGCTCGCTCAATGTCCCAATCGACTACGTCATCATCATTGGGTTTACCGCTGCGATCCTCATTGCCCTCTTCCTTTTCCTCAAAAAGACAAGGATTGGCATGGAGATGCGGGCAACAAGCCAGAACCGGAAAGGGGCGAAGCTCATTGGTATCAATGTTGAACGGATAGACGTTATCAGCTTCGGCATCGGGTGCGCACTCGCAGCTGCTGCAGGGACGCTCTGGGTGGTGAGCGGACAGGTCTTTAATCCGTACATGGGATCTATTCCCGCAGTGAAGGCCTTTGCCATTATTATCCTTGGCGGGCTCGGCAGCATTCCGGGCGCTATCATTGGCGGGCTTTTAATGGGTATCGCCGAGAACAGCGCGGCATTCTATCTCGGTGGGGTATGGAAAGATGCGGTCTCGTTCATCATCCTGATCATTGTACTCGTAGTACGGCCAACCGGGTTATTCGGGGAGAAAGGGGAGTGAGATTATGAACTTCGGACGGGATGAACTGATAAAATACGGACTCGTTGCAATACTTGCCATTGCGGCAGCCTTCCCGCTCGTCTCGGACAGCATGTTCCTCTTGAACCTCATTGTCCTGATGCTCATATCCATCATTTTTGCGTCGGCGTGGAACCTGCTCGCATTTTCAGGGCAGGGGTCACTCGGTCATGCGGCTTTCCTCGGAATTGGGGCATATGCTTCGACCCTCATTGCGATACAGAGCGGGATTTCGCCGTTCATTACGATCTTTCTCGGGGCCACTGTTGCTGCGTTCATCGGAGTCCTCATCGGGCTTACCTGCGTCCGGCTTAAGGAGTGGTTCCTTGCAATGGTCACATTCGGGTTTGCCATCATCGTCCAGGCACTGACTGTCAGCGTACTCGCACCGATGACGGGCGGATGGGATGGGATTGCATCGCCCCGGCTTGTAAGCCCGTCCATACCCGGATACCAGCTTATCGAATACTACGCGATCTTTGTCATTACTATCGCTTCATTAATCGCTATCTGGTATATTATGAAGTCCCGTCTCGGCCTTGCATTCCTCGCTATCCGGGAGAACGAGTTAGAAGCCCGTGCTGCCGGAGTAGATCCTGTCCGATACCGGCTCATCGCATTTGCCATGAGTTCATACCTTGCCGGAATCGCTGGTGCGTTGCAAATCCATCATATCGGGTACATAACACCGGAATTGTATGGTGTTGACAATTCGTTCTGGCCAATTACCTTTGTAATTCTCGGAGGTCTAGGCACCCTTGCAGGGCCGGTCATCGGAACGATTGTGCTCACGATCATCTGGGAGGGGTTAAAGGCAACCGGGCTCACCTTCGGAAGGTATGTTATCGTCGGATTCATTCTCATCCTCACGATCATTTTCCTGCCAAAGGGGCTCGTAAACCTGCCGGAACGGTTGCAGGTATGGTGGAAGGGACGGGGGAGGAAAGGGACGGTGGCAGAACCGCAGAGGGAATAAATTTCCTTTGAAAATCTTTCCGGCATTTTCATTTTGTATGCTTGTGGCCCTTAGGCATCATGTCCGGTTTCATGAAAACTATTCCAGAAAAATTCCTTAACCTAATAGTAAAACCGTTTTTCCCCACCATGTCACCCCATCCACATATCATTTCTTATGGATATTCCGCTAACCCCCGGGTAATCACCATTTATCTCAACGTATAGCGCCCTAATTCCCAAAATAACCCCGAATTGAGGCGCATATAATGCGTTCTGATGCACCTTATTGCGCTTTGGTGGCACTTTAATTTCGATCCGCTACCTACAGACCCTTTGAATTTTAAAAACAAAAACTCACCCGTATCCTGAAAAGGCTGAAATGAACTCCTTTTGAGGTTTTATTCATCATACTCATCCCGATGGAATCCAGACGTTTTACGGGTTTTTTCAGAAATGCCCCGTTTGACAAACCGGGCGTTTTACGGGTTTTTCGGGGTTTCCGCACCCCTTTTTTCATGACCCCCCGGACGGTCTGGCGAAAGGGGAGTTTTAGGGATTATCCAATGGTGGAACGGCAGTGATGGATGGGATTCTGGATCACCATATTCCCGGATAAAAAGGAGATCAGTTGGTTTTTATAAACAGAACATTCGGGAGATCTTTGAAGTGCAAATCGCCGGTTACAATCCTGTGATTGCCGATATGGGCGGTGGCTAAAATAATGGCATCAGCGGTTCCACCCTTGAAGCCTTTATGTTTGAACTTCCCTGCCATAATTGCAATCTCAGAAGACACCGGTACTGGGAGACTTCTGAAGAGAATATCTTCAACACATTCGTCAGCTTCATCCTCTCCAACTCTTGGAATTAATGATCGCAATATTTCTGTCAGAGTGATCGAAGAAACGTAGAGGTCTTCATCGCCATCGATATATGCAGAAATTTCAGGGTTGTTCGTTTCATAATATTCAACCCAGGTCCAGGTATCAATGACGAGTCCGATAAGGATCATCCTCCTCCCTTACAAAGGGACCGATTCCCGGGTGCGTCCCTGCTGCGGAGGGACGTGATTTACGGTGTTTCTTAAACAAAAACAGAATCGCTTCCTCATAAGTTTCCACATGGGCTTCCTGTTTTATCAGATCCAGTTTATTTTTAGTTATGGGAGACACTTGGATGGTGGTCCTTGAAGCCTTTCCCCGAAGGGATTGTTGATTTGTTGGGGAGGTAACCGCTTCTGCCATAGTTATACACTATGGCAGTACGAATGATTAATCTTTGTTTTTAAGGTTAAGAGTGTGGCTTGGCATGAAATTTCAGGCAAGATCCTCAATATTTAAAAAAAACCGGGTAACAACTGACCCACCTCTTAAAATCCGAGGTACGCCTTCTGGATGTGCGAGTCGCGCTTGAGTTCCTTAGCCTTTCCCTCTTTGATAATCCTCCCGTTCTCAAGCACATACCCGCGTTGGCACATATCGAGTGCATGCCTGACGTTCTGCTCGAGCAATAAGATCGTCATACCTTCCCTGCCAAGCTGTTCGAGAGACCTGAAAACCTGACCGACTAAAATGGGAGAGAGCCCGGTCGAGGGTTCATCGAGGATGAGGAGTTTGGGCTTTGACATAAGTGCCCGTCCGATCGCAAGCATCTGCTGCTCGCCGCCACTCAGGGTTCCTGCCATCTGTTGTTTACGTTCCTTGAGAATGGGGAATAACTGGAAAATATGCGCAAGGGTCTTTTCTGTATCATCTTGTCCGATCCTTCCGAGGAGGAGGTTCTCTGCTACCGGCATCTTTGGGAAGATCTCACGTTTCTCCGGAACGAGTGCGAGCCCTTTTTTAAAGAGATCGTAAGGGTGCTGGCCCAGGATATTCTCTCCTTCAAATACAATTGAGCCCGAGGCCTTCCGGTTAAGCCCGATGATGGTCTCGACTGTCGTTGTCTTCCCGGCACCATTCGGTCCGATCAGAGTCACAAGTTCGCCTTTCTTAATGTGGAAACTCAGGTCCCAGACGACCTGCAGGTTCCCGTGAAAAACGTTGAGGTCGGTAACTGCAAGCATGTTTTCTCCCTGTTTAGTTAAAATGCGTTGAAGTCACCGAGATATGTATCGATGACCTGCTGGTTGTTCACGACTTCATACGGTCGGCCGTCTGCGATCTTCTCGCCGTGATCGAGCACAACGATGCGATCGGAGACCCCCATGATGACACTCATGACGTGCTCTATGATGAGAATTGAGATTCCAGTGTCCCGGATCTTCCGGATTAATTCTACGGCCTCTTTACTCTCTTTTGGGTTGAGACCTGTGGTGAGTTCATCGAGAAGCAGGAGCTTTGGGCGTGATGCGAGTGCACGGGCGAGCTGCAGGCGTTTGAGTTCAACGACATTGAGGTTCCGGTTGAGAGTTTCGGCCTTCTCCAGCGGGAAGTTTACATCAGCAAGTATCGAAAGAGCCTGGGACTGTGCCTCTTTCATACCCGGTGCCGTGTCATTTCCGAAAAGCACACCAATCATCACGCACTCTTTAGCGGTTAAGTCAGGGAAGGATTCAGCGATCTGAAAAGTCTTTGCGATCCCCTTCCGGCAGATCCGGTCCGGTTTCATACCGGTGATGTCTTCACCACAAAATGAGACTTTTCCGGAAGTTGGGGGAGTAATACCGGATATAATGTTTAAGAGTGTTGTCTTTCCGGCACCGTTTGGTCCCACAAGGCCGACAATCTGGTCATCTCCTATCTCGAGGTTTACCTTGTTCACTGCGGTAAGTCCACCGATCTGTTTGGTCACTGCCGAGAGACTGAGCGTGCTTTATTACCTCCATCAGATGCCGGTTTTATTTACTGTGCTATAGTTTAGCACGGAGGAGTATTAAACATATTTTAATGAATCGATCACAGGTCCGGTCTTCTTTGAAGCTGATTGATGTTGAGGTATTCCGGAATTGAAAAAAAATTGAACAACATCATCCCTGACATTACGCCGAACAATTTCGATTATGTTAAATGTTAGCATGCCACAAGTTAGCAGGGTACTATGTTTGGATTACCAGATATCACAATCTTGGTTTTTAGTGCGGTGACTATCATCGCCATTGCAGCGCTTGTTTTCTGGGGAATAACTTTTAAGGGGCATGACTAATATGGCAGATTTTATCACCATTGCTGTCGTTTCTCTCTATTTCCTTGCCATGCTCGGGATCGGATTCTGGGCTTCAAAGAAAATAAAAAGCACTGAGGATTACCTCGTTGCCGGGCGGTCATTAGGTTTCTGGATGTTTATACTCCTGATGATCGGCACGGTCTGTTCGGGCATGTCTCTTCTCGGAGTTTCCGGGCTTGGGTATAAAATGGGTTGGCCGACAATGTGGGAACAGATCTTTGTCCCGCTTTCGATCGCATTCTGTATCATTTTCTTTGGGGTGAAACTCCACAATGTTGCTAAAACTGCGGGTTATGTCACGGTTCAGGATTATCTAGCACATCGTTACCAGAGTCCGACTGCGCTTCGGACACTCGCGGCAGTTGCCGGTATCATCGTCTCGCTGATTTACTTAGTCGGCCAGTATACTGCAATTGCAATTGTTCTCATCTGGCTCTTCCAGATCCCGCTGTGGCTGGCCCTTTTGATCGCAACTGTCGTCACCATGGTGTATACTGCTATTGGCGGACTCTACGCGGTCGCATGGGCATCGCTGATCCAGTCTATAATCCTGATTGTCGGTGTGCTCATTATGGCGCCCATTATTATTTTCTATGCAGGAGGATTTACCCATGTCAATGAATACATCGCATCGGTTAACCCGGCTCTCGCTATGCCATGGATGCCAAGCGGTGCATTTGCCATACCCTACATCTTCTCGTTTGCCATTCTCCTGATGGTCGGACTTGCCTGTGCACCGCATGTCATCAACAATGTGCTGGCAATCAAAGATGTCAAGTACTTCAAGTGGTCGCCCCTTGTTGCATTTATTATTTATTTCATAACAATGGTGCTGCTGAAATTCACCGGTTTTGCCGGGCTCACCATGGTTAAGGAGGGAGTTTTCACGCTCCCGAATGTCCCCAATGCCGGGGATTTTGTTATCCTTTATGGGATCCAATATGCGTTGCCCATCATTGCACTCTGGGCAGTCTTTGCAGTGATCGTCCTTGCAGCTGTCATGTCAACGACCGACCGGCTGATGCTGACCATCGGTGCAATGTTCTCCTGGGATATCTACAAAAAAGTCTTAAAACCCGATGCGACTGACAAATCTGTGCTCTTGCTCTCAAAAATTGTCGTAGTGCTTTCAGCATTCGGCACCATGCTCCTTGCGATCAGCCCTCCGGAGATGCTTGCAAGTCTCATCTGGATGGGTATTGGCGTCATGCTCGCTACATTTGCCGTCCCACTCCTTGCCGGACTTTACTGGCGGGGTGCAACACGGGAAGGTGCACTTGCTGCAATGTCATTGGGATTGGTCTCTTCCCTTGTCGTCGGGGGTCTGAATTATTTCAAAACCGTTGCGATGGGTATTCAATTTGCAACAATTCCCATGCACTTCTCGTTCTATGCATTTGTTATTGCAATCCTTGCGATGATAATCGTCAGCCTGATTACAAAAAAGACCTCGGGAAAAGTACTTGATGAAACCCAGACTGGCTGGTATTTCTCAAAATAATTTTTTTTAAATTTTCAGGAATTCTTAAATGAAAACGGATTTGCAACCGGCAAAAATCCAGTGAGAATTTTATTTGAAAGAGAACAATTTGGGGATCCTTTTTTTCGTGCGTGAGAAAATTTTTTGTTTTTTTTACCGGGCAATCACCCCACAATACAAAATTCTTCCAGACTGCTAAAATACTCATACAGTAGTCTCATGATACGGATATGGACCCTGATGACTCTAACGTTTCTTCACCTCATCAATACATCAGGAATTTCCTGTTGTGGCCTTACTGAACGATAACGGACGCGTTTTTATCAAAGGGATTCTGCCGCATGGCAAGTGAGAACAGGAAGGGGTAGTCATGCTTGAGGTTTTGCATATACCCGAGCCATTCAATCACAAGAAGCCGGTAAACCCGGTTGAGGTCTCCTGAGAGGTGGGCACAATCAGCCGGAGGGAGATTGGTGAGTCTCTCCCGTGCCATCATCTCATCGATCAGGTGATAGAGCGCTTGTATAAGTGGTGTGAAACTGTCATGTTCGAGCAGCCGGGGATTCTGGAGCATGGAAATGAGAAATCCCTTATGATCCATGAGGAAGTGGTACAGATCTTCCATAGGAACCGAACAACTGTCAAGGGTGTAGGGGTGCTTCTCAATAACTGACCGGGCACGGGCGAAGTCTGCATCGGACCAGTTTTGAGATACGACAAGTACTGACCGGATATCATCAACAGACGGGTCATGTTCATTGAATTTTTTTAAGATCTCGATCCCGACCTCTGAGAAGAAGGACCCGATGATCATGTTGAGCTTCTCAAGCCGGCTCTTCCGCTCCCGCTCCTCGATTACCGACTCGATCATATGTGCGGCAATGCCGACAAAACAGCCGACGCCGGTGATGATAATGATCATGACAAGGACCTTGCCTGCGGGTGTAACCGGATGGATGTCCCCATACCCTACAGTCGCGATGGTCACGATCAGAAAATACAGCGCGTCCAGAGGGGAGAGCTGTTCGATAATCTGAAGACCGATCACACCGGCAATAACAACACAGATCAGGATACTCAGGTACACCCGCATCCGCACGGAGAGGGAGAATTTCATCAGTCAAAGATTGTTTCCGGCAGTATATAATCCGTCGCCCGGTGTCATGGCATGGATACTAAAAAAGGGCTGACATACCCGACCACCCCTTTAATAAGATTATTTATCTCATTCCTGAACCGTGACACGCTCTGACACAATCAAAAAATGACGAATCCGGATCTGCTGGTTTCCTGAGAAAGATAAATGACAAATATACGACCGTGGTTTTTCCATCAACTGCATCTGTCCGCACAGGGTGCGTCGCAATACCGATGAAGAGATGCAGGAGATGTGCCGATAATTTATCCACAAAAAAAATGACCGCACTATGAAAAAACCGGATTGCCTGCATCACCGGTTCTCATTTGATCCGGAGCCGCTGCCCGTTCCTCATAAGGTGGACATCGTTATCAAGCGTATACCCGAGATCGCTGGCAAAATCCGCGTAACCTGCCGTCATCTTCATGTCGGCATGAGCAGGAATGATGTGCTGGGGCTTGAGCATATCGAGAAACTCATAGTGGTCCTCCCGGTACGCATGGCCGCTCACGTGCAGGTCATCAAAAATCCTTGCCCCGGCCATTTTGAGTTGCTGCTCAATCCTGTACCGGTTGCCGATGTTCATCGGGTTTGGTATGATATTTGCCGAGAAGAGTACCTTGTCCCCTTTGGCCAGTTGATAGGGAGTGTCGCCGGCCGCAAGCCGGGTCAGGATCGATCCTGGTTCGCCCTGGTGGCCTGTGACAATCGGCAGGAACTGCTCCTTTCCCTCTTTCATCATCCTTCGCATCATTCGATCGACAGTCCTCCGGTTCCCGTAGACACTTGAGGTCTCAGGGAACGAGACAAGTTTCATCTGTTCTGCAGTAACGGAGTATTTCTCCATTGAACGCCCGAGAAAGATCGGTTTCCTGCCGATCTCGTGCGCACATTCCGCAATGCTCTTCACCCGTGCGATGTGGGATGAGAACGTAGAGACAACGATCGCATTCTTGTCATCTTCGAAACTTGTGATAACGCCACGCACGAGATCGCGGGCGATCCGCTCGCTGGGGCACCGGCCCGGGCGATGGATATAGGTGCTCTCCACAATGAGGGCGAGCACACCTTCCTGGCCGAGCTTCCGGAAGCGGGCAAAGTCTGGCGGCTGGCCAATGACCGGTGTCCGGTCGAACTTGAAGTCACAGGCATAGACAATTGCGCCGTGAGGGGTGTGGAGGACCGGTGTTACGGTATCGATGATCGAATGTTGCGTACGGACAAATTCAAGAACAAGGTTCGGAGAAAGCGTGTACCGCTGCCCGGCACTGAGCGCGAAGAGCTTGTTCTTCGCATCGAATTTCTTCTCTCCGGAAATCTGCTGGCGGATAAGTTCGGTTGCGTACGGGGTTGCGATAATCGGCGCATTGTACCGGTGTGCAAGTTTCGGGATGGCCCCGATGTGATCGAGGTGCCCGTGCGAGCAGACAATCGCCTTGACAGTGCCTTCGACTTTTTGCAGTATCGTGTCATCCGGAATTGCCTTGATACTGATCAGATCAAGGGAATGCATCTCGTCAACTTCCACATCCTCGTGGATCATCAACTGGTCGAGGCGGAGCCCCATGTCAAAAATGACAATTTCCTTTCCACAGCGGACAGCGGTCATGTTCCGGCCGACTTCGTCGTATCCGCCCACGGCTATAATCTCTATTTCCATTTTGTGTTGTATCTCCTGATTTTTTGTCTGGTTGTATGCTTTTGCGGGAATGATTTCCCAATTTTTTTATGAAATCGCATGTATCATGAGATTCCGTGCGAGTTAACCGGATCAACGATCGGCTATATCCCCGGAGTAAACCGGGATACCTATCCGTTATTGAGCCCGCTTTGACATATCGGCGAAATTCCCTTAATGAACCGTACGGATACTTGCCCGTTACGGTAAAGGGCCTCAGGGGCCGTCACCACGAGATCGTGGATCATCGGGATCCTGTACTGGCATCCAGGTCTTCTCCTGATGCTGTTTCTTCGATGGCATTGTTTCCATCGTCCGCATGATTCCTGCACTTCATTCCCGTGCAGGCCATTCCGGGTTATGAGAAGATACCCGGAATTGTGTCTAAACTAAATTGCGGGGCAAGCTCATCAACCTTTGTTTTCTGGCAGTAATTTAGAAGGTGTATATTTTTTTCTTTCCAACGCTGTGTAAGCGTCGATTTCCTTTCTCACAAGTTCCTCACAGGTTCTATTGAAAATCCAATATTTTATGATAGAAAATCCTTCAATTATGTAAAACCCCTGTTTTTTTTAAATCCCCTCGTAAAAAACGACCTTCATATTGGCATTCCGGCAGGGTTTACCGGGTTCGGATGGGTTAAACTACGTGGCGAAAAACACCTTGATTTAATGGGCCTTGGTGGGCTTTAGGAGAGATGGATTCCACCCGTATTTTGGCAAACAGAGCGATAACCGGACTTATTTTCCACTGGGGCTAAAAAGAGGGAATTATTGGGTTTTTTATTTTTGGCCTGTGTACGGGAACGTAAAAAAAGTAGTCCGGAATAAATACGGATTTTTATCATTTTCCTGTCGTGAAAGTGATTACGAGCACGCATAGAGCCCGTCCAATCTAGGGTTTAGCATATAAACCCCTAACCCATTTTCGTGAAGCAGTGAACCCACAGGCAGCAATTATCACTCTGCCGATACAAACCGGCAGCTTTATATAGTTTCCAGACTGCCTCCCATGGTTTT
>JANYBK010000131.1 GCA_025360805.1 Methanomicrobiales archaeon
GGTCTCCTTTTGTTTTTGACTAACAATGAGATCATCCCATTCAGGATATTATCTTAGCCGATCTTTGGACACAATCAATTTTTTGTAATTATTATTCCAACAACCAATAATATCACAATATACCAGAAGAGTCCAGGCCCCCGATTATAATGGGTATATTTACAACAGCGCTTAACTCGTACACCGTTTGGAGTTAGCAGAGCATTTTTTGCCTTCATCAGTGGTAAATTGGAATCGGGTAATTTTGGCTTACGTAAGTGATCCCATCCAACTAACTTTTCGTCATTTTTTCCAATTTTTGTTTTTTCAATTTCATCCATAATTATTTTCGTATATTTTTCCTATTTCTGCTCTGTAGAAATCCTAATCTAAAAGGGAGTTGTACCGACGACCGAAAGATCTAAGGTACATTGTCTCCTTACCATAATGTGTGCACAAAAAGTAAGGAGACAATTAAGAAATCAGCGAGCCGGAATATCAGGTTTATCCAAGCAGCCATTTCTGTCGTAAAGTCAACTCATCTCAAACCGTATTCCTGTAAATTTTCAAAGAAAACCTATACCCAATACCAATTGTTAGTCCTGATTTTGTTCAAAGATTTTCGTAACCAGCACTACCGGGAATTTATCGAAGATGTCGGAGATATGGAAGGTGTTCAAGAGATCCTTGATCTATCCGAAGTACCTCATTTTACAACGCTCCAGAAATTTCTCTCACGGGTAAAAACTCTTTATCTTCGGTTGACCTTCAGAAAGACGGTGAACCTGTTCTACACTTCCGATGAAAAAATTCCCATAACGGCTATCGATTCATCCGGTTTTACGAGCGGGTACTGCAGCCATTATTTTTCAGAACGAACCGGTAAAATCCGAAAACATTTCCTGAAATCTTCGATCTCTGTTGATACCGAGCAACAGGTGATTACCGGATTCGTAGCCTCCAACAGCAGGGTCCACGATACCCGACATGCGGTGAAATTACTCCGACAATGTCACAAAACCCGAAAGTCCGATTGTTACGTCATGGATAAAGGATACGATTCTGAAGCGATTCATCGACTGATCCGGGAAGACCTTCATGCCAATTCTGTTATCCCTATCCGTTCATGGAATAACGAGATTGTAGGGGGTACTTATCGTCAGGAGATGGCTCACCAGTTCAATGACATTATTTATCCAAGACGACAACTCGTGGAAAATAAATTCTCTGTTCTGAAAAGAAAGTTCAATGGGGATCTCAAAGCGAGAAGATTCCGGATTCAGATGAAAGAAATCGCTAACAAAATGATTGTCTGTAACATTCACAGGTTCTTACAATTTCTCATCGTTGAGGTTTTCTACAGAGCACCTATTTCATTTGATTAAGGAAATGTTTTCTTATTGGTGATGAGTCCTTCCGGGCGTTTGCGAATTCTGCATTGATGGCAGATCCCCCAATTGTTCATTCCATAACCAAAAAAACCAGATCGCAGAACCTATCGTATATGCCTGCCAACCATTTTAGTAATGAGCACAAGCCAATGCCCGGTCCTCCTCGTCCATGGATGGAACAGCCATCCGGGGATCTGGAACCGGCTCGTACCCCGGTTATCAGATGCTTCTTTCACCGTGTGGAAATTCGACCATTCAACCATGGACAACACGGATATTGCCAAGCGTGTGGCTGCACTGAAAGCCTACATCCGCGATATGCGGGACGAGAGCGGGTACACCGGTCCGGTTGACATTGTCTGCCATTCGGTTGGTACCTGCATAACCCGGTATCTCCTTGAAGTGATGGATGGTACAGAACGAAAAGAGAAAGTCCGGCAGCTCATTGGCCTTGGTCCGCCCAACAATGGCTCAGTACTTGCTGAACTGTTCCACGATCCGCTGAAAGGAAAAGATATCATCAACCGGCTCACAGGGGTATTTGTCCCGCAGGGATTTGATCCGTCAATGGATTTGATAGTACAGGATGTAAGACCTGCAAGTCCAGCGATGCATAAACTCCGACTGGCAGGAACCAGAGATGACATCACCTACCGGATCATCGTTACCGCAAATCCAGAAGGCATGCCTGATTTCTTTCCCTTGTTTGACGGAAAAACATGGGGGCTCAATAGTGATGGTGGCTGGCAGGAAACATGGGATGGTGATGGGATCGTGTCGCACCGGGAATCGCGACTTCCTGGGATCTCTCTTGATATTTTGCCATTGGGTCAGGATGATACATCACAGTTGCCCCGTCCCGAACAGTACTGCCACATCAACCTGCCAAAGAATCCGGTCATCATTGACCGTATCATGGATTACCTGACAACACCACAACCCTGATGCGGGAATCGGAGAACAGCACCAACCATTTAAAAGGAGACAGGTAAACACTTTGTAGGTAATAACCGGGAATTCCACGTCATGCATTTTTTATATTTTGATCAGGTATACAAACGGCCACTCCTGATCCCGGTGCTTATTGGGACGAGTGCAGCAGTGACACTCGTTCTTAATATATATGGGCTTATTCACGGCATCACAAACGTTCTTCCCCATCTCTTCTACATCCCAATCATTCTTGCAGCGTATTACTATCCAAAAAGGGGTGTGCCATTCACGCTCCTTCTCTCGACACTCTATTGCGGGGCAGTCTTTTTTCTGTATCCTGCCAGTATGGATGCGTTGACTTCTGCTCTGGCGCGGGTTGTTGTCTACATAATAATCGCTGCCGTTATCTCCTTCTTGAGTGGCAGGATGCACCATGACACACAGATGTGCCGGCGACTAGTCTCTATCGTTGCCTCTTCAAGTGATGCGATAGTAGCAGAAACCTTTGATGGCATCATCACCGACTGGAATGCCAGTGCCGAAAAGCTCTACGGATATACAGCAAAAGAAATTAAAGGAAAATCTGTTACCCTTCTGCTTCCTCCTGATAAACTGGATGATGCCAGGAATCTCTTAAAAAAGATCAAGAATGGTGAACCGGTTGATCGCTATGAAACCGAGAGACTGACAAAAACCGGCAAAAGGATCCATGTATCCCTTTCGCTCTCACCTATAAAAAACGTAAAAGGAGAACTTGTCGGTGCATCGGTAAGCGCCCATGACATCTCTGATAAAAAACAGTTGCAGGACGAGATCCTGCAGTCAAAGATCGAATGGGAACGCACCTTTGAAGCAGTTCCCGACATGATTGCGATAATCGGACGGGATTATCATATTGTCCGCGTGAATAAGGCAATGGCTGATCGATTGGGAGTGCACCCGGAAGAGGCTATGGGAAAAACGTGTTACGAGCTGGTTCACCACAGCACAAACCCACCCGGTTTCTGTCCGCACGGCAGTTTGCTTGGCGATGGGAAGGAACACGCACAGGAAATTCATGAAGACACACTGAATGCAGATTTTCTTGTAACCGCTTCACCTCTCCATGATGATGACGGCAATATCACGGGCAGCGTCCATGTGATGAGGGATATAACCGAACTCAAACACGCATCAGATGCTCTGCGCCTTGCAAACAATAAACTGACCATGCTCTCCTCAATAACCCGGCACGATATCTTAAACAAACTCACCGGGTTGAGAATGTACCTTGAACTCTCGAAAGAGAGCGTGAAAGACCCGGTATTTCTCGATTATATTGCAAAGGAGATCGATGCCGCAGGTGCAATCGAGCGGCAGATCGAATTCACGCGATTTTACGAGAGTATAGGTGTGCAAGCCCCTCAATGGCAGGATGTAACCGAGCGTATACGATCCGCTGCATCCCAACTCAATCTAGAAGAGATCACATTCGATATCCTGCTGCCTGCTGTTGAGGTATATGCCGATGCGCTCATCGAAAAAGTGTTCTATAACCTGATTGAAAATTCACTTCGTCATGGGGGGAAGGTCACCCGCATGTCGTTCTCCTTTGAAGAAGAGCAAAATGGTGCAGTGATAACGTACCGGGATGATGGAGAGGGTATTTCCCTTGAATATAAGCAGAAATTGTTCCGGCGCGGTTTTGGCAAACATACCGGTCTGGGTCTTTTCCTTTCCAGGGAAATTCTCGCTATCACCGGAATCACAATAACAGAAAATGGTGAACCTAAAAAAGGCGTTTGTTTTGAGATTCATATACCAAAAGGCAGTTACCGGGTTACCCCGACACAACCCGGATAACGCGTATTAAAATAACGGTGATAAAAAAGACAATCCTAAAAAAAAATGGGTGAGATGATGGATTTTTTGTCTGGCATTACAACCGATCAGAAGAACGTAACAATCCTCCTCGCTATGCAAAAAAGCGAGATCACAGAACACCTGATCTACACAAGAATTGCTGCTACTACAAAAGATGAGCATAACCGTGAAGTGTTAACACGGATCGCAAGCGAAGAACTTGCTCATTATGGCATCTGGAAGCGATACACAAAGCAGGATGTTGCACCCGATACTCTGCGGGTCTGGTTCTATTATTTAATCGCACGAATTCTGGGAATGACTTTTGCCATAAAACTGATGGAGGGTGTTGAGAAGCGGGCACAATCAGCCGATCAGGCCATTCCTTTCACTATTCCGGAAATTGCCGGGATCTTGAAAAATGAAGAGGTTCATGAACGCGAACTGATTGCTCTTATCGATGAAGAGCGACTGAAATATGTAGGATCTGTCGTACTGGGATTAAATGATGCGCTTGTCGAGTTCACCGGAACCCTTGCCGGTCTCACGTTTGCCATCCAGAACACTCAGATCATTGCAGTTGTCGGACTCGTGATGGGTGTCGCAGCTTCGCTCTCAATGGCGGCGTCTGAGTATCTCTCGCAGCGATCTGACGGCGGGCCCACTGATCCGATCAAGGCATCGGTTTACACCGGCGTTGCCTACATTATTACAGTAGCCCTGCTGATCCTTCCGTTCCTGCTCTTCTCAAGTCCCTTTGTTGCACTGATGCTCACCTTGTTAGCAGCAATAGCGGTGATCTTTGTTTTCACATTCTATGTCTCTGTAGCAAAAGATCTCCCGTTTTACCGGCGTTTTGCCGAGATGGCAGCCATCAGCCTTGGCATTGCGGGGATATCATTCCTTATAGGAATTGCGATACGGTCAGTCCTCAATGTCAATATTTGAGTGGGATTTTGTTACTGGCATTCTTTGAAGCGTGTGCCAGTTTCTCCCAATAACAAATGCTATTGCCAATTACCAGCAATCATCTGATAAAGATCATTGTGCAGTGATTTAAAAAAGATCTAAAAAATATTTCCCGGTCACACTTAACCTCTCCGTTAACAAAGAACAAGCAGCCTGATATTCATGACTCCCGAAATTTCCCGCTTCAAAGGTATGAGTGTCCGTGAGAAGATTCTCATCCTCTTTTTAGCTCTCTCTCTCATCTCGCTGCTCATTACCGGTATGTTGGCATTTGTCACCATCAGCCGTATCGGGAATTATTCAGAAAAGAGCCTGTCAGAACTCGGAAAGGATGCGGTGAATGACAGCACTGTCGCTCTCAAGAATGAGGCAGAGATTAACCTGAAGAGGTTAGCAACTGATCAGGCCCAGATTACCCAACTGTCATTCGATGATACTGCTGCAGAGATTGATATCCTTGCAGCACAGGCAGTTTCCCTGCCAAATAACCCCCCGTTCATACCATCTACTCCTTCCTTTACAAGAAACAACTCGCCACAAAATCCACTCAGTGGCACTGTTGTCTTTATTGCACCCGGATCCACAGCAACACCTCAGTCCGATGAATATCGCACACTCGCAGGAATGAACGATCTGCTCAAGGCGATGAAAGATGCGGATACGGATCTCAAAGCGACCTACATTGCTACGGATTCCGGCATCTTACGCATGTATCCCTGGACTAATAAACACGAAGCGACTTATGATCCCCGTATCCGACCTTGGTTTGAAAATGCAAAAAAAACATCAGGCACTGTCTGGTCCGGGCCGTATGTGGGCGCAACCGATAGTAGCGTGATGTTTACCTGCTCGCGTGCGATTCCAACAAAGTACGGTACATGGGTGGTTGCTTCCGATGTCACCGTAGAGACCATTAACGAGAATTTCGACAGTCTTATGCTCGACAGCAGCGGCTACGCAGTACTGGTGGACAGCGAAGGAAATGTGATCAGCAGCCCGGATCTTTCTGCGGGCAATACGAAATGGAACGAGGCGTTTCAAACAAAGAATGTATTTAACAATTCCAATCCTGAAATGGTAAAAATCGGCCGGAAGATGGTTGCCGGAGAGTCAGGAATCGATCATTTTTGGATTGACGACGAGGTCTACAAGGGGGATATATATATAGCGTATGCCCCGGTAAAATCCCTAAACTGGAGTTTTGCCATTTCTGTACCGGCATCGCATATCATCGAACCTGCGGTAGAGACCGGTATTAAAATCGACATTAAAACACGGGAAATCAGTGAAAATATCGATGCCCAGACTACCCTGATGCTGCAGGTATTAGTCGGGCTGTTCTTCATTCTCCTGATTGTCGTCATCATGCTCTCGGTCAAACTTGCAAAGGTAATCACGCGACCGGTGGAGTTGCTCAGGCAGGGAACCGTAGCGTTAGGCAAAGGAGATCTTGATTATCATCTCACTATTGAGACCGGAGATGAATTTGAAGAACTTGCCCATTCGTTCAATGAAATGGCAAGAGACTTAAAGCAGAAAATTGAGGATCTCCGTATCACGACTGCTGAGAAGGAACGCTATGCCAAAGAGATGGAGATTGCAAAGGAGATTCAGGATAATTTCCTGCCAGAGTATACCCCAAAAATTCCCGGCATCGAACTTGCAGCCACAACGCTTCCGGCCATGGAGATCGGTGGCGATCTGTATGACTTCATACCTGTGCAAAAAGAACTCTGGGGGCTTACGATAGCAGATGTTTCTGGTAAGGGAGTCAGTGCTGCATTGTTCATGGCTCTTTGCAGCACGGTAATCCGTGTGAGCGGGAGTTCTGAAGCAGACCCGTCTGTTATGCTGGAGCGTGCAAACCAGCTGATATACGCAGACGGGCGCTCCAGCATGTTTATTACCCTCTTCTATGGGGTGCTGGATCCTGCAAACCGGAAATTTACGTATGTAAATGCCGGGCATAATCCCCCGATGCTTGTACGGGGCGACCCCATTTGCGTCCAGACTCTTGAGGAAGCCCGGGGCATTGCACTGGGTGTGGTTCCTGAAGTAAAAATCAAATATTCTGAGCTCTTGCTGGAACCTGATGATCTCATTGTCATGTACACTGATGGAATTACTGAGGCGTTCAATCCAGAGGATGAAGAGTTTGGTGAAGAGCGGCTGATGGATTATCTGAAAATCCACCGGAATGATCCGGTTCAGGGAATTATTGACGGGCTCGTTGATGAGGTGAGAAGGTTCTGCGGCAGCAGGTCACAGTCCGATGACATCACGCTGGTTATTGTCAGGGTGAAGTAGGCTGCGTATCTGTTAATTATGATGCAGTGCCAGCCTTTAAAAAATGGAGATCATAGGGTGAGTTTCAGGTAAAACACCGTCATCATCTCTCACCTTTTCATTCCCGAGCAAATCCTACTGACTTTTTAGCCGGGACATCCAAGTTTTACGAGGAATATATGTCGCATGCTTTATCTGTCGATGAGGGGGATGGACAGGCTTCCTATGCCAAAAAACAACGGACCGTCCTGATCAGTCTGATTATAGATTTTATCCTGTGGATCCCGGACATTATCGCTGCTATCCTCTCCGGTTCGATTGTCCTGTTTGCCGATGCAGTGAAATGCGGCAACGAGATCATTGCCACATTTTTGGCCTATATTACGATACGTAAGATGGCAAAAGGTGGCGCCGGGACGTACGATTACGGTATGGGCAAGATGGAGACGATAACTTCTGTCATCACAGGCGGAGTGATGATAATATCATTGATGATCGTCTTTGTAGTTGCGCTTTACCGCATTGCTGTCCCGGGAGAGCTTGTCCATGAGGGGGTATTGTTAGGTATCGTTCTCATGGTAATCGGCGTAACCATGAATTCATATCTCTGGTTAAAGAATTACCGGTTCAACCAAAAAGAGCCATCACCGATCATGGACTCACAGTGGAGGCTGTTTCGCACAAAGGCGTTCTCTGATTTCACAGTCCTTGTTTCCCTGATTGCCACACTCGAACTCTCTGCCTACAGCTGGTCACTGTATATCGATCCACTCGCATCCTTTGTGATCGCCGGTTTCTTACTGTTCTCTGGATACCGGGTGATCACATCATCCCTGCCGGACCTGCTCGACAAGACACTTGATGAAGAACTCCAGATGGTGATAGTCCGGCATCTTGCAGTCTTCTTTCATGATTACACGGCGCTGCATGGCGTACGGTCACGTCGTTCGGGGAGCAATGTGTATATCGAAATTTTCTTAGAGTTTGACGGGAATATGAAAATGTGCGAGGTTCAGGGGATTATCAACCGGATCAAGGTGTCGCTTGAAGCCCATATCGGAAAAAGTTCGGTGAGTGTTGTGCCGACAAGTTCGTCGGTATGTGAAATTCCTATACCTCCGCCTCCTGAATGATGATATGGTTTTTGATAATTCTTTTTTTAATCTCGTAAATGATCCAATCTCACAACATCTCTTGATCTTAAAAACAGTATGCCTGAACCAAAAACCTAACTTTTTTGCTCTCAACCACAAATTAACAGACAGAATTATTAAAAAACCAGAGGAAAACCGGCCATGAAGACCATTATTTATTATTTTACCGGCACCGGAAACTCGCTTGCCGCAGCAAGGGGCATCTGTACCCGTCTCGGTGACTGCGAACTGGTATCAATACCCACTCTTGCGAAATCACAAGCGGAGATCGTTCCGGCAGCAGACCGGGTTGGCATTGTCTGCCCGGTCTACGATTTTGGCCTCCCGTCCATTGTCGCAGCATTTGCAGAACGACTGGACCTTTCCCGTACCGCATATTCTTTTGCGGTGCTCACCATGGGCGGTATGGGGGGTTCAGCCCTCCATCAGCTGAACCATATAATCCGGAAACATAATGGCTGTCAGCTTGATGCATCATTTACCGTCCGAATGCCGGGCAACTTCGTCCCGCTCTATAATCCGCCACAGGGAAAAAAGCAGGAGGTGATTCTTGCGCAGGCAGAAGAACGAATCGGTGAGATCGCAGGGATGATTGACAAAGGGCTTATTGTCCGGCCTGTTTTGTCGCCCCTGACATCGCTGCTCAAATACTTCACGTACGCAGGATTTATCAAAAATTTACATGAGAGTGACAAGGCATTCATTGCCAATGAAAAATGCATAGCCTGCGGTACCTGCACAAAAGTCTGTCCTGTGCAAAATATCATGATGGAAAATGAAAGACCGTCATGGAAGCATCATTGCGAACTCTGTCTTGCCTGCCTCCATTTCTGCCCGGTTGCAGCGATCCAGATGGGGCCAAAAACCGCAACACGGGGACGATACAAAAATCCGTCCGTAACTATTGCGGATATGAAAAAACAGCGCGGTGAATGAGCGGCAAAATACTTTTTCTCGTGTAACTTCCAAAAAATCACAGACGCGGTTGTTGCTGGGTTCCGCAGTGGAATGTGCCAAAACCTTCTACCATGGCCCGTGCGTTGATCCCGATTACTTCTCTTTCAGGGAAGAGCTTACGGATGATCCGGAGAGCCTCAGCATCATGCGGATCCTTAAACACCGGAACAATTATAACAGAGTTACCGATATAGAAATTAGTATAACTTGCCGGGTAACGCTCGTCTCCATCAATGACCGGTGACGGCATGGGCAGTTTCACAACAGTTAAGGGCTGTCCGCTCTGGTCACAGGACTGCCTGAGGATCTCATAATTGTCATGCAGGGCCGGGTAATTTGCATCTGCGATATCCATCTCATAGGCACATACCACGGTTGACGGGCCGACAAACCGGGCAATGTCATCGATATGCCCATCGGTATCATCTCCTACAATCCCATCATTGAGCCAGATCACCTTCTCGACTCCGAGATACTCTTTGAGTTTTTCTTCGATCTGATTGGCTGAAAGGTTCGGGTTACGGTTGGGGTTTAAGAGGCAGGCACGGGTAGTCAGTACCGTTCCTTTGCCATTTACATCAATCGAACCTCCTTCCAGCACAATACCGGGAGTGAAGAGTGGGAGGCAGAGTCGGCGGTTCATTGTGAGTGGAATCCTGCCATCCCTGATCTGGTCTTCGTATTTTCCGCCCCAGGCATTAAAGTTCCAGTGGACAATGGCAGTCTTTTGTAAGGCACGGTTCACGAGAAATGTCGGGCCGTAGTCGCGAATCCAGACATCGGAATATTCACTGGTATGCAGGATAATTCTTGATAGATCTACGCCTCCTTCCCTGAGCCGTGCCCTGACTTTCCGGTGGATAACGGCAGAGGGAACAAAGAGTTCAATTCGTTCAGATGTGTGTACTGCCCGGATGAACTCATAGTACGCTTCTTCAACTTCACTGATCCGTGGAAAAGTCATGTTGTTGTGCGGCCACGAGAGCCAGACTGCATCATGAGGTTCCCATTCTCCGGGCATATGGAACCCGCGGTTCTGTGGAGTATCCATATCCCGCAATGCAGGAAAAACTCCGCTCTCCCCCGGGAAAGTAACGCCAATCCGTCCGTATGTTTCAGGACGGCGGTTCCGGAAAAATCCCCATGAATCCTGTACCGTGTGGTTCATGGAGAGATCGAGAGTGGCAATTACCGTCTCTTCACCATCACCGGCCTTTGCCATGATCTTGCCAAAGGCATCGCAGATAAACGATCCGCCAAAGAAGCGGCAGCTATCTTCCTGACCTGCCCGGTTCACTGACGCAATATGGACGCTGTTTGCCACAGCGTGACTCCGCTGGATCAATTCCCATGCTTCATGCCAGTCTCCTTCAGCCGGTTCATCTCCCCCGGGATGACCGATCGCTGTCGGGTAAAAGATGATATCTGCCCCATCAAGAGCCACACACCGCGCTGCCTCAGGAAACCACTGGTCAAAACAGATCAGGACTGCGATTCGCCCGTATCGTGTATCAAAAACCCGGTAACCTTCTCCGGGATAGAAGTATCCCTTTTCATAGAATCCGGGGTCCTGGGGTATGTGCACCTTGTGGTATGAGGGATGAAGCGTGCCATCGGCATCGATCACTACAGCAGTATTATAGAACCGGCCCTCGGACGTTTTTTCGAATAGCGGGACGATGATCACAACATTGTGTGCCCGGGCAATCTCTGAAAAAATGCGAGTGGTTGTACCGGGGACCGTTTCAGCAAACGCTGATGCATCGACACCGATATGCTTTGGAAAGTATCGGGTTTTAAAGAGTTCCGGAAGGCAGATGATGTTTGCACCAGCTTTTGCTGCCTCCTCCACTTTGTCCTGCGCCTTTTTCAGTATCACATCCGGGTCATTTCCGACTGCCATCTGGATGAGCCCGATAATTACTGTACCCTGCATACTCTCCTTGCTATAGGGGTTTTTTTTACTGGGATATCATGCTATCCAAAGATTACTGAGTATATCATGGTGCAGTATTTCGCTTTTTATGTCCGGGTTGGGGATGTTCCTATAGCAGTCCAGTCCAGCATTAGTAAAATATATATTCCAAAAAGTTAAAGATATTTTTTAAAATGTAAAGGGTAATTTACATTTATTATCCTTTTGTGGAGTTGCATGAGTATGATTAAGAGATCCTTTTCGTCATCTGTTTCTACGTTCCCTTCGGGGCGTGAAAAAAAAGAGATGGAGATCGGTCATAGTCTTGGAGACGGGAGAATCCGGTTTGCCCTTACAGCCGGCGCATGTCTATTTGGGCTTGTGATCGTGTTAAAAAATATTCTTCAGGTTCCTGAAAGCAGGCTTTTTCCGGAAATTGTGGTATACATCGGCATCTATACCGGCTTTTCCCTGGTGTATCCTGTGACAATACATGAGCGGCATTCCCATCCAATCAACAACCCGTCCCTCTGGTGTGCACTCATTGTTGTAATGACCCTTGCAATCATTGTCTTCTATGCACTCTGAACCGGGTGGGAATATTTTGAATGCGAACCCTGCCATTATCGCAGTATCGCACAACTCGTTAAAAATCAGTAACTTCACGATGCATTTACCATCAATATCAATTTAAGCGAGAGGTACGGAACAGGATGAAGAACAGGATCAAGGTCTACAGGGCATTGCACGATCTTACTCAGGAAGCTCTTGCTGAAAAATTGTCAGTTACCCGTCAGACTATCCTTGCGATAGAGAAAGGAAAATATGATCCCTCCCTTGATCTTGCGTTCAGGATCTCAGAACTGTTCGGTATACCTGTTGAGAAAATATTTCTCCGTGGTTCTGATAGCGAAGATAAACCTCAGTTTGAGGATTGACATCAGGTATTTTTAGGAAATATTCTACCGCTTGATTTTAAGAGCCGATCAATTGGCTATTTGATTGTTTTTCCTTTTTATGCTGTGTTGCACAAATGATAGGAATATCGATGCGAAGGTTTATCCGGAATCCGGCCTTTGTAAAAAATAATGGCAAAGAACAAGCGTTGGGGAAAACCGTTTTTAGATAACCGTGATTGGTCGAAATATAACGAACATTTAGTTCAACGCGGAGAATTTTATCTGTCGTTGGATTTTATCGCGGGTTGGGATACTGAGTTATCCCGGATGAATTCCCACAAACGAGGGAGACGCTATTTATATCCGTTCCTGTTCATCCAATGGGTCGCAGCGATCTATGTTCTGTTTTCGATGCCATACCGCCAGATGGAAGGTTTTCTTCGAAAATTGTCACCATTTGTTCACTAGGATCTTGCCGCTGATTACACAACATTGTTTCGTCGAATCCGTATGTTTGAATTGCCGTTATCTGATACGATCAAACAAACTGAAGGGGATGTTGTTGTCGCGATAGATAGCACCGGGATCAAGGTAACCAACCGAGGAGAATGGATGCGGGAAAAGTGGCGAATTCATCGAGGTGGGATCAAGGTCCACGTTGTTATTGATCGTAAATCCCGAGAGATCCTTGCGATGGATGTTACGGATGAAACAATTTCAGATGAAGCCTGTTGTATCCCCCTCATCGATTCTGCGCAAGATTCTATTCAATCCGGAACTATCCGGAATGTCTTGGGAGACGGTGCTTACGATCACTTGTCAATCTTCAACGACTTAGAAGATCGACACATCTCTTCATCGATAAAGATCCGATCAAATGCTTCTCGGAGATCTCATGGTTCCGCCTACAGAGCTGAATGTGCTCGGGAATTTCTTGATTCCGGATATCGGGAATGGGCGCAAAGACACAATTATGGTTCACGATGGTCTGTCCGACATTCGGCAGTTATTTTTTCAGGAATAATATTTTTCAAAGTCCTCTCCAAACAATCCGGTAATACGAATTATTTCCTCATTGACATTTAACAAACGACAGTGGACAGTAGAATCAACAAGTACCAACACCTGACGAA
>JANYBK010000132.1 GCA_025360805.1 Methanomicrobiales archaeon
TAGAGTATCAGTGCTAATAATTTTGAGTTGTGGGGTAATGAGGCATTGCATTGATCTTCACACTGCCAATGCGGTTGCAGGGGGGCATACTTTTTTTGAATTGTTGGGAAAATAGATTTCCTATAGGACAGGTTCTGACTCGCATTTGGTCGGCTATGTGGACCGATGCAATTTTCGTGATTCTGGAAAAATAATTACGTGAAAAGAGTATTCTTGATCTTGTTCGTTGCTATGGCCGGCATCATGCTGGATCGGGTTTTTGAATCTTGCGACAATTCAGCAGGTGGCCGTGATTATTGCTGGGCGTGTGAGACGTTTTCTCCCAATTGTCCCTCATCGGAGACATCTGGAATCAGAGGGTATGTAATTTGAGGGAAAATAAGCCCAATTCGGGCCTCGTTTGCCATACCCCTATCCGGAAAACCCCGTAAAACCGTCCGTTTCGATTTCTGTAGAAAATACACCTGAATATCGCTTCGTTTGCCAAAATACGGCTGGAATGCCCCTCTCCCAAAGCCCGCCAATAGCCCTTAAATCGAAGCTGTTTTTGCCACTTAGTTTACCCCATCCGGACCCCTTAAACCCTGCCGGAACGCGAATATGAAGGTCGTTTTTTCCGGGGATGCCTAAATGACAGGATTTTTCTTTAAATATGAGGAGCCGGTCGCGGAGAAGGGGCGAACACAGCGGAGGAGTGCGAAGCTTGCAACTCGGGTGGTGATCCTCAAATCCAGTTTAATTTCTCAAGCGCCCCCACGATGCAAAACAATAATCTCTCCAAACATCCATCATTCATTTACGGAGCCGGGTTCCTCCCGTTCCGAGTTTAGAGAGGTGATTTCAGATGGTTGATAAAAAACTTGGAGATGCAGAAAAAATGATCGGTGGCGGAGTTTCCTCCATTGGGAAAGGTGCAGAGGGATTCAGCAAGGAGTTCATGGATTTCTTAAATAAATATTCGGTTATCGGTCTGGCAGTTGCAGTTGTCATAGGTACGGCTGCGACTAAACTGGTCAACTCTACGGTATCCGATATTATCATGCCCATCATCGCGGTCCTGGTACCTGGTGGAAACTGGCGGGAGGCGGTATTGCAGATCGGGCCCCTGAAATTCCTTGTTGGCGATTATGTAGGGGCGATCATCGACTTCGTGATTGTTGCAATGGTCATCTTCCTTCTCGTCAAGTATATCATGAAAGGTGACACGACAAAGAAAATCTGATGACAACTATGTCAGAAAGGTTTTGGTACCACAGAGTACTGCAAATTGACCAGACGATTATAAGGTGAAGAACATGAAGAAAGGTTTTGCAGCGAATCTTGAAGAAGAAACAAAAAAGAACACGGATTTCCGCAGGGTATTGCATACGGGAAAATTCAGCCAGCTCGTATTGATGTGCCTGAAACCAAAGGAGGATATAGGTGAGGAGATTCATGATGACGTTGACCAGTTCTTCCGTTTTGAAGAGGGAGAAGGAGTTGTCGTTATTGACGCGACCCGTCATATTGTGAAAGACGGTAGCGGTGTGGTAGTTCCCTGTGGCGCGAAACATAACGTAATCAACACCTCAAAGATCAAAAATCTCAAACTTTATACTATCTACACCCCCCCGGAGCACCAGGATAAAGTTGTGCGAAAGACAAAACAGGAAGCCATTGCCCGGGAAGAGCATTACGACGGAAAGCCAACAGAAAAATAAATTATCGATCTCTTCTCTTTTTTTACTTGTAAGAATTTTATTTCACAATCCTGTCTTAATTATTCGCCAAAAAAGGGATGGACATTGGGTTTTTTGCGTTTGAATTTTTTATAAACGGTATTGGATAGGATAATTCTATTGCCCGCCCCTCCTGAAAAGAACGTTCAAGAAATGGATATTTGTTTTTATGATGCGGACCTGATCTGATTTTTGGGTACCGCTATCTCAAACCGTGCCCCTTTACCCGGTTCACCAGTCTCTTTGATCGTGATACCGGTAATATCGAGAATTTCCCGGGAAATAGCCAGACCAAAACCGGTGTTCTTTCCAAATCCCAGCTTAAATATCATCTCTTTTTCTCCAGAAGCCACACCATCACCATCATCTGCACATACAATGATCCGATCTCCATCCTGTTCCTCAAGGGAGAACCGGATAGTAGTAATCTTTCCCCCATGACGAACCGCATTATCGATCAGGTTGAAAAAGACCTTGGTAATCAGAGGGTCAGCAAAAATTTCCGTATTGGCTGGAAGATCATTTTTGAGCGTGATCTGATCAGGTGTGTTGTTCTTGCGCACACTATCCACAAGGATCCGGATATCCTGCCATGTCGGGGCATGCACGCCGATCTTCTCGTATTCCTTGGTGAACTGGATCATGTTCGTGATCTGGTTGCTTGCTCTATTGATGCGGGAAAAAAAGTGTTCCAGAGATGGATCAGGAATTTTATTGTGGAGCAGTGCGAGAAAACCATCGAGTGTCAGCAGCTGATTCTTGATATCGTGACGAGTGATGCCCGAAAGAATATTGAGTTTTTTGTTGGCCTGCCGTAACGCTTCAACATCTCTTTTGCGTTCAGTGATATCATGGGAAATACCCAGGAACGAAACAATGTTTCCTTTGGAGTCCCGCACAGGTGATACCGTTGAATTATGCCACTGCAAAGTGCCATCCTTATGTCGTACCTGGTATTCTATCCCGTTTTTATTTATCTCTCCCATCAGAATCTGCCGCAGGAATTCATGAGCTGCGGGAAGCTCTTCCGGGGGTAAAATGAGTTCAAACGATTTTCCCAGAATTTCACTGGTATCATATCCCAGAACATCAGTCCATCTCGGAGAGACGTAAGTAACAATACCGTCAGGGGTCATCGAATAGATGACATCATTTGCATTCTCAACAAACGAGCGGAATTTCTCCTCGCTCTGCCGGAGTGCGATTTCAATAAGTTTCTGGCTGGTGACATTCCGGAAATATCCCATCAGCCCGTTAATTTTGCCGTCCTTATCAAATTTCGGCTGGAAGAGCCCATCAAAATACTCTCGCTCACCGTGCAAAGACACAAGGGAAGTTTCAAACGGTACAACGGTTCCTTTTTCAAGAACCTGTTTTTTTACGCGGGTGAGGTTGTCTGCGTCCTCCTTGTTCAGGATATCATAATCGGTCTTTCCAATCATGTCGTCGATTTTCAGGCCGAGCTGCGGATTGAGAACCCAGAGATAACGTAAATTGAGATCCTGGATAATGATGTGGTCCGGGGATCTTTCGGAAATAAGCTTGAATCTCTCCTCGCTTTCCCTAAGTGCTGCGACCGCTTGTTTGCGTTCGGTGATATCCTCAATCTGGGCAGCAAAAAAACGCAGGGGACCATGCTGATCGCGGATAGGGACAACCCGGAGAAATCCCCAGAGGATACTTTTGTCTTTCCTGATGTATCGCTTCTCCGTACTATAGGCCGGAATCGTGCCTGCTTCCAGATCCTGTATATGTTCCAGATCTCCGGCAAGATAATCCGGGTGCGTGATATCCTTAAAAGACATCTTCAACAGTTCTTCTTCTGAATATCCGGTCATGGATATCCAGGCCGGGTTGACGGAATGAAAGCGGAAATCCGGAGTAGCAAGAGTAATGGCAAGCGGACTGTTCTCGAAAACCTTCCGGAATTTCTCCTCACTCTGCCGGAGCGTCTCTTCGATTTTCCTGCGCTCGGTAATGTCGCGGACAATGGAGAGGTCAACATCCTTTCCCTTGTAACGAAACGCACGAATACTGACTTCAATCGGGATGATGCTCCCATCTTTTCGCCGGTTTCCAGACTCAAAGGTAGCCTGTCCTTCTCTGACCAGTTTTTTTATGACCTCCGGCATGATTTTTTTCGCAATGTCCTCCGGTACAATATTACGGGGTGACATTTCCAGAAGCTCTTCTTTTGAATATCCCAGCATCTGGACAGCTTTATTGTTCACAAGAAGGTATTTACCGGGACCATCCCGGGCTCGTTCAACCAGGAATATGCTGTCATTCGCATTATCAAAAACTTCGCGGAATAACAGCTCGCTCTCATGTAGGGCACGCTCAATCTGGATGCGCTCAACTTCCGCAGCGGCTTTCACTGCAATAATATCAACAATTTCCTGAATGGTCGGAGTGGATGTAAGAGGAACCCGGGAAAGCGCACAGAGTATCCCAATGACATGACCCTCGGAATTCCGCAACGGTGTTCCGATGTATCCCCGTATTTTCAGTTCAACGAGATCCTTACTCTCCGGGAAGAGCGCAATAGCATTATCCGGATACACGCAAAATCCCTTATCAGCAACATTCTCACAGGGAGTTCCCTTGAGTGTGTAGGAAAAATCGTGAACCTCGTTCCCGTCAAGGAGCATGGACAGTACCTTAACCGTCTGCCTGTCAGGTTGGATTTCCCCAACCATAACACAGTCCGCTCCCAACCATGAACTGACATTTTCTGTTATTTTTTTTAAGGAATCAAGCCCGGTTGTACCGACCATGCTCCGGACCAGTGCCTGAAGCGCAAGCTCGGTAGCTTTTTGTTCGGTAATATCATCGACAGTTGAGAGGATGTGTGGTTTTGCGTCCATCATAATAATACCGGATGAAAACCGGCAGGTCCGGATCTCGCCATTTTTTATCCGGCACTTCATTTCCATACCGTGAACCGTCCGCTGGTTTCGGAGGATTGTGCTGAAACGCTTATATTCACTCTTGTCGGCAAAGATCCCCAAGGTTACAGCAAAACTACCAACTACTTCGTGACGGGAATACCCGGTACTTCTCAAAAAGGCATCGTTGACATCAATAAATGTCCCATCTGTTGCGGATACGAGAGTGAGCGATACCGGGCTGTTACGGAAGATAGTGGCAAATTTATTTTCAGATTCCCTTACTGATTCTTCATGCCGTTTGCGTTCAGTCACATCCCGCATGGAAACCAACATCGCAGAGGAGCCCCCAAACGGGATCTTCTTGCCGATACATTCGACCCAGACATCTCGTTTCTTTTGCGAGATTAGTTTATAGTTGACGAGGTAGGCATCGATACCCAGCGCGACTTTACCAAAATCCCTAAGCACATCGACCTTTGATTCCGGGGCAACAAAATCCAGCACGTTCTTCTTTCCGATCATCGCCTCGTAATCCGGAGCATCAACAATCAAGCCCGCCGCACGGTTGGCAAAGAGAAGCTTTCCCAAAAAGTCTGTGATAATGATACCATCTAGGGAGAACTCGACAAGAACCCGGAACTTCTCCTCACTGGCACGGATCACTTCTTCTTTTTTACTGAGTTCATCATAATTTGCCCGGAGTTCTTCATCCGTAGCGGTAAGCTCTTCATAGGCTGCATTAAGATCTTCATTTTTCCGGAGCAGTTCTTCTTCAACCCGTTTCAGTTTCGTAACTTCCGCCGTTACTGTCACAATAGCAGGTTTATTGTTGATGGTGATTGGCATCGTGGAGAACAGGACATGAACCCGTTTCCCGCCTTTTGCCGTCACGGCGAGGGGAACATTTTCAATTTTCCCCGTAAGTAATCGGTGCGAGATGAGTTTGAGTGCTTCCGTGAGCGGGAGAAAACCCATCCCGATCGGATCTTTACCGATTATTTCTGCCTCAGTATATTCACTGATATCGAGGAACGCTTTGTTTACTTCAATGAATTTGTTATCCGGGAGACTGTTGATCGCAATGGGGTACGGACTGTGTTCAAAGATGGACCGGAACTTTTCTTCGCTTTCTGTAAGCGCTTCCTCTGCTTTCCTGCGCCCGGAAATATCACGCAGAATACCGGATATCGCAACTACGGATCCTGATGAATCATAAACAGGTGCCCCATTATCTTCCATCCAGTGAAGATTCCCGGCTTTGTCGCGTATCCGTATGGTCGTAACCATTTGTTTCCGGGTCTTTATGACTGCTTTGAAGTCCGCAACAACATTTGGAACATCTGCTTCTGCAATGAATTCCGCGAAATTATGGGAGAGGATCTCTTCTGGCTTATAGCCGTACCGTGCGATCTGGGGACTGATATGGGTGATTGTCCCATCCAGATCAATCATATAAATGACATCGTCAGTAACTTCAGTGAGAAGGCGGTATTTCTCTTCACTCTCCCGCAGCGCCTGTTCTTTCTGGCTGAGCAGATCAAAATTGTACCGGAGCTCTTCTTCAGTAGCGGTGAGCTCTTCATAAGCTGCGTTAAGGTCCTCATTTTTCTGGAGCAGTTCTAACTCTGCCTTTCTTCTCAGTGTAACATCCTTGAAAATTCCCCGGGTATACTGGCATGCTCCCTCTACCAGCTTGCAGTTAGCCATGCCCTCGACATACACCTTCACCCCATCACGGGTCCTGAATGTTGCATCGATGATTCCTATATTCTCACCGGAAATTACCCGTTGGAATGTTTCCATGCAGTGCTTGATACTTTCCTCATGGATGATATCGAATATGGTTAGATTCGCTAACTCCTCTTCTGCATACCCGAGCGTATCTAACCATTTCTTATTGACAAAAAGGAAATGTCCGTCAGGGGCCACGCTCTGGATCAGGTCATTGGCATTCTGGAGGTCATGATAACGCTGCTCCTGTTCGGCAATGGTTACCTGGGTCCGCCGCATAAGAACAGACTGCCGGATCTTATGTGCGAGCTCAGCAAACTGGGCAGTCGGGTCGCCTCCTTTCTGGATATAAAAATCGGCTCCGTTGTTGATCGCATCGATCACGATCTCTTCGCGACCTCGGCCGGTAAAAAGAATAAAAGGGATACTTTTATTAAAAGCCCTGACTCTTTTTAATAATTCTATGCCATCCGATTCTGGCATCTGGAAGTCAGATACGATTGCATCATAGGTTTTTTTATTGAGGATATCAAGTGCTACAGATGCGGATAGTGCAGTGTCAACAGAGAATTCACCATTATTCTCAAGGAATCTCTTGCCAATATCAAGGAGTAAATCCTCATCATCGACATAGAGTACCTGAATCCCTTCCGTCATGAATTATTCATATTTTTATTGTAGCATATCTCTTTCGTTAATGCTCAAATATATCAACAGAGTCAATAAAATTGATTTTTATTACCGGGGATATGAATAAAGGTATTTCCCTGTACGATACTTTCGGTGATTTTTTCATTAACGAAGAGTTACAGTTCAGATCTCTTCATTTTCATTAGCATTACGAGCCCGGTTCGCAGAAATACGCGATTAAACCGGCAGATCAATATACTAAGAGAGCATTTTATTGAACAAGCAAGATGAC
>JANYBK010000152.1 GCA_025360805.1 Methanomicrobiales archaeon
CGAGCGTCTCGCGTACCGGAGCACGTTTGATCCGGAGACTGGCACCGGAGATGTTGCATATAATCTCTCTATAGTGCCCGCAGAGTCTCTTGAAAAGGTTACTTTAGCATTTGATGAAGTGGTAAAATCAGGCTGTGGATTTTTCAACTCCTACCGGATTATTGATCGCGATCCCAGGATTCCTCACGGATCAGCAGGTTTCATAACAATCTGTAGTATTTCTATGGACGGGGTATTCCAGAGAAAGGGAATACCGGTTAAGATGGCATTTGGCGGAAGACTTGAAATTGAACAGGGTATACCTAAACGTTTTAAGGATCTGATCGGCTACCGTGGAACAACCATCGACCCGCTTGAACTCTTTATCTCATCAGGCCTTACCTCAATTTCCAGTTTCGCCAGAACAAAAACCGGCATTGCGCTTGCAAACGTCCGCGAAGTTCCCTGCGCTGCAAAAACGCAGGTAGAAGAGACCATTCAATTGATGAACAAATGCGGTTTCATATTTCCCGTCGCGCTGGGCACCCAGGTCTTTAATTTGCCAAACAATCCCTACCGGCTCTCGATTGTTGCCTTTAGCGGGCTGAATTACATTGGAAATACTGTTGAACACGGTATTGAAATTAAAACAGAAATCGGAGCCGGAAATATTCAGTTTTCAAAGGTAATGGAGACAAACTAATCCTATCGATCAGATCCATGAAATATCATCTTTTTTTGCGGTAATCTTCCTTTTTTTAACAGGAGTCTGTGTTTGTCCACCGGTTGTTTCTTCCTGTAATTTCTCCTCATTCTCATCTTCGGCTCCCGCCACACTCTTTTTCTGGGCAATCCGGGTATGGATGAGCCCGGAATCCCGGGCTTGTGGAACCGCCGTTCGCGTAACGCTCTTTCCCCCAAAAATATCATCGTTTGCCCGGAAACTGGGATCTTTCATACGGACTTTAGTCTCGCCAGAGTCTGCTTTGGGTGCATCGGCATCTGTACCCGCTGAAATAAATTCCTCATCATGCACCACAGGTTCTTGTACGCTCTGTTCTTCTGTATCGAAATTCTGATCCACAATGGGGGGTGAGGTTTTTCGTTTTCCAATGATAATTGTTCTTTGTTCTGTGGGTTTTTCTTCGGGTGGAACTGCTCGGGGTTGATCCTGCACATGAGTGCGTTGTAATACTTTGGATGAGTCGTGGGGTATGTCATTACGAACGGGTGATGTAACTGGTTTTTTAAAAATATCGGTATTTGTCCTGAGTGTTCGGCCGGAGATGGCACTCATCCTTTGCCTCTGCAAATCTTTTTCTATCCTCTGGCGCTCCGTATCTTTCGTTCGTATCTGGCTATCACTTATGTGGACTTCTCTCTTTCGTGCCGTTTCCTGCACCCCGGTATCTGATGCCAGTACATCAGTGTGTAATGCTTTGTGTGGCGGGGTATGGTGCACTTTGGAGGTCAGTACGGGTTGCGCCTCGTGTTCATTCCGGGCAACGACCCGGTGTTGTTGTTCATGACTCATCAATTCAGGATGCTGTACGGTTTTCTCCTGTATACTGGATGTAGTTTTTTGTGTATCTGCGATTGGTGAATACTCTGCATCTGGTAGCTCTTTTTTTATGGCTGCGGATACTCCTGTATGGGTACTCTCTGGTGTGTGTAAACGCGCACCATAACCCTCGTTCGGAGGTTCCTTTACGGGAAGTGCAATTCTATCATAATGGGATTGTCTATCCATCTTTTTTTGAGAGATGGCTTCGTTGCCCGTCACGTTCCTTATACCCTTTGACATGGTAATGTTTTCGAGGGAGATGGATTCGATCTCACTACCGGATTCTTTCTGATAACCCGTTCTGCCCTGTGCACGGATTCCCCGGATCTCATCGATACGGGGAATGTTCTCAAGGCCGGATAGCATGATGATGATCGCAACATTTTGTGTATTCATAACCGGATAATCCCCGGAACGGGTTTCAAGCCCGGCAATGCTTCGGTCGATCCATTTTCGAACGGTCATGAACCCTTTTAAGGAGAGTTCATGAGATGGCCCGGCGATGAGAATGAGCGCCTTGTGGGCGCTGGTCATGTCACACGGTGTTGAAATCTCATGATATATTGCCTGCTTTGCGAGTTCAACGAGACGTGATGCTCTTTTATTGTGGTGGTCGGCTGAAATGGCTGCAGGTCGCAGCCATGAAAGAAAACCTATTGGATCGCGGGGAAGGTTTTCAACTGCATAACCGATTGTGATAAAGCCCATCCCTTTCATCGTATTGAGAACCTCACCGGAATCCAGCACAACTTCTGCAAGTTCAAGACCCCCGTCTGCTTTGAACTCCCCTGCCCTAAGGATAAGACCGATCCTCTTGACAATTGCATCGTTTAACAGGAGATAGGTTGCAAGCGTTGGAGAGAGTGCTGGCTGCTCTTTTACAAAACCCATCTTTTCTGCAAAACTCTTCTCTTTTTTTGCGAGGGTGGATTTCTGCGATCGGATCTTTTTAAACCACGTCTCATTATCGAAGAGGATAATTCCATCGAGCAGAGATGAAAGCATATCGATATCATCCGCAGCTTTTATGGACTTACGCTCACCTTCAGCAAGGCAGGGAAGTGTGACGAGGCCAAATATAGGCTCCACAACGGAGTTTCTGAGCGCGGCAATGATATGGGGTGCCACATCCACCATGCTTCCGCCAAGCCCGCAACAGATGAAGATTGCATCAGTCTCTCCGTGGTCGATGTTCTGGACTCTGGAGATCACTTCACCTATATCGATCGTTGCAGTCTGGATGTTCTCTCCCATAGCATCTGCGGGTCCGGGGTCCAGTGCAGGGAAATATATTTTGGAATTTTCCGGCAGACCTTTAAGCTGCGATAAGGTAGTATCATCGACATCTACTGCAAATGCCTTGACACAAGCCACGTTGCTGCTGCGACGGTCTACAGTATACAGGCTGTTTGTAATCCTGCACCCTGCACCTCCTAGTCCGATTGCCAGTATCCTCATGCGCGTCCCTTGTTGAGCCTGGTTTTAAGAATTATAAATAATATACGTACATTGATTGTTCGAAGTTGAATATCTTATAGGGTACCATTGTCAGATGAAAAAGAGCCCATCCAACGAGCCATGACAATTGTTGGACGGCCAACCGGAAAAAAGTAAAATTACAAAATTTCATCGCAATAATTATCACCATACCATATGCATAACGCGCATTTTGTCGATCAAATGATGGGAACACACTTGA
>JANYBK010000155.1 GCA_025360805.1 Methanomicrobiales archaeon
GCATATGGTATGGTGATAATTATTGCGATGAAATTTTGTAATTTTACTTTTTTCCGGTTGGCCGTCCAACAATTGTCATGGCTCGTTGGATGGGCTCCTTATTCTAAAAGAGTGACTATACAAAACCCTAAAAAACCATAAAAAAAGAAGGTGATGGGCTGGCTAAATTGAGGAGAACCGGATCAGAACTGGAAATGCTTGTTCACAATCTTGATCGCACAGTAGTCGCCGCACATAGTACAACCATCAGTATCTGCAGGCATACGCTCCTTACGAATTGCCTTTGCCCGTGCCGGGTTCATGGCTACGGCAAACTGACGATCCCAGTCAAGGTCACGACGGGCATGCCCCATCTCAAGATCGAGGTCGCGGGTCTTTTTTAATTTTATCATGTCACCGACATGGGCAGCAATGCGGGAACTCATGACCCCTTCATAGACCTCTTCAGGAGTCGGAAGGGCGAGGTGTTCTGCGGGAGTTACATAGCAGATGAAGTCGGCACCGAGCGAGGATGATATTGCAGCTCCGATAGCTGCAACCCGGTCATCGTAACCCGGTGCAATATCGGTGACAATGGGCCCGAGCATATAGAACGGTTTGTTGTTGGTGACCCGTTTCATTAACATGACATTTGCGGCAATCTCATCGATCGGCACATGTCCCGGTCCTTCTACAATTACCGGGACATTTTCATTGTGTGCCTTGTCAGCGAGCTCTGCATTGATGAGCAGTTCCTGGATTGCTGCACGATCGGTTGCATCATGGATTGCGCCGGCGCGCATACCATTACCCATGGAAAGAGTGACTTCGTGCTCTTTCATGATCTCTAACAGGTAGTCAAACTCACGGTACAACGGGTTCTCCTTTTCGTTGTGGAGCATCCACGCGGTCATGAATGCGCCGCCGCGTGAGACCAGACCCCCGTGTCGGCCCTGGTTTTTTAAGCGCTTGACGGTTTCCCAATTGATTCCGGTGTGAATGGCCATGAAGTTGGTTCCGAGTTTGGCCTGTTCTGCGGTGATCCGGAAGAGGTCGTCTTCATTCATGTTGACAACAGCGCCATCCTTAATAGCGGCTTCAATGAATGCCTGGTACAGAGGAACGCAACCTACAGAGAGAGTCGTATTTGCAATTACCTGCTTGCGGATCTCAACAAAGTCGCCGCCAGTTGAAAGTTCCATTAAGGTGTCAGCACCGGCACGCTCGGCCTGTTTTGCCTTTTCAATCTCCTGCGGGATATCAACTATATCAGTGGATGTTCCGATCGATGCATTGACTTTTGTGCGGAGCCCATCGCCAATGCCGCAAATCTTCACTTTCCGGTAAGGTGAGACCGGGATAACGATATGGCCTCCAGCAACGCCGCGCCGCACAAAGTCTTCGGTGACTCCTTCCTGTTTTGCTACGATCTTCATCTCTTCAGTGACAATACCACGCTTGGCATCCGCAACTATACTCATGGCATACAGGTTGCCGTAAAGACCAGATAAAGGCTTGTTTTTTTGATTCTGGACTAAATCTGGCTTGTCCTCTCAACAAGTAAAGTTGATTTGGAATAACACAGAATTTTTTGTTTATCAAAATTTACTTCAGAAGACTGACTAATTCAAAAGCGAATATTTACTAAAGATTATAAGTTTTTGTACTGAATGGATATTTTATATTTGACCGCACTAAATCAGGAAAATTACGTGTTCTAATGACAAATAACAAATATGTTGAAGTGAGCGTCAAAGAAGCCGCTCGTGATGATGTCGGTCGGGGTATTGCGCGCTTGAGTGTTGAAGTGATGAAGGACCTCGGGCTGGTATCCGGCGATGTTATTGAAATTTTTGGAAAAAATAAAGCCGCAGCGATTGTCTGGCCTGCTTTTGCACAGGATACGGGATTTGCAGTCATAAGAATCGATGGTAACATCCGTGGGAATGCAGGAACCGGTATTGATGAGAAAGTAAAAATCCAAAAATCCGTTGCAGAATATGCAAAAAAACTGGTGATACAACCGACTCAGCCAACTCGTCTTGTTGGGGGGGAACAATATCTTAAACGGGTGCTGCGCGGACGATCCGTTATTGAAGGGCAGATGGTACGAGTTGATATCATCGGTAATTCGATCACCTTTGTTATTGTAAAAGTCTCTCCGAAAGGGATCGCAATTGTTACGGATGACACAGAAATTGAGTTGAGTGAAGAACCCTATAAACCCGAAGAAGGAAAAGAAACATTTTCCGATACTCAGTATGAGGATATTGGGGGACTCGGACGCGAGTTGCAGCTTGTCCGTGAGATGATTGAATTACCTTTACGTCACCCGGAAATTTTTGAAAAACTGGGAATCAAACCACCAAAAGGTGTACTTTTCTATGGTCCCCCGGGAACAGGAAAAACATTGATCGCAAAAGCGGTTGCAAATGAAGTGAATGCTCACTTCATCACTCTTTCCGGCCCGGAGATTGTAAGTAAATACTACGGAGATAGTGAGAAGGCTTTACGGGAAAAATTCAGTGAAGCGGAACAAAACGCGCCATCAATAATTTTTATTGATGAAATTGATGCAATCGCTCCAAAACGTGAAGAAGTACATGGCGAAGTTGAACGAAGGATTGTCGCCCAGCTTCTTGCACTCATGGATGGCCTGAAAGGACGTGGACAGGTCATAGTCATTGCAGCGACAAATTTACCAAATTCAATTGATCCTGCCTTAAGGCGAGGGGGACGGTTTGACCGCGAGATTGAGGTTGGAATTCCGGATAAAAAAGGGCGACTTGAAATATTTCAAGTCCACGCATGAGGTGTTCCCCTTGCTAAAGATATCGATTTAGATTATTTTGCGGAAACAACTTTTGGATTTGTTGGTGCAGATATTGCGCTTCTTGTAAAGGAAGCTGCAATGAACGCAATACGAAAAATTATTCCAATTATCGATATTGAAAAAGAGATACCCAATGAAGTAATTGAACAGTTGAAACTCACAAAATCTGATTTTGATTCCGCAAGAAAAATTGTAGGACCGAGTGCTTTACGCGAACTACTGATCGAAGTTCCTGAAGTTCCATGGGATTCTGTTGCGGGGCTGGATGCAGTTAAAGAGAAATTGATTAAAATTTTTGAAGGAAGGATAACTTATCCTGCATTATTTGAAAAATTAAAATACAAGCCCCCAAAGGGTATTTTGTTATTTGGCCCCCCGGGAACCGGAAAAACATTAATTGTAAAAGCGATTGCCAGTAAACGACAAATAAATTTTATCTCGATTAAAGGGCCTGAATTATTATCAAAAGGTGTTGGCGATTCAGAAAAACATGTCCGCGAAGCATTTCGAAAAGCGCGACAATCTGCACCCTGCATAATATTCTTTGATGAAATTGATTCATTGTTTCCAAAACGTGGCTCAATAAGTGATTCAACCCATGTTACAGAAAGTGTGATGAGCCAGTTTTTAACTGAACTTGATGGAATTGAAGAATTACGAGATGTATTTGTTATTGGCGCAACAAACCGTCCGGATTTGCTTGACCCGGCTCTTCTTCGCCCGGGCAGGTTCGATAAACATCTCTATATCCTTCCCCCCGATTTGGAATCAAGAAAAGCCATATTAAAAACATATCTCCGGAATATCGAGGAACTTCTGGATGATGATATTCAGATTGAGGAGTTAGCGGAAAAAACTCAATATTATGTTGGGGCGGATTTGGAAGCTCTAATAGGGGAAGTCAAAGTTATTGTCATGGATGAAATCATTCAGGGACTTGATGCGGGAGAAATCGATGACCCCTGCCTGAACACCCTGAAAATTTCCAAAAAACATTTTACCACTGCTCTTGAACTGATGAGAGGATCTTTGGACAGCCCGGATTTTGAAAAATATGAGCAAAAATCCTGGGATTTATTGAATGCACAAGCAAAGAGAGAGATTCTTTTTGAGGCAGTTAATCTCATTAACCAAGTGGAATATTTAAATAAAAAAGGGTTTGTCGATAATGAGATTATCACCGTTAGTGAAATGCTTAAGAATCAAATTTACTGGCAGAAAAAATCATTTGATGAAATCCAAAAAAGTATTAGTGAACTTAAGCGCTTACTTACCAATTATGTGAAATAAAAACCACACTGGTTTTTTCTCATCACCCCTTTATCCTCGCGCGGAAAGCGTAGCAACGGGTCACTGATACCAATCTGCACCACAGAATACGGAATTGATGGGGGATGAAGATCTTTACAGATGAATAATAATCCTGATAAACCACGGAATCAAACGACTACATAGAATAATCCGGAAATCCGGTTGGATAATCCATAGGTTTATCGCACTTTGTTGTAAATGAAGGAAGTAAAAATATGATACTCAAAGATTTCCTTGTCCGTGCTGAAACAGAAAAAAATTTAATGGAGTTAATTCTCTTTTTGGCTAACCAGGCTCAACAGGTGAAAAAAGGATTTTTCTGTTCGATCAGGAAAACACCTGCAGATGAACAGACCAAAAATATGTACGGCGAAGAGCAGATGGCTCTCGATATATACGCCGATGATGTGTTCATTTCAGGATTACAAAAGGCACGACTGGTCCGGTATATCGCAACTGAAGAACAGCATCAGATCATTGAAGTTAAAGATCCAAAGAACAATTTCGGGATTGTTATCGATCCTCTTGATGGATCATCGCTTATTGATGTAAACCTCTGCACGGGTTCTATCATTGGCATCTATCCCGGTCATGTGCTCGAAAAGGGCTCAACAATGATTGCTGCTCTGTATATCCTGTATGGCCCCCTGACTACACTTACATTTACTACAGGAAAAGGAGTTCATGAATTTGCAGAAGATGGTACCGGTGAATTTTTCTTACGACACAAGGACCTCAAAATTCCCGAAGGAAAGATATATGCTCCCGGCGCCCTGAGAAGGGATTACTTTCCTGCTCACGCACGGTGGATTGATAAACTTGAACATTCAGGGTATAAACTCAGGTTCAGTGGCTGTTTTGTAGCCGATGTCCACCAGATCCTCCATAAAGGAGGAGTTTTTACGTATCCCGGCTTTAAGGGACGGGAAAAGGGAAAACTGAGATTGCTGTATGAAGCAAATCCCATGGGAAAGATCATCTGCGAAGCCGGGGGGGCAATCAGCAATGGAAGGACAGATATCCTGAACATAAACCCGACAGGTATCGATGATGTTACGCCCATCTATGTCGGGGGTAAAGAAGAGATTAGGCTGATTGAAACGTTTATGCGTGATGAGTGATTTAAACAGGTGTGAAGATCTATGCAGCAGAACACATTTGGTCCAATCCCCGGTTCAACAATACTGGGGGCTATTTCCGGGAAAAAAACAATCATAATGGCGGCAAATATCCGTATTGCCACAGTCGCAGATGGAATTTTTAAGGCCGCAAAAGACACAGATTCTGCGGTATTTATGGAGCTTGCCCGTTCCGAATGCGACTTAAATGGCGGTTATACCGGCTTTACGCCAAAAACCTTCTCAGAACAGATGAACAAAGCTGCAAAGGCAGAAAAATTTGACATCTGGGCACTTCATGCAGACCATATCTCGATAAAAATCGGTTCTTCCCAGGAAATTGAAGGAACAAAACAGCTGATCGATGCCCAGATTGCCGCCGGTTATACTTCCTTTGCCATTGATGCTTCCCATCTCTTTAATTTCGATGGAAAAAATGTCAGGGAAGAACTGGAAAAGAATATCCAGGCAACTACAGATCTGTCCCACCACATCAAGAACAAAATGAAAGGTAAAGAGTTCGGCCTTGAAGTGGAAGTCGGAGAGATCGGCCGGAAAGACGGGCAGGGTCTTATCATGACAAAACCCGAAGAAGCAGTTGAATTCATTAAAGCCCTTCAGGAAAACGGGGTATTTCCGCAGGTGATTGCCATTGCCAACGGAAGTACGCACGGGCATGTGTACGATGAGGCGGGAAATGTTGTAGAACAGCTCTCAATTGATATCCCGCAGACAAAGGCGGTTGCAAAAGCGTTGCGGGATAATCATCTGAAAGTCGGTATCGCCCAGCACGGTATCACCGGCACTCCCCGGGATCTCATCAACCAGCATTTCCCGAAAGGAGATATCACAAAAGGAAATGTCGGGACCTTCTGGCAGGACGTTGTGTTTGATATCTTTAAAGTGTACGAACCTGCTCTTTACAAGGAGATCCAGGAATGGACCCTTCAGAAATACCGCCCTTTAAATCCCGGGAAAAAGGACAAACAGGTCTTTGACGGGAACTGCAAAATGGCTATAAAGGAATTTTTCAAACAGATCTATTCTGTAGATGAAGAGACGAACAAGGCAATCCGGGCAATGGCTTATGCTGAAAGTCTGGTCTTTTTCAAAGCGTTCAGTGCGTATGGTTCGGCGTCTCTTGTCAGAAAGGCCATAAATAAATAATCAGCGTCATTTTTTTATATAATAAAGAGATTCTATACAGTGATCTCTGATGCCAAAAACTACGATTTCTGTGATTAAAGCAGATGTGGGAAGTTTTCCCGGCCACTCCCGCACACACCCGAAGCTTTTGGAAAAAGCGGCAAAGATGTTAAAGGAGCAGAGGGGTAAGCTCCTCATCGATTCCTTTGTCACCCACTGCGGTGATGACCTCGAATTGATTATGACACATACCCAGGGTGTGGATAATATAAATGTCCACAGGCTGGCATGGGACGTTTTTATGGAATGCACAAAGATTGCAAAGAGTATGAAGCTCTACGGGGCTGGTCAGGACATGCTCGCTGATGCATTCTCAGGAAATGTCAAGGGTCTCGGCCCTGGTGTCGCGGAAATGGAATTTGAGGAGCGGGCCAGTGATCCGGTTCTAATTTTTATGGCAGATAAGACCGAGCCGGGTGCATGGAACTTCTTCCTGTACAAGATATTTGCCGATCCATTCAACACTTCCGGGTTAGTAATAGATCCTTCGATGCGCAAGGGTTTTGTTTTCGAGGTTCACGATCTCATGGAAAAGCGCATGATCATGTTCAAATGCCCTGAAGAGATCTACAGCCTTCTTGCATATATCGGGGCACCATCACGGTACGTTATCAAACATGTGTTTACACGGGATGGGGAGATTGCAGCTGCCAGCAGCACCCAGCGCCTGAGCCTGATAGCCGGAAGATATGTGGGGAAGGATGATCCAGTCATGATCGTCCGGTCTCAGAGTGGTTTTCCTGCGGTCGGAGAAGTGCTCGAACCATTCTGTACGCCAGTACTTGTGGCCGGCTGGATGCGAGGATCTCACCACGGTCCTTTTATGCCTGTAGGTCTTTGTGATGCAAACATGACGCGGTTCGATGGTCCGCCCCGGGTCATCTGTTTCGGATTCCAGATCTGCAATGGTGAACTTATCGGCCCTGCTGATATGTTCGATGATGTCGGGTTTGATCGCGTCCGCACCCGGTGCAATGAGCTTGCCGATATCATCCGATCCCAGGGCCCTTTCGAACCCCATCGCCTTTCATTAGAGGAGATGGAGTACACAACTCTGCCTGCCGTTGAAAAAGATCTCATGGCGCGTTGGGCGCCGATTCCCGAATAAATTTTTAATTGATTACTTTGCTATACCGTCCTCCTTTGTTTTGGTAACCGTATTTGTATTTTTTCTATTGCTAACAGACAGGTACGTGCAGCTCAAAAGACCGGTACAATGAGCAAGCTTTAATTATCTTACATTCCAAATTAGGGCAGATGGTTAACGGAATTGTATTGCCAATAAAAAAAGTGTTTTCGCTTGTGGATTCTAAGATATCTGTAGAGATCAAAGACGAAGGCAAGAAATTGCAGGGTCGCCTCGTTGCCGTTGATGAGTATCTCAATATTCACATGGACGAGACAATAGAATTTGTAGATAACCAGCGGGGCAGGAGTCTTGGAACAGTTGTAATCCGGGGCAATAATATCCTCACTATCGCTCCGGTAATCTGAAATGATTAAAGGTGGAAAATTACATGGATGATCCTGTTGATGAAGCACTGAAACTGATTCAGTCCAAAACTGAAGGTGTTCTTCAGAGCGAACTCTGGAAAGAGCTGGGTGTTGATAGCCGAAAGTGTTCGCGCATTGTCAAGAAACTTGAAGATAGCAAACTCATCGATCGGATCGAATTCAAAAAAGAGGGGATTAAGACTTATCTCCTTCGTGCACGGCAGATGCCGGTCAATCCCTCCCATCTGCTTGCTGGTGATGAATTAATTCCCTGTATCTGTTGCGAGCTCGAGTGCGTTGTTGAAGAATGCAACCCGCTCATGGACTGGATGTACCAGCTGGCAATTGTCCAGCATACTGATTAAAAATTTTCTTCAGAAAATTGACTTTTTTTGCTAATGCATGATTAATTTGAACTGCTAAATATCGCAATGATAAATCTGGTATCGTGGTAATTATGGAAAAATACAGAACTTCGTTGATACTACAGTGCCTGATTTTCTTGATCCCTCTCAACATCTACATGTGGGGCGACTGGTTGCTGATCAGTGTACAATGGGCATTCTTCCGTTTTCAGCAATCCGAATTAGGAAACAGTCTGATTATTGGTTATAAGGAAATTCTCTATATCTATTTTGGCCAGAATACCGGAATATTTAACATTGCTGCCGCGTACTTGTGGGCAATTGGGACAATAATCCTTGTTATAGGTCTTATAATCACGATTTATGCTTACATTGAAAAAAAATCATCAGTCCTCAAAAAAGCATCGTTTTTTACTATCGGGGGTGGAATATTTCTGGCGTTATCTGCTGCATGTCGGTTTCAGGGCGGTTTTTCCATACCGATAGGTGTTCCTGTAATTCTTATTATCGGATGGTGGATATATCATGAAAATCGCAACGAGGAAGAGGATGAGACAGAACCGGGTAATGATTTAGATAAAGTATCAGATTCCTGATATTTCCTGACGGTCTGTTTTTTTGCTCGTCGTTTCCTTCGCATGTGTTTTACAAAGAACCCCTCACCGGAGCACCATTTTAGAACAACTATTTATCATTCAGCCATCTACCTCTTAGTAGTGAATTTATAAGTGAATTCAATTCAATTTTCTCCGGGAGAGACCCGATGATATCTGTTTTATTTGTCGATGACAATTCCGAACTTCTTTCAACGGTGCGCACGTTTTTAGAAAAGACCGGAGAAATAAAGATCGATAATGCCCATTCCATAAAACAGGCCATTGAGAAACTCAAAGGGCGTAATTACGATGTGATCGTCTCTTACGAGCAGCAACCGGATGTGAACGGCATTGAATTTGTCTCGGATATGAACGGGATCGAGTTCATCAAATATCTCAAATCCATAGGAAATGTAACTCCGGTAATCCTGCTCGGGAGGCGGGGTATAAGTAAGATTGCAGTCATGGAAGTTGCCATAGGAACCGAAATAACGTTTCCAAAAAGCGGCGACATCCGCCCGCAGATCTTTGAGATGTTCAACCTGATCAAACAGACCCTCCTTCGTAAGAGATCAGAACGCGAGATCAAGGCGCAGAATGAGCAACTGGCAGCCATTCTCTCCGCAACGCCGCTTGGCATCTTCCAGTCACGCAATGGCATCATCGAGTGGGTGAACCACCAGTTCCCCGCCATGCTGGGCTATGAAGAGTCGCAGATGGTGGGAAAAGAACTCATGGCATTTCTCTCAACACCTGAAGAGTATGATCTCCTTTCCCGGGAATTGCAGATCAAACGCGATGCACAGGGAATATCAAATGCAAGTTGGCAGTTTGTAAAACGAGACAAAAAAACGGTTGCATGTCAGTTACAATTGCTGCCACTGGATACCCGTGATATCAGTAAAGGCGGAACTTTTGTAGTTACCGATATTTCAGAAAAACAGAAGATTGCTGATGCACTAAAGGAAAGTCAGGCAAAGTACCGGGAGGTGGTGCAGAATACCCAGAGCATCATCATCCGTATGGACCTGCAGGGTAATATCACTTTTTTTAATCATTACGCTCTCACGTTCTTTGATTATACCAGCGATGAAGTGATTGGAAAGAATGTGAACAGCACGATCGTTCCTGCAAAGACCCGAACGGGTAATGATCTCTCGATAATGGCAGATAATCTCGGTTTTAATGCAGAAGGATGCGCAGTCAACGTGAATGAAAATATCCGGCGTAATGGTGACCGGGTCTGGATCGCTTGGATCAACAAAGCCATTCGTGACGATAAAGGACATATAGTGGAGATTCTCTGTATAGGTCACGACATCACGGACCGGAAACGAGACGGTGTGGTGCGCATCAGCACAGATACCTGGAAGGATCTTGTTGTTGTCGACAGCGATGTAAAAGAAGATGTCTTTGATGCAGTCTTTCACATTTGTACAGAGATTTCGATTGAGGGCAGGGAAGGAAAGCCGGTAGGTACGACATTTTTAATTGGCGATACAAAAAACGTGCTGGAAAAGTCCCGCCAGATTATTTTAAACCCTTTCGAAGGACACAAACCCGAAGCCCGCTTTGTCATGAACCCGGAGCTCAAGGAAAATATCAAGGCGCTCGCCCAGCTTGACGGTGCGTTTGTTATCACCGGGGATGGTTTTGTAGAATCAGTAGGACGCTACATTACTGTTGATACGAGCAATGTACAATTACCCGGGGGGATGGGCACGCGCCATAACTCGGTTGCCGCAATTACGCAGGTAACAAAAACCGTCGGAATCGTTGTGTCCCAGAGCGGCGGTGTGATCACCATCTTTAGAAACGGGCAGATCTTAAAGAAGATCACACTCTGAAATACTCCCCTAAATTATTGGTCGTGTCACACAATCAGCTAAGATCCCACTGATAGCAAAGATACCTAAGCGTTCAATGATATCAATCTTATCGAAAATGGATTCCGTCAAACACGAGCCCATCCAACGAGCCATGACAATTGTTGGACGGCCAACCGGAAAAAAGTAAAATTACAAAATTTCATCGCAATAATTATCACCATACCATATGCATAACGCGCATTTTGTCGATCAAATGATGGGAACACACTTGA
>JANYBK010000157.1 GCA_025360805.1 Methanomicrobiales archaeon
AAGGGACGCCCCCGCGGCGGATACATAACCGGTTTCGTTGTTGGGTTTGCGGTAATCCGTTTTCGATAAGATTGATATCATGGAACGCTTAGGTATCTTTACTATCAATGAGATCTTAGCCGATCTTGTGACACGACCAATATCTTCGAGCGTTTCAACTGCACCAACAATGTTACCCCTGGAATCCCGGAGCACTGCTGCCGTAAAATACAGCCAGATCCCGCCCCCCCTCATTCGCGGGAAAAAGTCGGTTGCTTCGTATGCACCATCGACATATTTTGACTTGTCAGATTTCCCGGCATACCACTCCTGAATTTTTTTTGGAACATTCTCCACCAGCAGGTCAGCCAGCACCGGCCGTTCCTGGTCATAGAATGCTTTCCAGGCATGTTTTGTACCAAGCACATCCTTTGCATTCACGCCACTGTATTCCTCAAGTGCCCGGTTCCAGCTGACGACCCGGTGGTTTTTATCGATGACAAATTGCGGGATCGGGGAGCCTGAAACGATCTCTTCTAACATTTTTTTACGATCGTTAATCTCCTTCTCCGCGTTTTTTCGCTCGGTGAGATTTCGCAATGTTGCCTGGACTGCAATTACGTTTCCGTGTTTTACAATAGGTGTCGCCTGGATCTCATAGGGAATAATTGTCCCGGTCTTTGTAACACCGTCAATTTCAAAGCGGGGAGATTCATTCCCAAGGAAAATCTGGCCCATGTGAAATGCGATCTTCGCAGCGGAGGTGGCAGTTACGATGCCTGATGTCAGCACGTTTTTACCCATCATTATTTCCCGCTCATAACCGCTCTCATCTACAAATTTCCTGTTCATGTTGAGAAACGTGCCTTTGGCATCAACAATGACGATGAGGTCTTCAGCTTCATCAAACAGGGTACGGTAATTCTCCTCACTTTCGCCGAGAGCGTCTTCGCTCTTTTTCAGCTCATCGTATTGTTCACGCAGCTCTTCTTCTGTTGCTGCAATCTGTTCGTATGCGCCCCTTCGTTCATTCTCTGCCGTTTTCCAGTCCGTGATATCCCGGATGGATTCGATTGCCCCGGTAATGTTCCCGTGCGTGTCATAGAGCGGGGATGCGATAAACCAGAGGAAAGCACCTTTTCCGCCATAGAGAATGGGGATGTATATCTCCGAGATCAGTTTGGTGTCCTTTCTGATGATCTGCGGATATTTTTTCCAGGTCTCTTCATCATTCCTTAAAACCAGATCGAGGAGAATGGGGCGTCTTGTTCCGTAAAAAGGGAGGGCGTAGGAATGATCCCCTGTCCCAAGGATCTTCTCTTTGTTGACCCCAGTCATATCCTCCATAGCCCGGTTCCATACGATCACGTTCCCATCCAGGTCGATTGCAAAAGTGGCATCCGGCAGGTGGTCGATAATGTCGGTCATCCGCTGGCGGGACTCCATAAGTTCGTCATCAGTACGTCGGCGTTCTATGGCGAGTTTGATCTTATGTTCCAGTTCAACGAATTGTGCTTTGGGATCTCCTCCTTTCTGGAGATAGTAATCGACTCCGTTGTTCACCGCATCGATGACCACTTCTTCGCGGCCTCTGCCCGTGAAGAGGATGAACGGGATATTGTTATTTCCTTTTCTTAAGAATTTGAGAAACGCAAGACCGTCCATCACCGGCATCTGGTAATCGGAGATGATGCAGTCAAAGACATTTTTGTTAAGTGCCTCGATCCCTTCTATTGCAGAGATGGCTGTCACTACGGTGATGGATCCTGATAATTCGAGGAATGTTTTTCCCAGTTCCAGAAGTGCCTGTTCGTCATCAACATAGAGGACGGTGTACATGATCCGATCTCCGTATGGGATTACTGGATATTGCAATACAGGTTGTTTATAAGTGTATTTACTATTAGACTTTGGGAAACATCTCTCCGACTGTAAGACAGTAGACCGACACCGGACTTCATGATATGAATGATTCTTGGGGTGCGTGTTGAACAGATTACGGTTTTTACCCGGGATCCTGTCTCACTGCCTGCCGGCGGAGTCAGACCCTCATGGATGTTCCTTGAAATAATAAAAAATCCACTAACAAAAAAGATGGTTTAATATCCGTCATTCTGCGGTTATCCGGTCGTAGAAGACTGCTGCAACAACAGCACCAATGACGGGACCAATGATGTAGATCGGAAAGAATACCCAGAGGTTCGGACCACCAAGAAGGAAGTCCATCAGGTACGGCCCGAAGGTCCGGGCAGTATTGAGCGAAGCCCCGGCGATGTTGCCAGTCGCCGTGATCATGCCGGCAACGGTCAGACCGATAATGAGCCCGGCAAATCCCGGTGGGGCACGTTTGTCCACGGCAACACCCATGATCACGAGCATCAGTACGAAGGTTGCTATCGCCTCAACAAGGATTGCCTGCCCATAACCGATCCCGGGAAACGGTGCGGTCGCGCCGAGCCCGCCGATCGTGACGGCATCCATCCCCACAGTGAAGAAGAAGAGCAGGCTCCCGATCGCAGCCCCAAGACACTGGGCGATGATGTACGCAACAGCATCACCGGACGGGAATCGTTTTGTTGCCCAGAGCGCAATGGTTACCGCCGGGTTGATGTGAGCTCCGGAGACCCGGCCGAGCGCATAAATGACAGCCGCAATCGTGATGCCAAACGAGATCCCAATCGCAAACCAGTCTCCGAGCCCTCCGAGCTGGCCGATGCCGATGTTGAACGGTGTTGCCGGTTTTGTCCCGTGCGCCATCATCAGCGTGATCGCTGCTGCACCTGCACCGAAGTACACGAGAAGAAGCGTGCCGACACCTTCTGCAAGTGATCTGGAAGTGAGCGATGCCATTACTTAACCCTCCCCATGGGCTGCATTACAGTCCGGGCAGAGCATCCGGGGCATCTTCCGGGGAAGTTTATTAGAGGGAAGAGGATAACTCCCTTCCCAGACATCCACTTCTTTTCTGATCGTATGCTTCATGCAGGTCCCCATACCGCAGGCAACACAGACTGCCACGGCATCACTTACCTTTCCCTCTTTTGCACAGACGTAACATTTCATGTTTTTTCACCCTCATGACGGTACCGGGATCATACCGTTTCATTCTTTTTCATGGATTGCATACGAGAACGCCACAATACTGCGATACATTCCCTCTGCCTGAGTAAATCCCGTTTTTTTAAGTTCCTATTGATTGTGGGATACAATAAATAATTGGATGTTAAATTGTGCGATACGACTTTTTAAGACAATGCGATTTCATGGAATGCCGTGGAAAAATTACAGCATATTATTAACCCCACAATCCGCAGTAAAAGCCCGGGAACCGTAATAGCCCAGTGATAATCATTTACCGAAAATAATATCCTTCCAGCATAGGATATTATCAAATGAGAATCTGGTATGGAAGACGATGCGGTAAAAAAACATAAAATGCCGAATTTCAGGATATCAGTCTATCTTTTCATCATTGTGATCTTTTCAGTTATGTTGATCGTTACTCCGAGAGTAACAAACCAGGGAGAAGCGTTGGTCCGCAATCTTCAGGTTATAGATCCCGTGAACCTCGACACTGCTCTTATTGTTCTGGTATTCCTCTGTTTTGCCCTGGCATTCCTGACCTTCTGGCTGTGGCGTGAGCAAAAACAGGTAATTGTTGATTACAATACTGCTGAAATGTCGTTATACCGGGTCAATACAAAACTCACCTTCCTCAACACCATTATCCGCGAAGATATTCTCAATGAGCTGACACAACTCTACGCAGACCTCGGCCCTGTCGGGCATAAGCCTGAAATTGAGAATATGAGAACAAAAATAAACCGTATTCGCCGGCAGATCAAATTCACCAAAGAGTATCAGGATATCCGGGCAAATGCGCCGGAATGGCAGAATGTTGCTGATACCATCATGAGAGCAAAGGTCGGTGTGGATTTGGGTAAGGTTACATTTGAACTTGAGATCCGGGATGTGGAAATTTATGCCGATCGTCTTTTGGAAAAGGCGTTTTTTTACCTGATAGACAATTCCCTGAAACATGGCGGTGAAAAATTATCGAAAATCCGGTTTTATGGTAAAAAATCAGAAAATGCATTTGTCATTGTCTGCCATGATGACGGTGTCGGGATAACTTCCGATAAGAACAGTTTCCTCTTCCCAAAGGTATCCGGTAAATCCGTTGGTTATGGGCTTTTCCTTATCAAAGAAATTCTTGCAACAACAGGAATCAGTATCAGGGAAACCGGCGTAACCGGTACGGGTGCACGGCTGGAAATGCTGGTCCCTCCGGGAATGTATCGTGTGAATAAAAGTGGCAGGACTTAAAAAAAATATTTCAAAACAGCAGCAAGTATCATTCCCCTATTTTTTTTTCATTTCGATCCCTTGTGAGAAACATCGAAACCCACCCCAGACCCCTCCAAACCGGGTTCTTTATCAGGATTTCAGTTTCCCTTATATCCATTCCTCTTCAGGAGCGCTGTATTGACGAGCCCATCCAACGAGCCATGACAATTGTTGGACGGCCAACCGGAAAAAAGTAAAATTACAAAATTTCATCGCAATAATTATCACCATACCATATGCATAACGCGCATTTTGTCGATCAAATGATGGGAACACACTTGA
>JANYBK010000172.1 GCA_025360805.1 Methanomicrobiales archaeon
TCTCGTCCACAAGGAAGAGATCGACAAGGGCCAGTTCATCATCGAGTACGAAGGCGGACACAAGGGTATCTCCGTTGACGAACTCGAAGAAGCAGGCTACGGCCGGCGCAGCAACTGCCGCCGCTGCAAGATGAAGATCCCAAGACAGGCAGACCTTGCCTGCGGTAACTGGGGAGTCATCGGCGACAAAGCCGGAAAAGCAACCTTTGTTGAAGTCTGCTCCGAGAAGGGTTCAAACCTTGTCAACGGTGCTGTAAAGAATGGCATCCTCGCAACAGAAGCTGCCAACCCCAAGGGTCTTGAGATTCGCGGAAAAGTCGAAGGCGCAATGATGAAGCTTGGCGACAAGTGGCGCAAGCACGACTTCGAAGCACTTGGCGAAGGAAAGGACCGCTTAAAGAAGATCATGAGCGAGACCTCCCGCTGCATCAAGTGTTATTCCTGTATTGAAGCCTGCCCGATCTGCTACTGTGTGGATTGCACAACGAAGAACCCGGCCTATGTGACCCCCGGTCAGTTGCCCCCGAACTTCATGTTCCACCTCATCCGGTTCGCCCACATTGCAGACTCCTGTGTGAACTGCGGCCAGTGCCAGGAACTCTGCCCGGCAGAGATCCCGAACGCGCTCTTCATGCACGCCCAGCAGGTTGAACTTGAGAAGATGTTCGGCCACGTTCCGGGTGTTGATATGGAACTCCCGATCCTTGCCTTTGCCGAGGAGAAGACCGAGCGTACCCGGCTCCACAACACCGGCAGCGACATGATCTTCGAGAACGTGTTCAATCCATTTACCAAACATTAAACCAACAATCTCTTTTTTTTGCATATTACCTAAAAGTCATTACAGCTGCACAGCTGACCCATGTGCTTTGTTTTTGTTGAAAAACGAGATTTTCAATAACCTAAAAATCTATTATTTTTATGTACCTGTCGTCTTCACCCTTTTCTTAATCGCAGGGATCACAAACGCAATGACCATTCCCACAATAAACGCGACAGTCATCGAGCTGACCAGTGCGAGCACACCGATGATAACAGTGACAATGAGCGAGTCGGTCTTGAAACTGTGCCGGCACATTTCGATCCCGACAAAGATAAGGAGCGCCCCCAGCACACCAACTGCGATGATGGAGAGCACTTGCGGGGAGGAGAAGAAAAGGGCGAGGATTAAAAAGATCAGGCCCGCGTAGATATTTGCCCCACCTGTCCGTGCACCGTACCGGTATTGCCCGGCCAGACCCCCGGCACCGTGGCACATGGGAAACCCACCGAACGGGACCGAGAAGATGTTCATGAGACCAATACTTGTCGAGAATTTCTTGGGCGGCACTTCTTTAGCAAAGAGATCTTTTGTCAGGAGCGAGGTTGCAAGGATCGCATTTGTGATGGTGAGGACAACCTGCGGGAGCACAAGAGTTGAGAAGGCAGATGAGAAATCTGTTGTCAGGGGGATGACAAGTTGCGGTGCAGGAATAAAGCTGAAGGGAGGAACGCCGTAGAGTGCGATTCCTGCTATAAGGCCAACTCCAATGACCACGATCGTTGAGAGGTCCGGAATTGACCGGTAACGTGCGAGAAGATAAAAAACCGCGATGATGGCAATGCCAATGAGAAAGAACGTTGGATCTTTTACAACAAATCCGAGCGATGAGCGGAACAGGAGCAGGGCAAGACCGAGCTGGATCCCCCGCACCACACACTGCGGCACCCATTTTTCAATGATCGCAAAGAAGCGGCCATAGCCGAGCACAAGAAAGATGACCCCTAATATGAGACCCGCAGCTGCGATCTCTCCGCTCCCAATTGATCCTGCAATCACGATCACTGCCACCGCCTTCATCGGTTCGAGCGGGATTGGCAGACGATAATACAGGCCGGTTAAGATGAACCATATCCCAAAGAAGAAGAGGATATACCGGGCATTGACATCTGATACCAGGGCCACTGCAAGAATGAGCGGGATGATCGTCCCAAAATCCCCAAGCGATCCCGCCAGCTCAGAGAGGTTGAATCGCAGTGGTGGCAGAGCTGTATGTGACATGGGCAGTGTGGGGGGGGGGTTTACTTAACGAAGAGAAGTGACTCCTTCTTTATGGTATCGCGGGTCTGGCAAATCTGTTTCGTGAACGATCAATAAGGGTATACTACCCGGTTTGTATCTGATTTTTCTTTAACAGATGAAGGATTCTTCAGCCTCTTTAGCCTTTCTGGATCAGACCGTAAAGAATCGGAATTAATATCCTGCAAAAAAGAGAGAATTTCTTTTGTCAACACTCCCACCAGATGCAGGTTTTTTAGTTTTAAGTAAATCTGTAATCTTTTTTTAGTCCTGTGAAATGACTTCCGGTTTCACATGAGTACTTAAGTAAAATATGAATGAGGAAACACTGGGCGCATCACCGCGCAGTGGTACTGGTGAAAGTTTCCCGGTATCGTTTGTGCACCCGATAATGGAAAGATTCATTTTTATACCTGTTTTCCCATTATTCTGTATACGAGGAATTGTGATGAAGATGAACCGTATTTATCTGGCATTAATTGCCGTTGTGCTGACAATGGCATGCTTTTCGGTAGTCTCTGCTGCTGATCCGATTGGCGGGAACCAGGGCTGGATTACCGTGCACTGCAATGTTGATGGAGCACAGGTCTATTTTGATGGTACGTATGAAGGTGTAATAACCGGAGGTGTTCTTACCGTCCCGGTCTTTAGCACCGGTACTCCCTTGAAATCATTTACTGCAAGTAAAACCGGCTACAATACGTACACCGGTTCTATACCGGCCATGCCCGGTATAGGAGAGACCATTAATGTGTATGCCACCTTAAATCCGGTCGCTGCTCCCACAACACCTGCAGTTATCGGTGGCGGCCAGGGATGGTATGTTGTCAACTGTAATGTGAATGGAGCGACCGTCACATTCAATAATCAGGTTGTCGGTGTGATTACCCAAGGAACCCTGACGGTTCCGGTCTATACAACCGGCACACCCTATCAGACCTATACCGTATCTATGAATGGTTACCTGCCCTATACGGCAGCTCTTACCAGTGTTCCTGCGCCGGGACAGAGTATCCAGCTCTATGCGACCCTCAATCCGGCACCAACCGTACCTACAACCGCAGCACCCGCTCCGGCACCAACAAAATCTCCCCTGCCTCTCACGCTCATTTTAATAGGACTGGGTATTGCAGGTACCCTTTCGATCAAGCGGGGACGCTTTTAAAATCCTCTAAATTCTTTTTTCTTTGAAAACTCCACATAAAAAAAGTTTTTTGGTTTTCTGACTGTAAACGTGATCACCAGCGGATTTTAAAAAATTCTGAATACGTTTGATGAACTCAGGATAATTTCTCAAATACCCTTGGGCATCTAAAAAAAATTGGTAAAACTTAATGGGATGGTTTTTTTATCGATTTATTGCTTGTATCAGGCATTCCCTGTGCAATAATATCCTGGCGGAATTTTTCGAAATGGAGTTCATCCAGCTGCTCAGACAGGAGCCTTCCACTCCATGCGCGACGGTAAACCCAGTCGACAATTTTTTGTATGGCAAAAATTACCTGCTCTTCGGTTTCAACAGTTAACAATGGTCTGCCGATTTTTGGATGCCGTCCTCTTCTTCCACCAACAGTAATAAGAAAATGCCGGTGTTCAGCTTTTAAGATATCAAAATGGCAGGACTGGATGCATACCCCGCACTGGACGCACTTGTCCTCATTGAGTTCTGATATGCCATTACGGATCCTGATGGCTTTCTCTTTACAATATTCGACACAGGTGCCGCATCCCGTACAGAGACCCGGAATCCGGAGGGGGCGCACTCTGCCGATAACGCCAATCTCGTTGAGCATGGGACTTGTACAGGCATTCGGGCAGCCTGACAGAGCGATGCGCATCTTTACCGGCATCTCCTTTCCAAACAATTTTTCGTCAATTTTTTTGGCGAGACTGATGGTGTCGATATTTGCAAATTTGCAGCGTTCAACGCCAGGACATGCGATGATATTTACAATCTCATCTTTCTCAGAACCAACCGGGGTCTCATTCTTTGCAAGAGCTTTTTCGATTTTTTTAAGCATTATTGGGTTGACATGCGGGATCTCTAATGTCTGGCGTGTGGTGCAGTGAACCGTACCCGTACCATATTTTTTCGCAATATTTGCAATCCCGCGTAACTGTTCAACAGAAAAAATACCCGCAGGGGCTCTTATGCGAATGGTACAGAAGTCTGCGTTCCGTTCGGTGATGACGCCCCCTTTCATATGAATGCCAAAATCCGTGCGCATTGTTATGTAATAGGTAAAAACTGGTAATTAATGATGGGGTATTGACAATTGCATGTTATTCAAACGCGATAATCTTTTTAGTCAGCTACCGGGTAGTGTCTTAACGATCATCCTAAGAACAATTACTGACGCCGGATGATGTGTATTCCAAACATGCAAAAAAATTTAATCAATGTCCGGTGAATCGACAAAAAGAAAATATGGTATATCAACGATGAAATGACATTAGCCGCTCCTGATTGTTCGGCTCCGGTTCAAGAGAGTGTATCTTACGGTAAACCATGACAAAGATGGATACACATAAAACCGATGCAGGACAATCTGTTTTATCATCTGGTGATGAAGTCCACCAATAATCGTCCGAACAGGGATGGTGACTTCTGTTTTACCGGCACCGGTATCCGCACCAGCCGTTTTGATCCCATCAAACGCGTGCTATTGTAGTCTGTGGATTAGCCGGAGTAACTTGTAATGGCATAATCATGCAGGAATAATAATCGGACCGGTAAAAACACAATGAATGGAACAATTTAACGAGGTATACAATGTCACAACAACTCGGGGGACAACCCATAATTATTCTTAGGGAAGGATCAACGAAAAGCCATGGGCAGGAAGCTCAGGACAGCAATTTTGCCGCTGCACGAGCCGTTGCGACAGCAGTCCAGTCAACCCTTGGTCCCAGGGGTATGGACAAGATGCTTGTCGATGGTATTGGGGATATCACCATCACCAACGACGGTGTCACCATCTTAAAGGAGATGGATATCGAGCACCCGGCTGCAAAGATGATGGTCGAGATTGCAAAGACCCAGGATGCTGAAGTCGGCGATGGGACGACAACTGCTGTAATCTTAGCAGGCGAACTCTTAAAAAACGCAGAAGGGCTTCTCAAACAGAAGATTCACCCTACAAGTATCGCCGAGGGTTACCGTATGGCAGCAGAAAAAGCGCTCGTGCTGCTCGACAAGTACGCAATTACGGTAAAGCCGACCGATACTGCGATGCTCAAAAAGATTGCAGAGACTGCACTTACCGGCAAGAATTCGGAAGTAGCAAAAGAACACCTCTGCGATATAATTGTGAAAGCGATCACGTTTGTCACCGATGCTGATGGTATTGCAGACCTCGCCCACATCAGTGTGGAGAAGAAGGTTGGCGGCTCGGTGGATGACTCGGTCCTTATCGAAGGTATGGTCATTGACAAGGAACGCGGGCACCCGAACATGCCCAAAATCGTCAAGGATGCAAAGATTTTGCTCCTGAATGCTGCGCTCGAATTCAAAAAGACCGAAGTGAATGCAAAGATCAATATCTCTTCGCCCGGGCAGGCACAGGCTTTCCTCGATGGTGAGGAACATATGGTCCACGCAATGGTAGAAAAGGTCATCAAGAGCAAAGCAAACGTTGTCTTCTGCCAGAAAGGCATCGATGATGTTGCACTGCACTACCTTACAAAAGCCGGCATCCTTGCAGTCCGCAGGTTAAAAAAGAGCGATATCGAGAATATCGCCCGTGCAACTGGTGCAAAAATTGTCAACAGCGTAGACACGATCACGGCAAAAGATCTCGGCACGGCCGGCCTTGTTGAGCAGAAGACGGTTTCCGGAGACGAGATGATCTATGTCTCGAAGTGTAAAAACCCCAAGGCGGTTTCCATCATAGTCCGTGGCGGAACTGAACATGTTGTAGACGAACTCGATCGGGCTATACATGACGCCCTCATGGTCGTCAGTGTTGTTGTTGCAGGAAAGAAGATTGTTCCCGGCGGAGGAGCTCCAGAGACAGAGCTCTCACTAAGACTCCGCGAATATGCCTCAACGGTTGGCGGCCGCAACCAGCTTGCCATCGAAGCGTTCGCAAGTGCAATGGAGATTGTCCCCCGCGTTCTTGCTGAAAATTCAGGGCTTGACCCCATTGATATGTTAGTCAACCTCCGGGCTGCCCATGAATCGGGAAAGAAGTCTTTCGGGCTTGATGTAATTGCCGGCAAACCGGCTGACATGCTCAAGGCAGGGGTTGTCGAACCGCTGCGGGTAAAGACACAGGCAATCTCAAGTGCGGCAGAGGCAGCAGTCATGATCCTCCGCATCGACGATGTCATTACAGCATCAAAATCCGCAGCTCCCGGCGGCGGGATGCCACCCGGTGGAATGCCTCCCGGCATGGGTGGTTATTAATACAATTTTCTTTTTTAATAGTAATCCTGTTACGTCTCAATCCTGTACCTGTACTATCATAATCCACTGACCCAACGAAATTGTAAAGCCCTGCCCTGTTCTTTCTGAATTCATCCACACGCAATGCAGAATGTTTTCGCCAATCCCTTTTTGATCCCCCAATATCTCGAATTCTTAAAAACCTGACGAAACCTTAACAAACTCTCCTGCCGAAAATATTGGCACTATGTTAAAGGCAGTGGAGATCGATGCCTGGATCGCGGGGAGGCAGTCGAGCCTTGAAGACGCCCGGGCCACAGTAACAGAGATCATAGGCCGTGTTCGGACCGAGGGTGATGCTGCACTTATTGATCTGGCAAAGAAGCACTGTGTGCTGACCGATATTGCCGTATCGGATGACGAACGAGAGGATGCCTACGAGCAGGTTGATGCACGGATCATCGAGAGCCTGATCGAGGCACATGCCCGTATCGAGCGCTTCCACGAACTCCAGAAGCCACGGGATCTCTGGCTTCAGGAGATGGAGCCCGGTATTGTGCTCGGCGTCAAGACTACACCATTAAACCGTGTAGGGCTCTATATCCCCGGTGGCCGGGCCGCCTACCCGTCATCAGCCCTCATGTGTGCGGTTCCGGCCCGTGTTGCCGGGGTAAAGGAGATCTGCGCCTGCTCACCGCCCCCCATCAAGCCTTTAACCCTTGTTGCGCTGGATATCGCCGGTGTTACTGAGATCTATAATGCCGGTGGTGCACAGGCCGTTGCTGCAATGGCACTGGGTACTGAATCCATCCGGCCAGTGCAGAAGATCGTCGGGCCTGGTAACGTGTACGTGACACTTGCAAAGATGATGCTCCGCGAGAAAGTGGAGATCGATTTCCCGGCAGGCCCCAGCGAGATTGGGATCATTGCCGATGAAACTGCTGACCCCCGCATTGTTGCTGCCGATATCCTTGCCCAGTCCGAGCATGACCCAAATGCTGCCTGTATCCTGATCACTACCGACAAATCGCTCCCGGCAAAAGTCGGCCGCGAAGTAGAAGCGATGACAAAGATTGCTCCAAGAAAGGAGATCATCGTTCAGGCGCTTAAGAACTCCGGGTACATGGTTGTCAGCACTATGGAAGAAGCGATTCTCGCCTCAGATGCAGTTGCCCCGGAACACCTCTCGATACAGGTTGCAGACCCCTTAACCGTGGTTACCCGTGTGAAAAATGCCGGGGCAATATTTGTCGGGCGCTACTCTGCCGTTGCCTGTGGGGACTATGCAGTGGGAACCAACCATGTGCTCCCGACCGCTGGATACGCAAAGACCTATTCCGGTCTCGATGTGAATCATTTCTGCAAGACCGCGTCTGTTGAGATAATCGACCGCGACGGTCTGGAAACCATTGGCGATATCGTTGAGACCATTGCGGATGCAGAAGGTCTGCATGCCCATGCAGAATCCGTGCGGGTGCGCAGGGAATTTGGCAGGAAGTAATTGTCGGGGAGATTTCCTGATTTTAACTTCGTTTTTGATGACTCATATTGCAACAATGGAATTTGGTTCTGTTGTGCTGTCTCTCCCTGATGGGGTCGCTCGGCTGCCACATCGGGATCTCGCTGGGCATGGCGGTCTTTAGGCACAAATCTGGAAAAACTGTTTTTCATTCATCGGAATCTTTAATAAAAAAAGTAATCGAACCGCCGCGGGGGCGGTGGTAACATCGTTATTTGGGGTAAGGGGGGCATCAGTCCCCATGAATAGATCAAAAAACAGCAACGAAAATTCCTTTTTTTTTAAAAATCTCTGACACTTGTTAGAAAATTTTAATCGCACAAAAAAATTCCCCTGTTTTTCCTATGTGGAAAGGCTCAACACATCAGAGACCGGGCCCCCATCCCTTTTTCTTTCCCCCTCCAACCCAGTGATTATCTGAACGATGCGCCACTGCGATACCGGTCTCGTCCATTGAAATTATCTTACTCAAGAGAGGGTAAACATTTTTTTTTTAAAACTTTCGTGACGTCTTGGGCAATTGCGTAGAGGATACAAATGTGAGGGGCTTTTTCTTATAAAAATAACTCTCATAAAAGTTTCGGTATGTTTATTGTATCAAAAATCAATCATCGAACAAATGCATATTATGAGGTTCTACCGTGTCAAATAATTTCATGCCTAACAAATCGATCATTAATAATTCAGTGAAGATTGTTCTGTGCATTTTCCTGCTGATGGTGTTTGTACCTCCGGTCCAGACCGCAGGAGCAATAGCTGACGAATTACATGCAGCCCCCATCAACCCGGAATACATCAGGTATATGAATGAAAATCTATCAAACTCACGGATGCAGGGAGGCACGCATCGCCTTGGTGTGATACCGTCTCCGATATACCGTCCTGAAATCAGGGACATTCAGATGTTCGGACCAAACACGGGGGATCGCTCTTCCAGCTATCCGTCATTGTTCGATTTGCGGGCTTTAGGGACAATAAGTCCAGTTAAAGACCAGAGCCCTTTTGGAACCTGCTGGGCGTTTGCAACCTTTGCGTCACTTGAATCAACACTTATGCCCACAACACCAACCCCGAATTTTTCTGAAAAAAATCTCGTCAACCTTGCCGGATTTTCCTTACCGGGTAACCCCCAGGATGCAGGGGGGACTGTGGCGATGTCAACCGCGTACCTGACGCGGTGGAACGGTCCGGTTAACAGCGCAACAGATCCATACCCTTCGGGTTCATGGACTTCTTCAAATATCTATCCCCCGGTGATACATGTTCAGAACGTGGTTTTTTTCCCCGGTCGCACCAACCGGACTGATACCAATAATATTAAAGGTGGGTTGACCCGGTGGGGGGCAATCTACACGGTTGTTTCTGCGGCAGGTTATGATGCCTTTTCGTATTACAACGAGACTTATACTTCGTATTACCAGCCTGCCTCTGATCCCAATTCTACAAACCCGCACGCGGTGGCATTTGTTGGCTGGAATGATGCCTACGAGTCAACGAACTTTACCATCAAACCTCCAGGACCCGGAGCATGGATTGTAAAAAACAGCTGGGGTACCAAATGGGGCGAGGGCGGTTTCTTCTACGTGTCGTATTATGACAAATTTATCGGTTCTGTAATTGACAATCAGTCATATTGGGATACTGCGGCGTTCTTAGGTGAGAGCACTTCCAATTATGATTCGATTTATTCATATGATAAACTGGGAGAAGAGCTGGATTATTCCTATGGCACAAACAAAACAGGATCGTTTGCCAATGTCTTTACAGCCAATTCTTCAGAAACCATAAAAGCGGTTGGATTCTATACAACCGATCTGGCTGTTCAGTATAATATCAAAATTTATAAAAATCCAACCCCGGAACCGGTAGGCGGAACCCCTGCCGCCACCTTCAGTGGAACTCTCCCCTATATGGGATACAATACTGTCGTAATACCGTCTAGTCAGCAGGTTCCTGTCAAAGCTGGAGACAGATTTTCAGTTGTCGTACACGTAACCAATCCGACCAATAATGAGTATATTCCACTTGAAACAAGCGGAATTACCTCGCAATTGAGACAGGGATACCTGCTTGGAAACAGTAGTGAATGGTATGACCTCAAAACAATAGACGGATGGAATAACAGTCACGTTTGTGTAAAGGCATATACCAGTTCAACGACGAATCCACCGACCATCACCAGCATCTCACCGACAACCGGCACTATGAGTGGCGGCACTACGGTCACCATCACCGGAACCAACTTAACCGGAGCGACCGCAGTAAACTTCGGCAGCACAGCAGCTACCGGAGTGACGGTTGTCAGCGCTACTACAATCACAGCAGCCAGCCCGGCCCATGCAGCAGGTATCATTGACGTCACTGTCACGACTCCCTACGGCACATCAGCGACTTCAACAGCCGACAAATTTACCTATGTAGCAACACCGACCACCGCCTCAACGATCGGCATCTTCCGCACTGGTTCGTTCTTCTTAGCATCCAGCAACTCTAATGGTGGAGGAACAGTCAATGCCTTTGGATACGGTCAAACCGGCGATATGCAAGTAGCCGGTGACTGGTCCGGAAGTGGCACCAGCAAAGTGGGCATATACCGAACTGATCCCTATCGTGGTGCGTTCGACCTCGCATCCAGCAACATTCGTGGTGGTGGAACCGTCAATGCCTTTACCTATGGTATGGCTGGGGATGTGCCTGTAGCCGGCGACTGGGATGGCGATGGCATAGACACAGTGGGCATCTTCCGCAACGGTGCGTTCTTCCTCGCGTCGAGGAATGAGAATGGCGGTGGAAACGTTAATGCCTTTACCTATGGTATGGCTGGGGATGTGCCTGTAGCCGGCGACTGGGATGGTGATGGCATAGATACAGTGGGTATCTTCCGCAACGGAGCATTCTTCCTAGCATCGAGGAACGACAATGGAGGTGGAAACGTCAATGCCTTTGGATATGGTCAGGCTGGCGATATACCTGTAGTCGGTGACTGGAACCATGATGGAGCGACCGAGGTCGGCATCTACCGCACTGATCCCTATCGGGGTGCATTCTATCTCGCAGGAAGTAATATTGTCGGTGGTGGGAACGTCAATGCCTTTACCTATGGTCAGGCAGGGGATGTACCGGTAGCCGGTAAATGGACCGGGAATGGTACGACTCCAACCCCAACTCCGACACCCACAGTGATGCCAACACCGGAACCTACCCAAGTGCTTCCGGATATCTGGAGTATTGACATTCAAGTGGCGAGTAATGGTAATGCAGTCGATCCACTGATCACGGTGACTTGTATTGGCGGAAATGGGCTCACTGTGATCCCACAGCTTGATGTGAGAGTCACACGATCCGATGGTGTAGTAGAGACAGATTCCATCACACAGCCACTCTATATAGGAAAATCTGTATCATTGCGCAGCACTACAGCACCCGGGTACCGTGACCGGGCCGAGGTCTGGGCATACCACACCCCCAAGCGATAAAGTAAAGATCTACGATGCATACGTGCCGTTCCGAACTTACGACTAATTTCTAAAAAAAAAATTTATTTTCTTTTCATAACGAGAATTGCTGACCCCAATGTCGCAATAATCCCGATTTCAATTCCTAATGGCGATGACTGCGTAGGTGTATTGGTTGGCAACGGGGTTGGCGGTTTTACAGTTGCCTTTGTTGTTGGAGACACTATAGGAGTCGTAGATGTTGTTACAATCAGAACGGTAGTTGTAGTAGGTATTGTTGGAGTTTGTGTTGGTGAATGCAAAGAAAGGGTTGGTGTAACCATTTGAGTGGGGGTGGAAGATGTCGTTTTAATTAAACTTACAGAGTATGTAACATCTGCCTTACTTCCGAATGGTCGAACCATACTATAAATTTTCAAATTATTATTGCCACTTTTAAAATTTTTACTGACTCTGATGGCTGCCGATCCACTTCCAAAAAGTGGTGGATTACCAATCCCAAGATCGGTTATGCCATAACCCTTCTTACATAGTTCATAACTCTCATCAGTCGTGAGGTAAATAAATAGACCGGCAGCTGGATCGGAAATTTTGTAATCAACTTTTAATGTATCATACTTCTGGTATTGTTCTTCGGTTATAGGAAAACTGATTGTGTTGATTTCCTGTTTTATTGGATCATCAGCTGGATTATCACTTGTAACTTGAACCGATTTGTCATGAATTAAAACCAGTGCGTCTGCAGCTGTAACAACATAAATTTGCGACAAAAATAGAATTAAGCTAATACTTAAAACAAAGTTACAGTTCAGATCTCTTCATTTTCATTAGCATTACGAGCCCGGTTCGCAGAAATACGCGATTAAACCGGCAGATCAATATACTAAGAGAGCATTTTATTGAACAAGCAAGATGACAATAAACTGCGATTCAATACGAA
>JANYBK010000185.1 GCA_025360805.1 Methanomicrobiales archaeon
TAGACATTTTCTCCGAGATGCTCAACGATATACTGTTCTGCCGTGATGTCATCCAATGCCGTGATATCGGCGTTTTTTGCTGTCAGGACGAGATACGCAAGTCTTGCTTTGTCAAAAATGGAAAGTTCGGGGTAGAGCAGGATCTCCATGGGTGTGTTAAGGGCATAAATTTTATTACGGGCATAATAACCGGTTGTGCCGGTTTTCCATTCGAGTTTGTCCGACAGTCCCAGTTCCTCAATGAGAGCAAAAAGGTGCGTGTCGGTTGAAAAACAATGGTGATAATAGCGTTCGATCCAATAATCGTTGATGGGATAAGATGAAAGACATCCCCCGGGGAAGGGCATTTTTTCAAAAAGATCTACCTCATGTTGTCCCGATAGAGCATGAGCTGCGACAAGCCCGGTTAATCCCCCACCAATAATCCCGATCTTCATAATTAATATTCTATAGTATTTTTCAGGGCGAAATGAAAAATCCTCCGCAAACAAATGAGATTTTTTTGTTGTACCCTCGAAGATTTTATAAGAAAGTTTTTGTGTTGTCGAAATAAAGGTTCATACGGGTAAAAGGACTTAAAAAGAATTAAAAGAAATTAGTTATCTATCAGCCCATCGGATGGTGTATTTAATATGCGAGTATTTTTTATAGGGTTCGGCCAGGCGGGCGGTAAAATTGTTGATATGTTTATTGAGCAGGATAAAAAGCTCGGTACCAACAGTTTCCGCGGTATTGCCGTCAATACTGCGCGAACTGATCTGATGGGATTAAAAAATATCGAGATGAAGGACCGGATTCTCATCGGTCAGACCATGGTCAAAGGTCACGGAGTAGGCACTGATAACGTGACTGGTGCACGTGTTACTGCTGATGAAATTGACAGTATCATCAGTGCGATTGATATGAGGGGCACTCATGATGTAGATGCTTTTATCATTGTCGCGGGTCTCGGCGGTGGTACAGGTTCTGGAGGATCACCGGTTCTAGCCCGTCATCTAAAACGAATCTACCGTGAACCCGTTTATGCATTGGGAATTATTCCGGCACCCGAAGAAGGCCGGCTATATTCTTACAATGCGGCACGAAGTCTGACAACTCTTGTAAATGAGGCCGACAACACGTTTATTTTTGATAATAGTGCCTGGAAAAATGAAGGGGAAAGTGTAAAAACTGCGTTTAACCGGTTGAACAATGAAGTAGTCCGGCGTTTTAGTGTCCTCTTCCGTGCAGGTGAAGTGAGCAAGATGGGTGTTGGTGAGATGGTGGTTGATTCGAGTGAGATCATCAACACCCTTCGCGGCGGTGGAATCACCTCAGTTGGTTATGCAATCAGCGAGGTTATGAGCAAAAACACGAAGGAAAAACGTGGCATTTTCGGCGGACTAAAGGACAAGTTCGGGCCAAAGAAAGAGGCAAATGAGGAAGTCTTAATGGGCGAGGACAAGTCTGCAAAAATTATCTCCCTCGTACGCCGTGCAATGCTGGGTAGACTTACCCTCCCATGTGATTACTCGACTGCAGAGCGGGCACTGGTTCTCATTGCCGGACCCCCTGGAGAGATGGACAGAAAAGGTATAGAAAAGGCAAAGAGCTGGGTTGAGGAAAATATCGCCGGTGTTGAAGTGCGTGGCGGCGATTATCCGGTGAACAGTGAATATGTGGCCGTAGTTGTTATGTTGGCAACTGTTGGTAATGCGCCAAGGATTAAAGAGCTTCTTGACATCGCAAAGGAAACAAAGGAAGATGTTATTAAGTCAAAAGAGAAAAAATCGAATATGTTTGAGGAAGGTATTGATCCGTTATTCGAGTGAGGTTGACAATGAAGGGTTTTAAAACGTGGATTATATTAACTGCAATTCTTTTATTCTGTATTTCGGCTGCATCTGCATTTTCTGTTGGAACGATCTCAATAGATCCTTCGGGATCATTGGTTCCAGGTACTCCAGTTACAGTATCGTATAAGATAGATGCCGTAGGATTTCCGTCTGGAGATGATCTCCAGTTTTTCACGGAACTCGAAAATCCCAAGTGGACCTACACCATATCAGTGAACGGTATTGATAATTTACGCCCGTCAACTGGTGGAAAGACCCTTACTATTACAGGTTTTGAACTTGCTTACAAATCAGGGGATGCCGTTGAGGTCAGAGCAACCCTCGAGGGTAAAGCACCGACAGTTACTCAAACAGCAGATAAAACAATTATCCGTATACAGGAAATAGGAACTACCGGGGCAGTGATCTCTTCAACAAAAGTAGAACGGACGGCTAAAGTGATCAATACCGGTGAAGTGAGCGCCGCTATTGCTGCCAGTAGTGCAGATCTTCAGACTTACAGAACTCATATTGATGAGAAGGCAGTTCTTGGTATAGACACCTCTGCAGCTGATGCAAAATACAATGAAGCAAAACAGAAGATCGATTCTGCACGTGCCCGCACCTCTGCACAGTATACAGAAGCATTGGCGGATCTCACTGCTGCACAGACCAGTATCAGCGCAGGTGAAAAAGCTCTTGACAGGGCATGGGCAGAGACCGAAGTTGCCGCAGCGCAAATCCCTATCAACAATGTTGATGGTGTCATTGCATGGTTCAAAGGCAACAAGACTACCGCTGAAGACCAGCAACTCCCAGCTATTGTTGCAAAACGGGAAGTTGCAGTTAGTTACATATCCACGGCTAATGATCAGATTGCCAGTGGAGAATATTCACAGGCCCGTTCAAAAGCACAGGATGCCTTTACTAAAGGAAATGAATCTTATACTGATGCGCTTGCTCGCCAGAAAGTACTGACGTCGGGATGGAGTTTTTCTCTTCCCCAGATTCCCATACCCGGTGGAATCTTTATTGTAATCGGTGTTGTAGTTGTCATACTGGTTGCTGTGGGTGTGGTAATATACCGAAAACGCTCCCGTTGGGATGAACTCGGATAACATATTTCCTATTTTTTTTATACCCGATTGGGGAATTTCAGCCCTTGATTTTTATGGTTTTACTGTTGCTCCGGTGTGATTATCTCATTGTTCATCACACGAGGACAACCTATTGAGGAAATATTAGCGGTGACTCTTTTTAAGATTGTATCCGGGTTGAAGACTTATGTTGTAACCTTGTAGTGTGGTATCCCGAATTAATTTTACACATATAACCATTTCCGCGCATAGGACAACACTCTCTCTGGAGGCAAGCGATACCAGAATACATTAGCCGGTTCATCGTAATCGAGACTCATGTGAGGTTTGATTACATTCTGCCAGTGAACAATTTTATCGATTGATCCAAACTTCCCGATTCTCCGTTCAACTTCACCGAAGAATTGTTCGATTTTACCATTAGTCTGGGGATGTTTTACAGTGGCAACGATATGTTTGATGCCGTACTGATTCAGAAACTCCTTGAATGTGTGATGAGCGTGCTCCCGGTTACGAGCTGAAACGAACTGGGTACCGTGATCCGTCAGAATCTCTCGAGGAACACCGTACTCAGTAAAACCCCTTCGAAGAACTGACAAAGTATTCTCCGTTGTTGGAGAGTCGAACACACCATAACAGGTGATTAACCGGGATGAATCATCCATAAAAGCAATGAGCCATTGTTTCCGCTCATTCATGACGAACTCTTTCCAATCACCTTGCCACAACGACATAGAATGTTGCCGCTCATATCGGACCCATTTCCTTTGCTTCCGTTTCTTCATGTTGATTTCCACCAAGCCGTGGCAGAGCAGAACTTTGTAAATCCTGTTGTGCGGGATATGAATTCCATGTGTTTCTTCGATTTTCTTTTCCAGATGGATTGGGCTCAGATTGTTAGAATGATAGCATTCGAGAATCAATTCTTCCGAGGCCGAGTCAATGGATTGTGATCTTCTTCCAGGTTGTTTGAGTACGGGATATTCCAGATTTTCTTTGTATTTCCCGATAATTTGATAGATTCGCTGTCGGGTTACCTGAAAATATCGAGCGAGCTCTGCAACAGGCTTCCCCCTCTGCTGTTGCTTAATGATTCTCTCGATATCCCGATTTGTTAGTTTACTCACATCGATATTTAGATGTGATGTCAAATGATTTCGGGATGGGACATGTTGTAACCTTGTAAAAAAAAGAATTTATACTGTTTTTCGGATGGTAAAAACATCTATGTTGATACTTCCCATCTTCCCATCTCGGTTGATATAGTAATCTGTCAACCGTTTCTCATTATCATAGAATGAGAACCAGTAACTCAGTTTGTAGGTTTTTTTGTCATAACCATCGATAACCGAATAGCTTTCGGCATCATGAAGAATAATTACACCGGGATTTTTTTCCTTAAGTGATGATTCATCAGCCCGATTGCCATAGAATTTAATTTTATTCCACCGATCGCCACGATAGTACCAGGGAAGAGGCCAGTAATCTTTTGATGCAACAACGACATTATCGGATGCATCGATAAGTTGCATAACTTCACGCATTTCTTCAGAGTTCTGTACCTGGACTATCGGTTCATTGATGTCCACTGGAATGAATGCAACATGCCAGGTCATTACGACCAGGAAGATACATCCAACAAGAGCAAATGCGATTTTCTGCCAGTTCAGCTTATATACTGCGACAAAACACATAGGGAGCAGTTGTGGGATTAGCAGCCATGGCACTTTCTCACCCACATAAGCATAGAATGCCATAGTCAGGATCATCCACCAGATACATAACCGGAAAAATTCGTCTGATTTTGAATAACCCTGGCGGGGATTTTGTAGCTGATGGAGACTTATTTCGGCAAGATTTCCGATATTCTGGGAAAGTTTGCGTGATAAAAAAATATTTTTCAAACGTTTGAATGCAAGAGTGAGATCAACTCCTGTAAATATGAACTGTAGTGTACCAATGATGGCCAGAATAAAGATCGGTAGTTCATACATGAGATAAAAGGGGATATAGAAATAAAACGGGCCCCCAAGACGCTGCTGGTTGTGCATGCCAGTCCAGTGGTCTACTGCCTTGTACCAACCGGTTGTATTCATCTCGAAGTGAACACCTTGGGCCGTTATCTGGAAATTCTGGCCTGCCAGTGTTTCGGGATGAACTCCAAAACCTGTATAGAGCATGCTCATTATTGCAGTGACAAGGATCAACCCGAACAACAGATCCCGTTTCCACGAAACCGGCAGTATAAATTTACCTCTCCAGATGGAAAAGATAAAAAATGAAGCGAAGATCAGTAGGATCACCGGCATCTCTTCCTTACAGCTGAGGGCGCCTGCCATTGCAACAGCCGCGATGAGAACGAATCTGATCTGCCCACGTTCAAAATAATACAGGATGGCTACAAGGAGCAGGAAGGTGAAAAAGAGCATGAAAATATCATGTCGGAGGAAGCGGGAGAAGTACACCATGTTTGGAGATAGTGCGATAAACAGGGATGCAAGAAGAGTCTGGTTTTTGTTTATATATCCAATGCGATAAATGCAATATACCAGTGGAATTAAGAGTGTGCCAAAGAGTGCTGGGAGCAACCGGGCAACCAAATCTGAATCCCCAAAAATGGAGAACATACCTGCGGTAACGTAATAGAGAAATGGCCCGTGGTAGCTTGGGTCATACATCCATGTACCTTTTGTTAGTAGTTCAAATGAAAACCAAGAATGAATTGCTTCATCATGGTGGAGCAGTTTGAGATCAAGAGTCCAGAACCGTAAAAAAATGGTGAGAATCAGGATTATTAAAAAAATCCGATTAAAAGTGAAAATATTTTTGATTTTATCTGAGATGCAAGCGGCCTGCTGCACGCTGCACCTTTAACTCTCTAATACTATCTCAATGCCAATATCTTTTGGCACCTGAATGCGCATGAGCTGGCGGAGTGCACGCTCATCAGCGTCAATATCGATGAGGCGTTTGTGCACACGCATCTGCCAGCGGTCCCATGTGGCAGTTCCCTCCCCATCAGGGCTCTTTCGGATTGGTACAACCAACCGTTTGGTTGGGAGCGGTATCGGACCAGCCAGATTCACTCCTGTGCGTTCTGCAATCTCACGGATTCTGTCGCAGACCATCTCTACTTTATTAAAGTCTGTACCTGTCAGGCGAATTCTGGCTTTTTGCATGCTATGTCTCCAAAAAAAATTATCTCATTTGTTTTGCCTTGATGGCAATGCACATGCCAGCGGCAATAGTTGTTCCCATATCACGTACTGCGAACCTTCCCAGCTGTGGGAGTTCCTTGATATTCTCAATGACCATCGGTTTTGTCGGTTTAATAACGACAATTGCTGCATCTCCAGTCTTGAGGAACGCCGGGTTCTCTTCTTTGGTCTGACCAGTGCGGGGGTCAAGTTTCTTCTGGAGTTCCATGAATGTGCAGGCCGTCTGGCTGGTGTGGCAGTGGAAGACCGGTGTGTATCCAACGGTCAGTGCGCTGGGGTGCTGGAGCACGACAATCTGTGCAGTGAATTCGTCAGCTACGGTCGGTGGAACATCTGCTGGTCCGCAGACATCGCCGCGGCGGATTTCACCCTTTGCGATACCACGGACGTTAAACCCGATGTTGTCACCGGGTAATGCCTGAGGGATCTCTTCGTGGTGCATCTCGATGGACTTGATTTCCCCATCCTTATTGGCAGGCATGAAGCTGACCTTCATTCCTTTTTTCATGATACCTGTTTCAACACGGCCTACCGGCACTGTGCCGATACCGCTGATACTGTAGACATCCTGAATTGGAAGACGGAATGGTTTATCGGTCGGTTTCGAGGGTTCTTTGAATGTGTCAAGCGCTGGGATCAGTGGCAAACCTTTGTACCACGGGGTTTCAGGGCTGACTACCTTGATGTTTTGTCCACCCAGTGAACTGATTGGGATGAAAAGAGTCTCTTCAGGTTTGTATCCAACCATCTTGATAAGGTCGGAGAGATCCTTCTTGACCTCATTGAAACGCTTCTCATCGAATTTTACCATATCCATCTTGTTGATGGCGATGATGATCTGCGTAATGCCTAGTGTTCGGGCAAGGAAGACGTGCTCTTTTGTCTGATCCATTACACCGTCGGGGGCTGCAACCACGAGGATTGCTGCATCAGCCTGTGATGCACCGGTGATCATGTTCTTGACGAAGTCTCTGTGTCCCGGGCAGTCCACAACGGTAAAGTAGAACTTGGCTGTATCGAACCGCTTATGGGCGATATCAATGGTGATACCTCTCTCACGTTCTTCCTTTAAGTTGTCCATAACCCATGCAAACTCAAAAGTGGCCTTACCCTTTGATGTAGCCTCCTTTCGGTAACCTTCGATGATATGTGCAGG
>JANYBK010000231.1 GCA_025360805.1 Methanomicrobiales archaeon
GCTGATTGGTTCTGTCGCATCAGGGGATATATCTCAACAGTACGAAAGAATGATCGACCAGTCCTTGCATCGATTAAATATGCATTTAATGGAGAACCATTTATCCCATCAGCAGCTCTGGTGTCATTGTAAACAGTCACAAAATTTCTTTTTATAATTTTGAGACTAGGTCCCGGAGAACCGCGCCCGGATCTTTTGCTTTTACCACGCTTGATGCGAGTAATACACCGTCAGTCCCGAGATCAACTGCTATCTTTACACATTCCCCGGACTGGATGCCTGCTCCGGTTAACACTTTTACTCTTGGATTTACTGCATGCACAGCGGCAACAGAACGCCGGATAATATCCGGGTTTGCTTTTGATACCGAGACGCCGCTTCCAATTAGCTCCGGCGGTTCAATTGCCACAAAGTCCGGTCCCATCGCAGCGGCACCGGCACCGGCTAACTCATTATTTGTACAGACCACAGAAATGAGATTGTGTACCGCAAGGCCCCTGATCGAAGATTCGATATCCGCAAGAGAGAGACGCCTCTCTGAGTGGTTAACCAATGATCCTGCCGCACCTGCGCTCTTGATCGCATCTACAGTTATATGCCCGGTATTTGCACCGGGTTCGCACCCGTCAACATGCTGTGCATAGACGGGAATGGAAAAGTGGTGGCTGAGTGGGTGAAGATCAATATAGGAAGGTGCGATACCTATCGTCACGCCGCTTTCGCTCGCTACAAGTTCTGCTGCCTGTGCGATCATGTGTGCACGGTTACCCATCCCCTCCCGGTACGTCTTTAAATTGACAAGGATCAGTGGTGAAAGCATATCTGATACTCCTTATGATTGAGTCCTGATTACACGTTTGCGGTTTTTTACCTGATGAAGGTTTTTATAAAAGATTCTGTTATTGTGATATCTGGTTTTTAGGATTCCTTGAGTCCTCTTATGAAATGACCCGCGGTGATCTCTCCCATGGAGCATCTTTTTATGCGGTCTTTGAGCGAAGTCATCTGCTTTTCTGCGCCAGTAGTCCGTTTTGAAATTGCGGAAATTGCACTGCGGTAGATGCGCGTCATCTCTAAAACGCAGGCACCGGTTCTGCCCCTTGCATCGATCACAACTTCACTGATGCCCAGGTCCAGAATCTGGGGAAGATAATCCAGAAGGCAGAGTTCGGCAGAATTGCTGATATGGGTTCTGCATTCAATATCCATGCGGACCGGAAATATGTGACCTGTGGAGTCACGAATACCGTAAAAATTTTCTTTTTGTCGTTCAGTACCAGCCTTACAATGCAGGTAGGGTTCAAGCAGGCAGTCATCGGAGATGATGGCCTCGATGATTCCCTGCACAATCAGGGCAAAGGAGATATCAAGCCCCTGATTAAGGGCAGCAGATACCAGGAACCTGCACTCATCCATTGAGAGTTCCGGTGACAGGGTGAGCAGTTCTGTGTGTGATTCGAGTTTTTTTACGGTTGCGTGGTTGAACACATTGAGCCCAGTGGAGCCGTAGATCGTTGTGAATGGTGCAATACCATGGATTGCGTGAAGCATGCCCGGATTCTCAACCATGATTCCCGCGATTCCCATTACGGATATCTGTGGCACTAATGTAATAACAGCGTCAGAAAATGCGGTGCGGGTTATTCGGGGAAGTTTCCAGACAAGGGGTATTTCTTGTGCATGGCACACTTCAACAGCCATCCTGATCTGCTCTTCAATTCCCGTAGGGTGAGAATTACGGCAGGACGAAGCGGTTGTTGAAACCGTAATATCAGGCTCGAAATACACACGGTCACACCCGGACTCCACGGCCATGCGGACTGCTTCAAGTGAATCAGCATAGACTGCGAGGCTGAGTGGGGATGAGGATTTGATTGTAGGTGATGCCGGGCTTATCGAAGGATAATTCTCTTCCTCCTCATGCCAGTGGGATTTTGCACGTTCAACCTGTTCTACGGAAGGGCGGGATGCTGCCACGAGTGCGGATTCAGCTATGGTAAGGAATTCCCTGCGTGCACGGTTCAGTTCCGCAAGCGGTGCGAAGAGATCGCCACGGTACTGTATCGTGACAGCATCGATGATAAACGGTGTGCCGCCGCTCTTTCTCATCTGCTGCTCCATCTGTTCAGTGGTAAGTGGGCGGGATTGGGCAGGTACAAGCGTGATATCCGGTGTATGGGATACGATAATATCACGGCCGTCACCCGGATGGATACGACCATTGAGTGTGAGTCTGCTACATTCATCAACCTGAACAGTAAGATCGAGCGGCACCGGATGGCGCAGGGTGGATGAGGTGTGGTTGATGATCTGCCGGGCATGGGATGCGAGATCCACTGATGACGTAATGTACACCTTTGTGCCCTTATTTGCAGGCTTCGGGACGGCAAACTGGATCTCCCCTTTCATCAGGACAGGGGCGGTATTTAATGAGAACCCGAATTGCTCTTCAGTCTTTTCCTGTTCTATGAAAAATAGTCCGTCACCGGGCTTTGGGATAATTTCGCTATCTAATTTTAAGGATACCGTTCTCGTTTTTGCCTCATACCGGCTCACCGTGCCAATATACAATCCCCGGTTGTCGGGGGCATCCCTGCCCATAAGTGCCCGGTGCCGGTCGCCGAACAGATACCCGGCAGTAAAACCGCGGTTGAATGCAAGAAGGAGATTATTCATCTCATCCGGGATAGGACTTGTGTTTCCTGCTGCAATGGCATCAAGAGCCCTCCGGTATGCAGCTACAACCACAGCCACATATTCTGAAGATTTCATTCGCCCCTCAATCTTGAGCGAGACAATGGATGAAGCAACAAGAGCCGGCAGGTGACGGTACGTGCAGAGCTCTTTTGGCGACAGGATATACGTATCGCGGGTAGGAATTACCTGCATCTTTTCCGGCTTTCCATTGGCATCAGTTGTAGCAGTGACAAGCGTATAGGGTTTCCGGCACGGCTGGGCGCACATACCCCGGTTCCCGCTCCTTCCTCCAATAACAGAAGATAGGAGACATTGCCCGGAATACCCGTAACAGAGCGCCCCGTGGGCAAAGACTTCAAGACCGACACCGGTATTTTTTGTATCGTGAGCAATTCGCTCCACTTCAGCAAGCGAGAGTTCACGTGCAAGTACTACACGGGAAAATCCCTGTTCTGCCGCCCACATTACCCCGTGTGCATTGTGGATGGTCAGCTGGGTTGAGGCATGGATAACGAGTTTTGGAATAATCTCATGTGCTAATGCAGCGATCCCGATATCCTGAATAAGGACTGCATCAACACCAATCGAGTACAGCCAGATAAGATAGTCAACCGTGCTTTTGATCTCCCTGTCATGGATGAGGGTATTGACCGTTACGTATACCTTAACGCCACGGGCATGGGCATAATTAATCGATACTTCAATCTCCGCATCTGAAAAATTAGCAGCAAACTTCCGGGCGCCAAACCGCTTTCCGCTCAGGTAGACTGCATCAGCACCAGCTGCAATTGCAGCCCGGAACGCTTCTGGTGAGCCGGCAGGGGCGAGCAGCTCGGGCAGTGTTTTTTTCGCTGGTTTAAGCGCAGAATCTCTCACGTGTATTCCCTCAGGGAAATATAATGCTAAACAATCCAAGTGTTATGCAGATAAGGATGATCGAGATGACGATAAACCCTCCCATGGTCAGTATGATAGAATAGTCCCTGCGCCATGAAAGTGCCCATGAGAGCAACGGGCAGACATAGAAGCCGAGGGTGAGGACACATGGAACAAGTCCGTAGATGCCATACCTGGATATGTAGGTGAATTGTTTTGTTTTCTCTTCCGATCGTTCTAAAAACCTTGCCACCCTTTCGGAATGCCGGCCCAGAGTATCGAAGAGGTCGAAGAGAAATAAGGTGATTCCCAGGGCCACACTGGTCAGAACAAAGAGGACATATGCAGGATGAAGGCCAAGACCTATGCCAATCGGGGCTGCACCGTATTCGATGATGAGCGTGCTCGTAATAAGTGCAAGAGTTGCCGGTAGTGATTGGGAGAGGAGGAATGCAACTGCAACGGGAATGATCACTACGAGTACCACGCATTTTACTATCGCGCCGGATAACTGACGGATATAGGGGGGAATAGCATTGCACTCCATTGTTATGATAGATAAAGTGACTTAAAAAGGGATAAACAGGTATCTTTGTGGGGCAGGTAAGGAGAAATTGCCTGCGGGACAGACAGTCTGTTATTTTCACACGGATGGTTTTTTTTAGGAGTATCTTTTTTATGAACTGCACGCCAACACCACGGTACATGAAAATTGTTGCAGCACTCACCGACCCGCTTTCAGCGTCCCGTGCAGAGACGCAGGGAGCCGACATGATTGAGCTCAGGCTCGACCTGATGGAGGGTAACACAAAGAAGCTGGTGCAGCAGTGTAAAAAGATATGTTCACTACCTGTGATTGCGACCCTGCGCTCCGGGCGGGAAGGCGGCCTGTTCTTTGGTGACGGCAAGGAATGGGAAAAAAAGATCCGTCCGATCATCACCCTTGTCGATTACGTGGACGTGGAACATCAGTTTGTAAAAAATGCAGTCTGTGTAAAGGAAGCAGGCACAAAGATCATTGCATCCCACCATGCACCAATAATGATGCCACTCCATGTGCTTTTCGTGCTGGAGCGCGAACTCCGGGCATATGGCGATATTGTGAAGATTATTGTCACACCGTCAAATGCGGACGATGTGATTGAGCTGATTTCATTCACACACGCTGTGAAACAACCGATCTGCTGCGGGGTGATGGGTTCTTCGTTCCGGTATGCCCGGGCGGTGCTGCCGTTGTTTGGATCGGAACTGGTGTATTGTCATATGGGGGAGACTACTGCGGAGGGACAGTATTCGGTGGAGGAGTTTGTGGAGTTGAGGAAAATGTTGATGGGATGATTTTTTCAGAATGTTTAAAGCCTCGAATGCCATAGAATTCAGAAACGGGGCGTGCAGGTATTTTTTCTGGGCCTAAGCACTCCTATATTGCGTCCTTTTAACACACGTCACCCCGGTTTTAGTTCAGTAAGATGGGGTCGGTGTATCGGCGTTTGAAACGGGATGATCTGATTCTGGCAGGGTTGTTGATTGTCGCATTGGTTGCCGTCACACCGGCTGCTGCTATGGAATGGACCGTACAGACTGTCGATGACGTAGGCGATGTAGGGGAATTTACCTCACTTGCACTCGATAGCAACGGATACCCACGCATCAGTTATCATAACAGTACTACAATGAAATATGCAGCATGGAACGGTTCTGAATGGCACAATCAGACAGTTGACCGTGTTGGGAATGTGGGGGAGTATACATCACTAGCACTCAATATTAGTGGCTACCCCTGCATCAGTTATCGCGACGCTACAAACAGTATCCTGAAGTATACTGCATGGAACGGTTCATTTTGGAACACCGAAACTGTTGATAATACTTGGGGTGCAGGGTGGTATACCTCGCTCTCACTCAATAGCAGCGACTATCCTTGCGTCAGTTATCATAACACAACTGTCCTGAAGTATGCTTCATGGAACGGTTCATCGTGGGTCATCCAGACTGTTGACAGCAGTGCCAATATTGTGGGAGCACATTCATCGCTCGCACTCAACGGCGGTGATTATCCCAGCATCAGTTATTATTACGGAACGAACGGTGACTTGAAATATGCTGCATGGAACGGCACTGCATGGGCCCTCCAGATCGTAGATAGTGTTGGGGATGTGGGGAAGTACACTTCACTCGCACTCGATAGTAGCGGTAACCCACGTATCAGTTATTATGAAAACATAAACAAGGATCTGAAGTATGCTGCATGGAGTGAGCCCATCCAACGAGCCATGACAATTGTTGGACGGCCAACCGGAAAAAAGTAAAATTACAAAATTTCATCGCAATAATTATCACCATACCATATGCATAACGCGCATTTTGTCGATCAAATGATGGGA
>JANYBK010000237.1 GCA_025360805.1 Methanomicrobiales archaeon
GAGACAGCTACCGACTTAAGGAACGTCGGAAACAAGAGATGGTTACTCACTGTCTTCCATGATAAATTTCGATGAAATTATGTATTTGGGTGTACAATTCTATTCCGCCACATCTGTACACTTTCATTCCGCCATTGACACCATAAAGTAAGTTCATTGATAAAAGAGAGATATTCCAATGCGGGACAATCCCGTTTTCATGGGTCACAGCAGATTTTATCGTTTAAAGGTACCGGATATATTAGGGGGTAGTGTTTGCCGAGAGGGGGATAAAAAAGGGAAGGGTTATCAGGTTTTATAGCTGCCGGTGACTTCTGTCAGCATTCCATTTTCCATGTTAAACACTCTATTTGCATAGATAAACATTTCAGGACCGTGGGTAACCATGATTATTGTTTTTCCCATCTTGTTGATATCTTTGATATAATCCATGATGATTTTCTCGGTACTCATATCAAGATCTCCAGTAGGTTCATCCGCAAGAATGACCTGAGGATCGTTTATGAGTGATCTGGCTATAGCAACCCGCTTCTGTTCCCCGCCAGATAGTTGTGAAGGGTATGAGGCCAGTTTGTCAGCAAGTCCAAAAGAGTCCAGAAGATGCACTGCATGTTTTCGGTTGTCTGTTCCATTCTCACAGAAGAGCGTCGGGAGTATCACATTGTCCAGTGCCGTAAGCGTGGGGATGAGACCGGGAAACTGGAATATGAAACCGAATGTTTCTGCACGTATCTGAGAAAGCCGGGTATCTGGAAGATGTCCCATGTCAGCTCCTTTAAGATGAACTGAACCCTCGGAAGGGCGAGTAAGACCCCCGAGCATACTGAGGAGTGTTGACTTCCCGCTGCCAGACCTGCCGATAATGAGAATAAAATCACGCTTATTGATAGTGATATTTGCGGAATTAACCGCAATGATGTCGTTAGTACCATCAATATACCGTTTTGAGATTCCCCGTGCCTCAATCATAACTCAGACCTCCGGATTGCTTCATAGGGTTCCAGGTTGCTGCTTTTGATTGCAGGAATAAGGGCTGCAGCTCCCCCGATAGCAATTGCGATGAGAACGGGGATTGTCACATTGACAACCATAGATCCAAGCGAAGGCCAGAGGAAGGGCAATCCGAGAGTGCTGATAATAAGCGGTTCAAACAGATAGAGAAGGACTCCTGAAATCACAACACCTGCGAATCCACCGATTGCAGCGATAGTAAGCGCTTCAACAAACACTAACCTGAAAATAAAACTTTTTGTTGCCCCCATCGCTCGTAGCAAAGCGAGTTCACGCCTCCGTTCATTAGCAACCATGCTCGATATCAGCGCCATGAACGGGAATGAGACGAGGGTTACTGCAGCCATGATGGCATAAAGGATTTTGGTTGTCGCAAAAAGCTGGCTGCTGATTTTTTTCGAGAGATAATTATCCTTGACCGTATAGGTGCCTGGGATGGTTCTGTTCACCGCTGCGGCAACTACATCTTTATCAGTACCCGGTTTTACGTGTATCAACACTGCCGATATTTCGCCGTTTCGGATGTCAAGTGGTATCACTGCGTTCTTTGCGGATTCTGCTGCCATAACATACGCATCATCGAGCAGAATGAATGCGGACACGTCCATACCCATACCTGACGGATCCAGTTTTCCTGCTATAGTGAACGTTTTGCCGTAAAATTTGAGAGTTGAACCCACTTCACCGGTGACACCGGCACCAATAACTACTTCCCCTCTCTTCATGGGGCGGCCGAGTGTAGATTCCAGCCATGGCTGGATGGTGAAATCTTTTTCAGGATCGATCCCGATAACCTGGAGCTCGCCGGTACAGCAGGACTGGTGCGCCAGCGTTCCGATAAAGAGCTGGGGAGCTGCTTTATCCACACCATCGATCTGCATTATTCGATTTGTGATGGACCCATTAAAGAGGAGTGTAGTTGGTTTTGTCGTAAGGATGACTGCATCCGCCGCGGGATTCTTAAAGACAAAAGTCGAGGGGTCCCCTCTCAGCATAGCCATTTCCGCGTTTGTTATTGCCTCCTTCGGAAGGACAAGAACATCAGCCCCTAAAAAACCCATTCCAACACTTAGGCTTTTTTCTGCTCCGCTGACGAGGAAGTAACTCGTGAGGAGACTCCCTGTAATAACCACAAAGCACAGAATTGTTGCTATATTCCGAAATGGTCTCCTTTTTATGCTGTTTATTATGAGATCAGAAAATTTCAGTGAATGCCCCATCTTACTTTTCCATTCGTGAACTATACACAATCCATGCCGAAACCGCTATAGTGACAAGTCCCAGAACAATAAGCGTCGGCTTTGTTATCGTATTACATGTGTGATCGGCCAGTGCACATGTTTTGGTAATATATAACGGAAACAGAATTGCGAGTATGCCTAGTGCTATACTGAATATTCCTATGATCCGTTTGGTCTCCATAGATTTTGCAAATGCAAGTAATGCTCCTGCAACGATAAGAAGAGCACCGATACCAATCTCTGCCCGTGCTGTCCAGCCACAGGGCATTGGTAATGTATTACCAGAAGCCAGTTGTGCATATAGTCCATGGACTTCGCAGACCGGTGCGATTGTCCAAGGTGCAACACAGAGAAATATTCCTAATACAATGAGAATAATCGCAGGAATAGTGATTTTCATAATTTAACTTCTTGTTTTTAATTACACTTTAACATTACGAGCGGTAAAATATTTGTTACTTGTTTTTTCTGACGTGAAAAATAAATCCTAACCCCAGACAGATACAAAACTGTAGCCCCTTTTGAGATGCGGTCGGGTATATTGAACCGCTGGATTAATACTAACCAAGCATTTATACGTGGGACAATCCCCGGGCATTTTATTGAAAAGTGTGTGTTTCACGGTGCTATTGCAATAACAGAATTACACGGATGTAATACCAAAGGAACACTGTATAGAGATTTGGGCTGATAGGATTTTTTTTTGTTTTTTCATTATGCCACTTTAAACCGGGCAAAAAACTTTTGTGTGAATGTATCAGCAAAACATTATCCCGATACCGGATGAATAGTGGATGGAAACTAACATGGATGACATAGCAACTGAAGAAGAACCCTGTGAGCAGTGTGGACTCTGCTGCCGAATCTTTGGCCCAAATATTACTCCAACACCATCGAATGTGTATATCTGGATGGAGCAGGGACGAGCTGATATCCTTCGCTGGTTTGTTGCATTCATGGAAAAAAGCACACCTATAAACTGTTCAGATCTTGTAGCAGAAGACCTGGGAAATATTGTGTATGTAGAGATGCGTAATCCTGATAATGGTGAATATGTAACCGTCTGCCCTTTCCTGCGTCGCGTAGCAAAAAATCGATATCTTTGCGGGATTCATCTGGTGAAACCTGATATGTGTTGCACCTATCAGCCATGGATCTGGGGCGAGACGTACTTCAACCGGTGCAAAGGGCTTTGCAAGACCGGGCATAACCGCCGGGTGCCACGCTGATTTTAAAACATACCGCCCAGAACCGGGGTCCTGCAATTGAGGGTCGGAATTTAATCAGAAATTTCTCTCGTTTGAAAAGAATGAAAAATTGTAAGAGGTTTTTATTTGGTGATTCCTTAATAAAGACCACCACGATAAACTCAGGTGGTTGGAAGGATGAACCTTATAGAACTCCAACAATACATGATATCAGAAGAAAAATCAGAAGAATACCTTCAGGCGCAAGGCATTCTTCAACGGTTTGATAATTGTCCGTATTGCAAGAGTAATCGAATCGGTCGAGTCAGGCGCGGTAAGTACAAGTGTTACGGTTGTCGGAAGGAATGGGGGCCAAGACGAGGAAGTCTTCTTGAAGGATTGAGAGTTCCCTTGGTTCGAGTATTAATCGCAATCAAACTTTTCGAGTTGGATACTTCAGTTCGTGAAGCCGCTCACCAGTTGGGTCTTTCCTATAACACCGTCTACGATCTCTTCAATTTGTTCAGGCAGTCAATCGTCACTACGGATAATGATTCTTCATTTACTCTCTCCGGGGAGATTGAGATGGATGAGTCGTACTTCGGCGGGAGGCGAAAAGGAAACCGTGGCCGGGGAGCTGCCGGTAAGATCCCTGTCTTCGGTATCCTGGAGCGCGGAGGAAAAGTCCGAGTAGAAGTTGTTCAGAATGTTTCCGGTGAAACTCTCCTCACTATGGCGATCAAGAAGGTGAAACGCGGAAGTCTCATTTACACGGATAAATTTCGAAGTTATAACGGCCTCATCTCCTACGGGTTTCGTCATATGAGAATCGATCATGGTAAAAGATTCGTTAATGGGAAGGTCTATATCAATGGTATCGAAGGATTCTGGTCATTTGCAAAAGAACGATTGATGAAATATCATGGTGTAAATCCAAAAAAATTCCCGCTATACCTGAAAGAATTGGAATTCCGATACGATCACCATCAGCACGATCTTTATGATGATATAGTGAAATGTATATCTGAGTATTCTCGGGTGGCTTCTATTCAGTAATCACCTTATTTTTTTTTATCAACGCTAAAAAAATATTGCTATCTGTCAAACGATGAGTTTGTATACGCAATATCATTGTTGTACCACGTCAGGTGCAATGAGGAATTGGTGATCTCATCATTTCCTTGTAATGGATAGAGTTGAAAATTAATTTTTACCGGTTTCTTCTCCAGTTCAGGAATATTTTCAGAATATGTCCAGTAAATATCCCGTGCATTATCGTTATACACGGGATTTCCCAGTATTGTTACTTCAGAAGTTGATGGAATGACCCGGATGAAATATCCATAATTTGCAGACCAGGTATGCCGGCTTGCCAGTAATTCACGTCCCGACAAATTTGTGATCTCTAACCGCAATCCTTTTGCTGAAGAGATATGAGGGGAGAAATACTCTTGATCCGGTCGGATCTTAATATCTCCAGAAAAAGTATCCGTATTATCAAAAAACTTGGGGATTGCAAAGGGTACAATGACTAAAAATCCTATCACAAGAATAGTGAAAACAACCACACTTAACCACGGGAATTTATTCATTCCCGGAATTATTCCGGTAACTTTTTTACCGATATTCCAACCTAAACATGAATAGATGACGAGTGGAATACAGGTAAGACCAATAATTGTTGCGAACAACCATGAATATTTATTCGGGATCAATGGCATTAACAGGATAAAAAACAGCAGTAAGCCAACCCACATCGGCACTAAACACAAGAGCAGTATGAGGCGTTGGGAATCTCCCTCATACCAGTTAAGGAGTGTTTTTTTCTGAAGAGTAATTTTTTTCCAGATTTTCTCATTGTCCCTTCCCTGAATTATCAGTCCGAATATAATTAAGAAACAGATTGTCAGAAACATAGATCCAAAAAAAATGATTATTGAAAGGAACAAGGGAAGGAAAGTCTCCGTTTCGGTTATCCAGGTTGACCCAAGAATCCGTGCCCCCATATTGGGTATAAGGGAGATCATGGTTCCGGTTATACCAATCATAGTAAAAAAACGAAAATTTTCCCACACAAATTGCCGTATTGTAAAGGGCGCTTTTATCTTTTTTTTACACACAGGACACTCATAATCCGGAGGGGATAGTTCCGCGCCGCAATCGGGACAATTTTTCATTATGCATGTGTAACACGTCAGATTTTATAAATGATTTTATAAACACGGGATTTTACAACTGAATTTTTGTCGCACCAGAATATGCTTTATTGTCAGCATAGCCCGTTGGCATTCTCATTATTACTGGTTCGGTTGGAGTTGATCTTATCATACTCATGAAAATCTAAACTTTTTTTTATCTAATCGATACGTTGGATAATAAGAGTATAGCCGACCATCGGCAGTAAAAATCCACTGATTTTTATTTATTTTGTACATAGATATTTACCGGAGAAGAAACTAACATGAACATACCGCAAAATGACGTTAATAGACGGTTCAAATGTAACAATAGGACATCTCGGCATAGTAGCTGGAGTGTTTGATACACTGGAGATAGGACAATACATTGATGAAGTCATCCCCAAAACCCGTCATCATCACATAACCCACGGG
>JANYBK010000156.1 GCA_025360805.1 Methanomicrobiales archaeon
CCAAAAATTCTCTTACAGCGAACAGCCGGGGTGTGGTAACTATGAGTTATAACACTCTTTGAGGAGGATTGTATTTTTTTAGGACTTGTTAATCCTAAATCGGGAGAAGAGCCATAATTTTTGGTTCTGTAACGATTCAACGTTCTCTTTTAGAAAACAACTGACCCTAAAAAACACCTGTCATCTATCAGTAATAATAAAAGATTATGCGAGATACCAGTTGCCCGCCGTTTTTAGAGGGGCTGTCTTACCTTATCTGCATCGTTCTTTCCTATGTCATGATTGGTTATCTGTTTCTCGGGCTTTCTTTAGCGGGACCGCAGACAGTCCCGTTGAAAGCTCTCATTTTTATTATCGCATTCGCGGTGATTATTGTGTATTGTTTTGCGAGGTTGGGGCGGGGGTTATTTACGGGAGGTTCAATGTTGATGAGGGAGATTGTGGAGATTGATAGTGGTGTGAAGTAAGGGTGGAGCCGTATCTAAAGATAATCATTTTTAAGGGCGGGGCGGTTACAACAAGACGTGAGATGGCAGACCGGAAGTGCCGTTAGCATGTGGGTTAAGGAGATTACGGGAAATATCCACGCTCCCCTCACTCCTCTTCCAACCCCCTCTGCAGCATCGCCCGCAACTGCCGTGCCCGGAACCGCACATGGGGATCAGCCCGGACGAGAGCCGGGTCGATCATATCGGTGACTCTTCCGGTGATCTTGTCACCGGTGCCGACCCGGGCGGTTACACTAACACGGTACCAGCACCGGTTCTTAAAGCCGTCCTTTTTGACCTCACGGTAAAATCGCCCGAGACTCTGGGGGTTGGGGAAATTTGTGACAGTCGCCCTGCACATATCCTCTATTGCCCGGTTGTATTCCGCTATTCCTTCAGGAATTTCCCGGTCATGGATTGTGGGCTCGCAGATGAATTCTACCCCCGGTCTTCCCCCCTCCTCGACGATCAGGGCATGGAGCTCGATACCCCCGGCAAGGTATTCATCACCTGCTTTAAGGAATGCTTCCTGCTCTTCAGCCGGTTCAGGTTCGGTCATGGTCGTATTCTCCGTTTGGATATACTGCGTTGTATGCATTCCCATTTGCTTCCGGGTTTCCAGATCCCTCGGGGATTTCTAATTAAACTCCCTGAGTTTAAGAGAACATGGCATTCTTCATTGCTCTTTTTCACAGACTTCTGCTGTTGTCCTGAAATGCATCTTTGCAACGAGCGGTAGACCGGGGAGTCCGTTTTTTGCAATGAATTGTTTTCCGGCCTTAATGACCGCTGCCGACGCCCCGAGTGGAAAGGTCATTGCATACTTTTTTGAAAGTGCTGAAACCTTCTCTACAAACCGGGCCCGGGCAAGGATCGATGCGGCAGCAACGGCGATGTTCTGCTCCGCTTTATGCATCTGGACTAACTCGATGGTCCTGCCCTTTGCCTGGAGTTTTCCGAGTATGAACCGTTTGTCTGCGAACTGGTCGGCGATCGCAAGCTTACAGTCAACTCGTTTCAGTAATTCTTCGATTGCCCTGGCATGCCCCCATGCGAGCAGGGTATTGAGATTCTTTCCTTCCATTCTCATCTGTTCATAGAGTTTGTTGTATTTCTCCGGAGAGATCTCAATGATCTCAAATTTCCCGGCGCAGTGTTCTTTGATTTTATCCGCAAGTTCCCTTATTTCATGGTCGGTGCAGGTCTTGCTGTCCCGTACGCCGATTGATCTTAATGCATATGCGATCGTTTCATCGACACAGACAGCGGCGCATACGAGCGGGCCGAAATAATCTCCTTTTCCCGATTCATCCGTACCGATTACCGGATACCCCAGGTCATAAGGGTTACCGACATTCCGTGGAATTTTTTCAGAAATACCGGCTGACGGGATCTTCTTATCCAGCAATTGCCGGACGTTTTTCAAAAGTTCCGGGTCTTTTATTGGGGAAAAATCAAGCGTGAATGTCCCGTTCTTTTTCTGATATACCCGGATGAGCCCGCTTTTTCCCTCCCGGGACGCGGTGAACTGCAGGCCAAAAGCAATGACTTTGAACGCCTCTATGGTGAAATGATTCGCAAGCAGGATGCCTTGTATCGATTGGTAATATTCTGTCAGTTTTTCATCCGTCACTGGTGAACATCCCTTAGTTTTTGCATGAATAACGAAATTTTCCTATTGGTAAGAGTGATCGGTTAGCCAAATCATAAATCCTCTTTTAGAGACCATATAGGGTATGCCTGGTGATCGAAACTATCACAAAATTATTTCCGGGATTTTTTTACTTCTGGGGGGAATTTTCATTGTATATCTGAATAACGATTGGGGGAACGACTGGGTCCTTCTTGTGAGTGGCGGTTGTATTTTTGCGGGGATATTTGTTATAATCAATGCGTAGAGACAGGAAGCGGGAATCATAACCGGGTTCAGGACACACAACCGGGATTTCCCAGAGGGATCTAAAAAATCCAAGACGGGATCTCTCCCGGCTCCCCTGGGGTTCTGGCTCATATTCTTAAATCATACGGCGCGTTTACCGTTCCCTTTCACTAAAAAAACCCATTTAAAATCGTTTAATTCCAGCACAGGGAGAAAGCGTATATCCCGGTATCAGAAGAACATGAATAAGTGGCAAATACCACAATCAACAAAAACCCACTGAAAAGGAAGTGATAACCACGTCAAATAAAGAAAAGAAGGCTGTTGCCCCAGCATCAAAGACCGCTCCTGTTGCATCAAAGACCGATGCCAAGAAATCCAGCGGAAAGAGAAAATAATCGCATTTTCATTTCTCATATTTTTGTCCTGTTCTCTATTTTAGAATGGCAATTTTCATCCGGGTCAAATCGGCTGATGGAACTGGTTGTTTGTCCTTGAAAAAAACACATGAGCATCTTTTGAAGTAACCGAACTTAACCGGGTACTGAATTAGCAAAAAATGCCGTGGTGGGGCGTGCGGCTTCGAGTGAGGGTAGTTACAGCGAGGCGGTAATGTGAGAGGGAGCCCCCGGGCTCCCAATCACTTTCACCCCGCGAGCCCCGGCATTATCCCGACCAATACCAGATACCTGCATACAAAGATGATCCGACGCGAACCCCGCCGGTACTCCAACACCTCAGAAGAGAAGGAGCGCCTCTCCCGTAGGGCCTGCCCCAATTGTGGTCGTGAGAGAGCAGACTTCAATTTCTGGAACCTGGATGCTGTTTGTTGCCGGCCCTCCTGCACTGCCGAGTACTGGGGCCGGCAGCCCACCATTGCCGAGATGAAGAAATGTGTCCTTGAAGAGCAGGAAAGGAAATGTGCTCAATGCAGGCAGGAGATCTGCAAACCCAACGCGACACAAGGTCAAGCTGCATCTCATCATCACTGCGTCATGGATCACATCCGGCCTATCGCGATGGGAGGGGACCAGTGGGCCCGGGAAAATCTCCAGGTTCTCTGTAACCGGTGCAACAGGATCAAGACCGCCCGTGATATGGGAAAGATAGCACGCTGGAAAAAATATTATGGCAGGGGGCTGGCCCTCCGGGAGGACAGCTCCCGGCAAGTCCGGCTCGTTCCGGTTGACCTCATGTAAACAACAACGCCATCCTTTGTGAGAGGTTCCATTGCCCTTTCAGAAAAAACAACACTGCACCCCTTGGCGATAACCGCATGGTAACTATGAAGGGACAGGATCGTTTCTTCCTCGATTGTTTTGAATGCATCGGGCGCGTCCGTGTCAATAATTTCCTGTCAGAGATTTCTTGGTCTTTTCCTGTATCGCGATATCCGTATCGATAAATTTCATTCCCAATGTTATTGAGAAGGATCACTCCCACGGTGCTCTTGCCCGCGCCGGGCATGCAGATGAGGATGATGATTTTTAGGGGGTCTCCTTTTGGTTGAGGGAGTGTATTTTCGTGGGAGGATATGGGGTGTCAATGGCGGTGCGAAAATGTGCACTTATGGCGGAATGAAAGTGTACAGCTGACAACCTTCATGCATAAGCGTGAAGGTAGTGGCAATGCTGAAAATGGAGGACTTTTTCATGATACGCGATTTGCACCACCAGGGA
>JANYBK010000158.1 GCA_025360805.1 Methanomicrobiales archaeon
CAAACAGGGGTACATTATGGTGCTCGGCAGATCTGATGACCTGATCGTTGTTGCCGGGCATAATATCGGGACTGCCGAAGTCGAGAGCGCGCTGGTATCGCACAAGGCAGTTGCAGAAGCAGCAGTCATCGGAAAACCTGACGAAGTGAAAGGCAACGTTATCAAGGCATTTGTGATCCTGCGTCTCGGTCATGAACCATCAGACAAGCTGAAAAACGAACTCCTTTATCATGTCCGTATCACGTTAGGACCAATTGCCATGCCGTCCGAAATTGAATTTGTAATCTCCCTGCCAAAGACTCGTAGCGGCAAGATCATGCGACGGGTGTTAAAAGCAAAAGAGATGGGCATGGACCCTGGCGATATTTCAACAATTGAAGATTGATCTGCCAAAGTTCACCCCCTTTTTTAAATACTGTTTTTATATTATTTATAATTCAAAATGCTTACTGTGATGTAATACAACAGGATAGACATTCAAAAAACATTGGGGGGGCTACTTCCGGAGTCCCTCCGATTTCGTGTACACCCGTTCACTGCATAGGGAGGATGCCTGCCTTCCTCAAATTGGCAATGGAGATATCCTGGGAATTACCCGACTTGAAATTCCCGTTTGTGATCTCATTCTGGTATTTCAGATTCCCGGTCTCGACCGCTTCTTCAAACGTTGACCAACTGGTCATAGTGGTCTCGAGGCAGGAGAGATGACCTGATGAGTCAGGTTTCGTATCATAGCAGACAAACGCGTGGGTGGGCAGGATGATGACATGGGGGTTCATACCAATGGATTCAAGGGCAGATGCATACAATACCGTGCCATCGATACAGTTGGCCGATTTTGATGATATGGAATCTTTTGGCAGCCGGACACGCTGGTTGTTGTCGTTCTCCTTTCCGTAGGCAAGGGGCGAGTTGATATATGTGATCTGGTAATCGTTCTTAAGCGCCGTAAAGATTGCTTTCACTTGGGCATTTGTGTCATCTTCCCACTCTTTATCAGTGCAGCTATCCCCGCATTGGTACCCGTTCATCGACTTCGCGGGATTGTAATCGGCAGCCTTACGCACGAGCGGATCGATCTCTGCTGCGTGCGGGGTCACCCACGCTGCAATGAATGGCGTCATGTCATTCCATTCTTCACCATCAAAGACCGACCAGACCATTGTGTCCTTTGCGTAGATTTTGATGGGTTTGGTCTGCTCATCTATGCGAGTCCCGTCAGCAAGAGCGACCTTGTAGTGAAGCATGGCAGATGTCATCTCAGAAGGAATTGCGCTGGGCCGAAGTGATGGAGTCTGCCCGGCCGTTATTGTCCCGTGTGCAGGAACCTCGACCGTGTTGATTGATTTCTCTGTATAACCTAGGATCTCCGATTCCACGATGACTGTCTTGGGACTACCCGTGGGGTTCGTTATTTTGAAATCGATGACTGTCATATTAAGGTTAGACATCTGTAGGTACGTGGAGGCAAGTACTGTATCCATTGCGCTGACTTCCACACTGATACCGCTGGAAGAGGGCGATGAGTCTGGAGAAGTATCGGTACAGCCGGCTGACAGGATGAGTATTACTATGAGTACTAATAACCGGATTGGAGTGACACGTTTCATGGCAATTTCTGTTATCGATGATTCATGATATGTGTTTTGATTGCGGCGTGAAGAAGAGAACTGGGATAAGAAACCGGTAAACCTTAACGCCATGCCTATTAATGCAGCTTTCATATTTGTCGAGTGATTTTATTAGATAAACAAGACCTGAGCAATGCGTTTTATATTCTGAAATGGTAGATGCACGCTGGAACTCTAAACGATGCTTATTTATATACTCGAAACCTTTTTCTTTATATGCGCTCAAAGGGCGTAGTAGATTTTCACGTCGTTGTTCATCCTTAAAAATAATTATAATTGTCATAAATGTAAGGAGATAACTTATATGAAGGTCAGACCAGAAGATTCCCTCAAGATCGAAAACATTGTTGCCTCAGCCAAGGTGACTGATTATCTGGATCTACCCGATATTGCATCCAGAATCCCGGGCGCAGAATATAACAAAAAGCGTTTTCCAGGAGTTGTACTACGGATGCAGGATCCAAAGATCGCAGCGCTTGTCTTTGGTTCGGGAAAAGTGGTGTTAACCGGAGCAAAGAGTGTTGACAGCCTGAGGAAAGGTCTCGATATCCTGGGAGGTCTATTGCGGGATCTGGGAATCGATATTCCAGAGAAACTGGATTACAAGATCCAGAACATTGTCACATCAGCAGATCTTGCAGTTCCTATAAACCTCAATAAGATCGCTGTCGGATTCAACCTCGACCGGATAGAGTATGAACCTGAACAGTTCCCGGGTCTGGTATACCGTCTTGAAGTTCCAAAAGTTGTCGTGCTCCTGTTTGGATCTGGAAAACTCATCATCACAGGGGGTAAAGAACCTGATGACGCAAAGAAAGCGGTGATCAGGATTATTTCAGACCTTCGCAGTATTGGTTTGTTCTGACTGGTTTCCAAATCGTTTTTCTATTAGAAGGATTGATTATCCATCACTTCTTGTACAATGGTTTATAAAAAAAATGACAATATATAAAATGCACTACCATTGCACCGCAATACGAGAACCTATATATCCATAATTACATAATTGAGTTACGAAATCTTAAGATAAATAGTGTGGATGTGATGCATGAGAACCGAAAATGTACAGTATTTCACTGAAAAGGAAGAGGAGTTTGCAAATCTCCTCATTGAGATTGGAACCAAGAGAAATGTTGCAAAGGTGCTCGTATTTCTTGCAAATACTCCTGAAGCTACCTCAAGGGCTATTGAGCGGGGAACCGATCTCCGCCAGCCGGAAGTCAGCATTGCTATGCGCTACCTTCTGGAACAGAACTGGATCTCCAACCGTGAGAGCAAGGCAGAGAGCAAGGGTCGTCCGGTAAAGATCTACGAACTGGCAAAACCAATTCAACAGATTATGGATAGTATTGAGAAAGAAAAGAAGAAAGAGGCGAACAACCAGCTCGCCCTTGTCCACAAATTACGGGATTATATCAACTAAGGTATAACCCTGCATTTTTTTTCACCACCTACAATAACGGTGGTTTTATCAGTAAACCCACAAAAAAGCCCACTTTCAACAACGCCGGGAATAAGACCAATCGATGCTTCGAGTTTTTCGGGCTTTGTGATCTTTTTGAATTTTGCATCGATGATGAAATTTCCATTGTCAGTGATAACAGGGCCATCTTTTTTTACACCCTCACGGAGAATCGGAGTACAGTTAAGATTCAGCAACTGATCCATAACGGGTCGTATGGCAAATGCAATGATCTCAACAGGAACCAAGCCATCAAGACATGTCACCATCTTCTGTTCATCAACTACAACAATGAATCGTTGCGCAGCAGCAGCAACACATTTCTCCCTTGTATGTGCAGCTCCTCTGCCTTTGATAAGTCGTAACTGCGGGTCAACCTCATCTGCCCCATCTATCGCGAGATCGATTACCGGATGATCATCGAGTGTTGTTAATGGTATATTATATTCACGTGCCCGAATCGCGGTCTGGAAGGAGGTCGGAATACCGGCAATTGTAAGCCCTTCATCAATGCGCCGGGACAACCGCTCCATGGTATACATGACAGTGGAACCTGTACCAAGGCCGATGATCATACCGTCTTTTACCATCTCTGCTGCCTTGTAACCTGCGGCACGTTTGGCCACTGCGGGATCGCGAGTCATTGATTCCATTAAAGTGATAGATATCAGTACAGGAATTATTAAAACTGGTGATGTGGTGACGGGTTTTTTTAAGGCTGCCCTGTCTTGACTTGAGAAAACGAAACTTTTCGTTAAAAGAGACGCACACCGATCGGTAAGAACCTGCAATATAAATGTTACAACTCAGATTTTCTGCGATATTTTCAGAAAGATCATAACCAATCCAATCAGAGATGGGGTCTAAAATTCAAATCCGGGCGAATTTTAAGCGCGATAAAAATGATGACCCCAGTTTTAAGTCTTAATCAACAATCCAGTTCCATAGCGGTGATTCAAGTTTGGGATCAAAGTGAACCTATATATAGAACTACAATACAACAGATATTAGAAAAACGTAATGGATGCACTATGAATGATGCAGAACGCAGTGAAGAACAGACTGGCGAAGAATGTACCGGTATTTCGGATACTGCCTATTTGAGCAACCAGCCGGATTCTACCGAACTGGATGGACAGAAAAGGGCATTAGCCGAACTCAATGATCGATTCTTACGTCTGGCTGCGGATTTTGAAAATTTCAAAAAACGCACAGCCCGTGACCGGGAGATGATCACCAACATGGCAAATGAACGATTTGCAATAGACATTATTGAAGTTCTCGACAACTTTGAGCGGGCCGTCAAATCAGATGATGCGCACCTGCGCGAAGGTATCGTGCAGATCCGGCAGCTGCTGTCTTCACAGTTGCAGCGCCACGGCATAACGCCATTGGATGCTCTCAACAAACCATTCAACCCTGCAGAGCATGAAGCAATTGCGCATGTACCTTCTGAAGAAAAGGAAGGAATCGTTGTCGATGAAGTGGCACGCGGGTATCGTATGCATGACAAGGTAATCCGGTATGCAAAAGTTGCAGTATCGAAAGGAAATCACTAAAAGGAGGTAAAATTATGGCAAATGATAAAGTTCTGGGAATCGATCTGGGAACAACATACTCCTGTATGTCCATCATGGAAGCAGGAAAACCCATTGTGATTCCGAATTCAGAAGGTGGGCGGACAACTGCATCAGTGGTTGCCTTTACGAAGGAAGGAGAGCGGCTTGTAGGCAGCCTTGCAAAGAGGCAGGCAGTGACCAACCCCCAAAGGACTATCCAGTCCATCAAACGGAAGATGGGTACTTCGGACAAGATCAAGATTGATGACAAGAATTATACTCCGCAAGAGATCTCATCCATGATCCTGCAGAAACTAAAAGTTGATGCAGAGGCATATCTTGGCGAAAAAATCACAAGAGCGGTAGTGACAGTCCCTGCCTATTTCAATGATGCCCAGCGTCAGGCAACAAAAGATGCCGGCAAAATCGCGGGATTAGAGGTAATGCGTATCATCAATGAGCCAACCGCAAGCGCTCTTGCATATGGTATTGACAAGGAACAGGATGCAACGGTGCTTGTCTATGATCTCGGAGGCGGCACGTTCGATGTCTCTATCCTCACACTTGGCGACGGTGTCTTTGAAGTAAAATCCACAGCCGGAAACAATCATCTCGGTGGCGATGACTTCGATCAGCGGGTGACCGATTATCTTGTTGAGGAGTTCAAGAAGAAGGAAGGTATCGACCTGCGATCGGATCCCTATGCCATGCAGCGACTGCGTGATGCTTCGGAGAATGCAAAGATCGAGCTCTCGCAGCGCCAGAGCACAAACATCAACCTGCCATATATCACGCAGGACAAGAGCGGACCTAAATTCTTGAACATCGATCTCACCAAGTCAAAACTCGAACAACTGATTGGAGATCTGGTAGAATCAACCGTTGGCCCGGTCAAGCAGGCACTCAGTGACGCGAAACTTGAGGCAAAGGATATTGATCATGTCCTGCTTGTTGGCGGGTCAACCCGTGTCCCGCTTGTGCAGGAGACCGTGAAAAAGCTTCTCGGCAAAGAGCCGGACAAGGGACTTAACCCGGATGAATGTGTGGCACTCGGTGCCGGTATCCAGGGCGCAGTCCTTACAGGTGAGACAAAAGATATTGTCCTGCTGGACGTCACTCCGCTCACTCTTGGTATCGAGACACTTGGCGGCATAGCAACCAAACTCATAGAGCGCAATACCACCATCCCTACACGGAAAAGCCAGATCTTCTCAACGGCAGCCGATGGCCAGACCAGCGTTGAAATCCATGTAGTCCAAGGGGAACGTGCGCTGGCAAAAGACAACTTTACCCTTGGCAAATTCCAGCTGACCGGAATTCCCCCGGCTCCTCGCGGTATTCCGCAGGTTGAAGTAACGTTCGATATCGATTCTAACGGTATCATCCACGTATCTGCAAAGGATCTCGGTACCGGCAACCAGCAGAACATTTCCATCAAAGGCGACAAGAAACTGTCAGAAGAAGATATCAAGAAGATGATGGATGCCGCGAAGATATTCGAGAACGAAGATAAACAAAAACGCGACGAGATCGAACTGCACAACCAGGCAGATACTGCGGTCTTCACTGCAGAAAAGATGCTCAAAGATAGTGGAGACAAACTCGAACCTGAAGACAAAACAAAGGTTGAAGAGAGTGTTGCTGCTGTGAAAAAAGCGCTGGCTGATGATAATCTCGATGAGATTAAAAAGTCCATGGAAGCGCTGACCGAAGCAGTATATGCTGTGACCACTAAGATCTATCAGAAAGTTCAGGCCGAACAGGCAGCACAACAGCAGTCAGCTGGTGCCGGTACTCAGCCAAATCCGGAAACAAAAGATGATGACAATGTCGTCAATGCCGATTACAAGGTAAAAGAAGAGTGAATTAAACTATGGGCGCAGGAGACTACTACGACATACTTGGCATACCCCGTAATGCCGATGACAAAGAAGTAAAGAAAGCATACCGCAACCTCGCCCGTAAATATCACCCGGATGTCTGCAAAGAACCGGGGGCTGAAGAAAAATTTAAGAAGATCAACGAAGCCTACAGTGTCCTTTCCGATGAACAGAAGAAAGGCCAGTATGACAACATGGGCCACGAAACGTATACCAACGCATCAAAAGGCTCCTATACCGGTGGAGGGCAATACGGAGGAGGATTCTCTTCTGACTTCTCCGGATTTGGAGATATTTTTGATTTCTTTGGCGGTGGCCAGCGAAGGTCCGGTCCCCAGCCGGGTGCAGATCTTCTCATGCGTATCCAGATAAGGTTAGAGGATGCAGTTTCCGGCATTGATCGCGAGATCGAAGTGATGCATACCGAGCCTTGCGCTACCTGCAGTGGTTCCGGCAGCGAAACAAAACGCCTTAACACATGTTCCCGCTGTGGTGGGACCGGGCAGATGCGTCAGACTGCCAACTCAGCATTTGGCCAGTTTGTCCGCATGACCCCCTGCACCCAGTGTGGTGGAAAAGGTAAAATCCCTGAGAAGGTTTGCAAAACCTGCCGTGGTTCTGGTCATACTCGCGTGAAGAGGAAAGTTTCAGTACATATTCCGGCAGGTATTGACAATGGCATGCGACTTCGCATGGAAGGGTATGGAGAAGCCGGTGATTACGGAGCTGCAAATGGTGATCTGTTCATTGAAGTGTATGTCCAGACCCATGACCGGTTTGTGAGAGCTGGTGATAACCTTGAAACCACCATTGAGATAAGTCCGGCACAGGCTGCTCTTGGTACCTCTGTAGAGATCGAGACCATTGACAAACGTCATATTGATCTCAAAGTCCCTGCAGGAATACAGTATAATTCAGCATTAAAACTCGGTGGCGAGGGAGTAAAGCGCCGCGGGCATCCCGGGGATCTGCTCGTACGGGTAAAAATTGTTACGCCAAAATCCCTGAGCAGTGAACAGAAAGATCTTTACCAGAAACTTGCAGATCTCGAAGGCAGTTCCAATGTTGGCGGGGGATTTTTCTCAGGAATCATGGGAAAGAAAAAAGGAAAACACTAGGGAATAATTCATTTCCCTGTTCTGCATATTTTTCGTAATTATTACGCACTTATTTTTAGTTCCTGTATGTAATGGGATAAGGATGAAACTGCTCTTTGAGCTTTCTGGCGAAAACCCGACACTGCCCTTTGCAGAACTTGCCTGTGTCGGTACTATTCTTGAAGAGCGTCTGCAGGTTGCTGTTGTAAATTGTCCTCATCCGGAAAAAGCACGACGACTTGCCATGACTCAGGTAGTGCTCGAATATCTTGGTGAATGTGAACCCGGTATTCCGGCATTCAAAAACTTACTCAAAGAACTGTCAATTACATCAACCTGCACATTTGCTGGCAGGGCAAAGAAAGTCCATGGAGGGTGTAATGAACACAATCCCTCCTCGCAACAGGAGTTCGAACGTGTAATTGGTGATATGATATCAGGTCCGGTATCTTTAAACAACCCGGAAACAGAATACCGTGCGATTCTCTCTGAAGACAAATGTTATTTTGGTAGAATTCTTTTCTCAATAAACCGTTCTGGGTATGATGCACGAAATCCCGGGAAACGTGACTTTTTTCACCCGGGTGTAATGATGCCAAGAATGGCCCGGACACTGGCAAATATTGCTGGAGTTCAGACAGGAGACCAGGTTCTCGATCCCTTCTGCGGAACGGGTGGGATTCTGCTTGAAGCAGAGTTGTTGGGGGCCACTCCGATTGGCAGCGATTTCGATCCATTGATGGTAAAGGGAAGCCGGCAGAATGTTTTAAATGCTTTACTCATGCTTGCTGATGCAACTCAGTTACCGTTTCAGGATCATTCGATCGATTCTGTTGTCACCGATCTGCCCTACGGTCAGTCAGTATGTATTAAAAAGGCAGATACGATGGATAATCTCTATGCTAATGCATTGGATGAGATCGCCCGCGTCTTAAAAAGTGGGAGGAGAGCGGTTGTTGTAACACATAAGGATATTTCTGCTATTGCAAAGCAGCACATGACGGTTCTCGAAAAGCACGAACAGCGCGTGCACAAGAGTCTCACAAGACGTGTTCTTGTGCTTGGCCACTGATCCATACCCATATCTTAGTTAAGAATTATGGCTCTTCTCCCGATTTAGGATTAACAAGTCCTAAAAAAATACAATCCTCCTCAAAGAGTGTTATAACTCATAGTTACCACACCCCGGCTGTTCGCTGTAAGAGAATTTTTGG
>JANYBK010000028.1 GCA_025360805.1 Methanomicrobiales archaeon
CTAATAACCGCTTGACGGAATCATGGGCGATTGGTTCTGTTTCGTTTGGAAAGCACCGGGATGCTTCCGAGCATGTGCACGCTAGATACGTCGATATGAGAAAGTTGACAAAATCACTGCTCGTGCATTTCGGGGGATTCAAGCTCGTTCGATCTCCATTCCGGGTTTGTATAGCCCTCTATTAGTTGTCTTAGTTCTTAGATCTTTCGGTCGGAACCAAGTGCGTAAGTCCTAATTAAAAAAGCTTTTTTTTATATTGACTAAAAAAAGTGGCAGGTTGTGTCATGAGCCGGACAAAAAGAATTACCGCTTATGAGGATTTCAAGCCCAGTCCGTAATCACCGTATCAAAGGGGGTATAATGGTCTGGCTGTTCCGCCACAAAGTCTCTCCGGACATAAAAAAAAATGAACCTACCGTATGCAATCCGGACCGGTGTCCCCACCGTTCACTCCACTTCCTTAACCCGGCTTGCCCCGTCCGTGCCCATCTCGATGACGAGCGTGTTGGCAAACTCGCCCTGCATCTCTGCTATGTGCGAGATGAGTAGGATCTGGGGGAAGCGGGACTCCTGCGTGCGCAGGGCGGTCAAGAGATTGCTCCTCCGCTCCTCATCCTGGCTGCCGAAGATCTCATCGAAGATCAGGAAGGTGGACTCGTGCACCTGGTGGAGCTCCGCGAGATACCGCGAGAGGGCGATTCTCAGCGCAACCGCGATATCGTCCTGCTCGCCGCCACTGAAGCGATCGATTGCGTAATCATCGTCCACGTCCCGGACGAGCAGGTTAAAGTCCTCGTCCAGCAGCACCTGCTCGTACCGGCCTCCCGTGATCTCGCTGATGATATGACTTACTTCGCCTTCGAGCCGGCTCCTCACGACCTGCATGAGGTACACCACGTATTCCGCGATGAGTGCTCTCGTGAGTTTTAAGAGTTCGATCTCGTCTTTTACTGCGGTGATCTGCTGTTTGAGTGCCGCGATCTGCGCCTCGCTCTTCTTATAATCTGCAATCTTTTCTTCAGCGTGTAAGAGGCGTTCGGTTGTCCGGGCGATCTCTGATTCGGCACTCCTCAAAGCAGTCTCTGTATCAGCAAGCACACCTTCTAACTCGATACCTGCTTTTGGATCGCAGGATGATCGTTCAATCAGGGCATTGAGTTCTGCGAGGTCTGTTTTTTTCTTTGCGATTTGCACCCCGAGATCTGCTACCTGCTTTTGGAATACTGCTCCCTGTGCGATCTTTTTACCGAGCTCGTTATACCGGAGCTGGAGTTTTTCGAGTGCGGCTACCTCTTTTTCTGTCCGGGTAAATACTGCTTCATCAAACCCAATCTCTTCAATCTTCTTTGCAACGGACTGGTGTGCGATATCGTTTTTGTGAATCTGTTCTGACAGTTCAGCGAGTTCGCGTTCAATGTCTGCTTTTGTTTTCTGCTTCTCGACAAGGTTCCGGAGCTCGTTGACTGCGGGTTTCTGTGCATCGATCCGGGTCTTTTCTGCCGTGAGTCGTTCCTGTTCCGCACAGACATCTACTGCCTGGTTACGAACCTGTTCCATCTGTGTGGCGAATTCCTGTTCTATGCTGGTGTAATGGCTGCCCAGCTTCTGCCGGCAGAGGGGGCAGATGCCGTCCGTGCCGGCATTTTTTATGATATCCCAGTTAACGAGAAGTTTTTTGTGTTCCGCAATGAGCCGCTCCTCGCGTGCAGTAAATGTGCCAATGGCGTGAACGATCTCTGACTGGCGCGTGGAATATGCGGTTTCCAGCGTGACATCCGTTATATCAGGGCCGAGAGCAAGTGCAGTCCTGATACCGGCTGCGAGTGTGGCGATCTTTTTTGCATCCTCTTCAAGAGCGGTGATCTTTGCCCGGCTCTTGTTCAGCCGCAGATTGAGATCGGTCCGGCGCTGCTCGGCAAAGCGCTGCTCTGTCCGGTACTGTTCGAACATGCTCTTTTGTTTCCGCACCAGATCCAGCTGCTCTTTTTTACCGGCATACGTGGCGATACTCTGTTCAAGCGTATGGTATTCCTGCTCTAATGTTGCAAGACCGGAAAGCGTGGCCCGGATGCGTTCCTGCTGCTGCTCAAGTCCTGCGTATTCCAACGAGAGTGCGAGCTGCCGTTCTACCATCCGGGAGCATTCGGTCATCTTTTCGGAAAACTTCCGGAGCTCTGCTGAGAGCGCGGTCTTCTTTGCCTGCAACTCCGCGTGCTGTTTTTTCTGTTCTGCAATGGTCTGCCGGAACGTGATGACCGATGCCTGCAGGGATGTACTATCTTCTGCACTCATGCGCTCGGTGAGAGCTTTGAGTTCTCCCTCACTGCCCTGGAGTGCCCCGCTCTTTTCATCGATCTGCTCTTTCAACACCTTCTGGCTCTCGGTGTTGAGGAAATCGATCCCGAGCGCCCGTAAGAACCACTCCTTGCGTTTGCCCGGCGTGGTTTCAAGCAGCGTGAGGAGATCTTTCTGGCCGGCATAAATGGTGTTCTTGAAATCCACCGGGCCCATGCCGAGCGTCCGCTTGACTTCGGTCTCGACCTGGCTCACTCCCGTTGCCACGAGTTTTTTCTCCCGGTAAAAACTGGCGTCGTGGTTCGCGGATTTTCCTTTCTTGAACGTGCGGACAACCGTATAATTATCGCCGCCGATCCGGAACTCCAGCCGGACCTCACACTTCTCCTTGGGAGATGCAAAACCTGAAACCACGTAATCGGCAGCAATCCCGGTCGCCTGCACGCCATAGAGGGCAAAGAAGATCGCCTGAACAAGGCTCGACTTGCCCGTGCCATTGTTCCCAAGGACGCCCGTAATGCCGTCTTTGAAAAAGATCTCTGCGTTACGGAACCGCTTGAAGTTCTTGAGCACGAGCCGGTCGAGGATCATGAGCGGGCTCCTTTCTTACGCTCTTGGGGGCTTTGACCCCGCCGCGTGGGCATCCCCCGGGGGAGATATCCGGTATTTTGAGTGGGGTGATAATCGGGTGAGAAGCCGGTTTTTACTAAAATGCAGCCCCCCTCGCGCCAACCCTGCCCCCGTTGGGGGAGGGGGCGCATGCGATTCCTCTGTATTACCTGTTCTGCCGGGATGTTCCCCGCGATGTCGTCTCGTTGATTTTTCAGGTCATTGAGGCCGCCGCGGAGCGCCCTTCGGGGCGGCGGCAGGCATCGCTTGATAGATGCCGGGAAACTTCCGGGAGTGTGAGCAGCCTTCGTATAATTCCCGCACCCTTCTGAATATCCGGAAATCTGTTCCCAGGCTTTGATCGCAATCATTCCGCTGTCCCCCGGTGCTCGTCCATAACGGTCTTTAAGATCTCGCGTCCCAGTGTTGCAACGAACTCCTTTTGCTTTGCCGAGAGCTGCTTCTGGCCGATGAACCCGTCAAACTCCTGCAGGTAATCGATGAGGCGGATGTCCTGCTGGAGCGCAACCGGTGTATCCTCTTCCTCTTTCCGGGTCCGGATCTTCAGGTCAAGGATCTGCTCCCGTACACCGGCAAGATCTTTGGTATCGATGCCCTTCCCGTGCTCCCGCGAGAGCCCGTCGAGCGTCACCTGAGCCATCGCGTACTGCGGGAGATGCTTCTTTGTCACCCGGGCAATGATCTCTTCTGTTATATCGCCGGGATGCACACCCTGGCATTTGATCGTCCCGAGATCCGCCATCGGGGTCTTCGGTAAATCAAGGTGCTGGACCTCATGCGCCCCTGTGTCCACCACAAGCCCGCCTTTTGTATCGGCAATCTCGCCGTACGTGAGATACTCGGTCGATCCCGAGTACCACGCATTGTCCGTGATCTGGCACTGGCGGTGGTAGTGGCCGAGCGCAATGTAATCAAATTTTTCAGAAAGGATCGTACCGTCCAGCTCGTGCTCGGCAACGGAGGCGAGCCGCTTATCCTTGATCGCGGTTGCGAGCCCGTGCGTCACGAGCACGTTGTTGTGCGATGAGGAGAGTTCTGTTGCGTCAAAGGCCGTGCGGTAATCCTCCGGGCGGAGCATGTTGGGGATAAGATGAAACATCGTGTCGCCCAGCTCCACCTTTTCGTACCGGAATTTGTAGGCCGCTGTTAT